>CAZJGV010000072.1:0-14146 GCA_964545615.1 uncultured Pelotomaculum sp.
CCTTCCTCCCAGATGGTGAACACAACCTCCAGACCTCCGTGTTCGATCTGTTTTTCTCTGATCAGCCTCAGCACTTCCATAATCGTGGTTATGCCCGCCTTGTCGTCCGCCCCAAGCACGGTTTCGCCGGCTGAGCGGATCACACCTTCTTCCAACAGGGGCCGCACTCCGCAGCCTGGTTCAACTGTGTCCATGTGGGCGCAGAGCAGCAGCACCGGTCCCCTGCCGTTGCCGGGGAGACTCCCGATAATGTTGCCGGTATCAGAGCCCACTTTATAGCCGGCCCCGTCTTCTATTACTTCCAAACCCAGTGCTGTGAGTTTATTAATGAGTAAATCAGCCACCAGCCGTTCCTTGCCGGACACGCTGTCTATGCTGACCAGTTCCAAAAATTCTTCAATTATCCGTTTGGCATCAACCATGGCCGCACCACCCTGCTATATCTTATTGGAGTAAATGAATTCGAGCTTATTATTAGATTATTCACCGTGAGAATTTATATACTCCCTGGCCAACTGCCCTCCCCGTTCAAGCGCTTTTAAATTTACAGGGATCTTATGGTGATGTCTTTGCGGCAAAACTTCTTTTAAGGATTCTTCCACTGTTTCAATACTGACAACTCCGGTCAGCTCCAGGACGGCTCCCAGGATAATATTGTTAGCGACCAGCGGGTCGCCCAGCGCTTCCGCCTCCTCGTTGGCACGGATTGGGACAGCTTTAACATCGGTTCTTGATACAGCCGCATCAACCAGTGAACTGTTGGTGATAATCAGCCCTCCCGGCGCTACCGCTTTTTCATATCTCTCCAGGGAAAGGCTGTTCATCGCTACCAGGACCGTAGGCTCAGTAACAAAGGGGGAGCTAACCTGCCGGTCCGACACAGTAACCCCGCAGTTGGACACGCCGCCGCGTTTTTCCACACCGTAAAAAGGCACGTAAGAGACACATTTCCCTTCCTTAACCGCTGCCAGCGCCAGCAGTTGACCGGTTGAAAGGGTTCCCTGGCCGCCATGTCCGGCGAGATAGATTTCTTCCAGCATTTTAGCTCACCCCCGCCGGCGTCTTGTACTCACCTAGTGGAAAGTATGGTATCATGTTTTCTTCCAGCCACTTTACCGCTTTCACCGGAGATAAGCCCCAGTTGGTGGGACAGGTCGAAAGCACCTCAACTAACGAAAATCCCAGGCCTTGCATCTGAACCTCAATGGCCTTCCTTATTGCTTTTTTGGCCATAATTATGGATTTAGGGTTGTGTACCGCTACCCTGGCCAAATAAGCGGAGCCTTCCAGCGGCGCCAGCATTTCACAAACCTTGATCGGGAACCCGTTAATATTGCCGTCCCTGCCGTAAGGAGTTGTTTTCGTTACCTGTCCGACCAGGGTAGTTGGAGCCATTTGTCCGCCGGTCATCCCGTAAACGGCGTTATTAATGAAAATGCAGGTTATTTTCTCACCCCTGGCCGCGGCGTGGACGAATTCCCCCGTACCTATAGCGGCCAGATCTCCGTCGCCCTGGTAGGTAAAAACCATCCGGTCAGGAAGTACCCGTTTCACTCCCGTAGCTACAGCCGGCCCCCTGCCGTGCGAGCCCTGGATCATGTCGAAGTTAAAGTAGTCCATGGTGAACACGGAACAGCCCACCGGTGCGACTCCTATGGTGATGCCCTGGATACCAAGCTCATCAATTACTTCAGTTAATAAACGGTGTGCTATGCCGTGCGTGCAGCCCGGACAGTAATGGAAAGGAACATCTTTTAATGATGCTGGTCTTGCTGTCTTTTTCACCGGCCCGCACCTCCCCTGTAAAGTTTCTCAACCTCTCGCAGGACTTCCCTGACATCTGGGATCATACCTCCCAGGCGTCCATAGTGGTAAACCGGAGCCTTGCCGCAGGCGGCAAGTTTCACGTCTTCCATCATTTGGCCCATATTCAGTTCCACGGCCAGAAACATTCTCGCTTTATCAGCAACCCTGTTGACAAATTCCATAGGAAACGGCCACAGGCTAATTGGCCTGATCAGGCCTGCCGGGATACCCCCGGCGCGGGCTCTTTCCACCACAGCCTGGCAGATGCGCGAAGGCATGCCAAAAGCCACTAATACAATTTCGGCGTCTTCAAGCATATAACCCTCGCATTGCTGTTCATTAAGGGTTATCTCAGCATATTTTTTCTCCAGCCTGATATTTAGATCTTCCATTTGTTCAGGGATCACATAACAGGAATTGATCAGGTTTTTGTTGCCGTGGTAAGCCATGCCGGTAGTCGCCCAGGGTTTGGCTGTGGTTTCAACTTCTAATTGGTCAGCCAGTTCAACAGGCTCCATCATCTGACCCATGACCCCGTCAGCCATGAGCATAACCGGGTTGCGGTACCGGTCCGCCAGGTCAAAAGCCTTCTGCGTCATATCCAGAAGTTCCTGAACTGAATTTGGCGCGAGAACTATTAAGTGGTAGTCACCGTGACCCCCGCCTTTGGTGGCCTGAAAATAATCTGCCTGGGACGGGGCGATATTCCCCAGTCCCGGACCCCCACGCATCAAATTCACAACCACACTTGGCAGTTCCGCCCCCGCCAGATAAGACAGGCCTTCCTGCATGAGGCTGATGCCGGGGCCGGATGAAGATGTCATGACCCTTGCTCCCGCGGCGGAAGCGCCGTAAACCATGTTGATGGACGCCACTTCACTTTCCGCTTGTAAATATAACCCGCCTACTTCCGGCAGTCTCTTGGCCAGAAAGTGAGTAAGCTCGCTCTGCGGAGTAATGGGATAACCGAAAAAGTACCGGCAGCCTGCACGCACGGCTCCTTCTCCGATTGCTTCGTTTCCTTTCATTAAAATCCTGCTCAAACCGCCTTCTCCTCCCTCTCCACTTCAATAACCAGGTCAGGGCACATCAAGGCACAAAGAGCGCAGCCTGTACATTTTTCCCGCTGGGTTACCGTGGCCGTATGATATCCCATTTCATTGGTACGGCCGGTCATAGCGACTATCCCCCTGGGACAAACAGTTGTACAAAGCTGGCATCCTTTGCAGCGCTCTTCCCGGAATGTGATTTTAATCAAATATAATCCCCCCCAATACCTTGATCAAACCGTATAAATGCTGAATGATGTAAAACTTATTTCAACCAGGGAACTTTCATGAACATGGTGAGCGGCAGCACCGGCACGTCAATTTTCTTTAGTGAACCAACCAGGTTTTCGAGAACACTCACAAAGGCAACCGGTAAATTCAAGATACGCGCCGCCTCCGAGGCGATCCGGTAACCTTCAAGCACGGTTGCCGCGTCCGTCTCGGGTCCGAGGTTGGTGTTGCTGACCAGGGCGGTAAACTTTAGTCTGGTGGTTCTTTCTATTTCGCGCATAACTGTTATTATACCATCTACGTCCCTGGTAAAAGGCCGGCAGGTATTCACCACTAAAAAAAAATTAAATGTACCCTCGTTCAGCTGATCTGTAAAACGTCCCAGTACGACTGAACCTATGTCGCCGCCGCCCACGTCAAAAACACCATAACTGTTTTGGTCTTCCAGAACACCGTATATGGCCGGTGAAAGCGCCGGAACGTCGGCATTGGCCAGCTTACCTTCAGGACTGACAACTCTAATTCCTTTATCCTCAAAGCTTTTTTTGACCAGCCTGGTTCTAAAGTAAGGATTGATCAGGTCTAGATCCACTACCGCGACCTTTGCTCCCGTCTCATGGATTTTGGCGGCGTAATTCAGTGTTATTTCTGTTTTGCCGCTGCCAAAATTACCTGCAAATATGCTGATGCGTTTTAGTTTTTTTACTTCAAAGCATTTCGACATGTTTCTTCATATCCCTTTTAGGTAATGTTCGACAGAATCGAACAGCGCCGCGATACACTCTTTAAATTATAAGTAATTTGAACATTAAGCACAACAATCTCTTTAGGCCGGTCAATTCAGAAAGAACGAAAAGAAGCACCCCTATTCTTGGTGGTAACCAAATAAACAAGCGGTGCCGTTTGAAACAAAGTATTTAATTTAAATCTACTGGAATAATAGCGGGTAAAATTATCAAATAAGAATCTTAAACTTTTTTAACTCACTTTGGCCTCAATCCTCAGTTTGTCAGCAACCATGGCTATGAATTCGCTGTTGGTCGGCTTGCCTCGCTCCAGGTTAATGGTATAACCGAAGAATTTGGTCATCATCTCCACATTGCCGCGGTCCCAGGCCAGCTCAATAGCATGCCTGATAGCTCTTTCAACCCTGCTTGGAGTCGTTTGAAACTTTTGGGCGATCATCGGGTAAAGCTCTTTGGTTACAGCGCCAAGCAGGTTAACTTCGCTGATCACCATTAAAATCGCATCTCTCAAATAATTATAACCCTTAATATGAGCAGGAACACCCATTTCGTGGATGATGTTTGTCACCGCAATATCAAGATTTTTAGGTTTGGCCGGTGTAATATACTGTGAGACATTTACTCCTTGCGCAAGTTGGCGAATCCGGGTGGCAAGGACATTAAAATCAAAAGGTTTTAAAATATAATAATCAGCGCCCAGTTCAACTGCCTTTTGGGTAACACTTTCCTGCCCGAAAGCGGTTAACATGATTATTTTCGGTTTATTGCCTGAACTTCCCGTTACCAATTTCTCCAGAACACCTATCCCGTCCAGATGAGGCATGATAATATCAAGCACAACAACATCAGGGTTATGCTCCCTGATCATCTGGAGAGCTTCGAGGCCGTTATAGGCGATGCCGGTAAGGTTAAGATCCTCCTGTTGGTTAATGAACTCTTTCAGCAGCTCGCAGAAATCTCTGTTATCATCTGCTATTAGCAGCCGTATCGACTTCCTGGTCATAAAAATTGCCCGCCTCCTATTTTTTCTATTTTTTGTTAATTATTCTTTACCAACAGATTCGACAACCAAAAAGAAAGTCCTTCCAAAGATCATTTAAATTTTAAAAAAATGGTAAAATTTTCTATAGAATTAGAATAAACCCTGAGAATTGGCTTAATCCCAGGGTGAATAAAATAAAATTATATATTTGATAAAAATTTGCAATCCAAAAAATCTCTAAGCTGCCTGTTGTTTTGCCGGGCCATATTCGTTTAGTAAACCGGATTCCTCAATCATCCATTGAACCGGAACTCCGTAGCCACGGGTGGGGTCATTAACAAAAACATGGGTTATGGCGCCTACCAGTTGTTCATCCTGGATAATGGGACTGCCGCTCATTCCCTGAACTATACCACCGGTTTGGTCTAAAAGTTTTTGATCTGTAATTTTTATTACCAGCGCTTTTCCATCCTGCCTGGCCTGCTTATTTATTTTTATTATTTCAATTTCAAATTTTTCGATCCTGTCATCTTGCAAAACTGTTAAAATTTCTGCTTTTCCTTCATGTATCTGATCAGCCATAGCCACAGGGATCGCTTCTTTGAATGAAGTATTATCAACTGGCTTTTTCAGGCTGCCATATATGCCCAGCTTTGTGTTTTTCCTGATAGTTCCACTTACTTTTTTTTCAACTGGAAACATACCTACTTTTTCACCTGGCTGACCCCGCTTGCCCCTGTTAATACCCTGTACACGGGCATCCACTATCTCGCCGTCAGAGAGTTCAACAGGCTGAGCTGAGTCCAGGTCGGTAACGAGGTGGCCAAGTGCCCCGTAAACCATGCTGTCCGGTTCATAAAACGTCAGCGTCCCTATACCTGCAGCGCCATCTCTGATCAACAAGCCAAGTCTGTATTGCAGCGTTTCCCTGCAAAAAGCCGGCTTCACTTTTTTTGTAAACAATTCTCCTTCCCGCTTGACTTCAATTAAAAGCGGCTGACCGGCAGCACCGGCTTTAGCCACCATATCACGCACTTGAATATCACTTTGCACCGTTTCTTCATTTATCTTTAAAATAATGTCGCCTTCCATTATTCCTGCTTCTTCAGCCGGTTTTACCTCCCGTCCTGATTCTTCCAACACCGCTGAATGCCCGACTACAATGACTCCCTGGGAGTGAAGCAATACCCCGATAGATTGTCCGCCTGGGATAACTTTCACCTGTGGCAGTACGTTTACCAGCACATCCTTTACATGAACCATCCCGAATAGGCTCAGGCTTACCTGGAGTTCTCCGGGCTGCAAGGCTACCGGGCCGTTAACTGGATCAAAGTAATCTGCTCCCCCCAATACCTGCGCTTTTAATGCTTTTTGTAACGGAGCGGGGAAACTTATTTTAAGCGGTTCTCCTACAGCGACAGATTGCCTGTCCGGCACCAGCATAATACTCTGTACCTGGGAGCTTAAAAGGCCGGACAATAATATTAACATACTAAAAAGAAAACCATTTAACTTTCCCCTCAAGCATCACTCCTCCAATTTTATTGTCACCCACCTCCAAAAACTATAAAATAATGAGATATTCATATATATTTCAATATAATCAGTGTAAATTTAATATAACCTTTACATATCGCTTTTATTACGCCTAAATGTGCCTCAACTTGCCAATATCGCATTTTTATTGACTTTAAAAGCACATATGTAAGTTTTAGTTTCATTTCCTGGTATAAAAAAATAAAATCCGCACTTTAAAAGAACGGATTAGAATATGGAGTCAGAAGACAAAATAAATCATTGTTTAAATATCATGAACTATGAAAGAACTTATTCTAAAGTTAATCATTATCTTGGAATTATTGATATAATTTATTATTCTGAATTCTGTCTACTGACTTTATTTTTTAATACTATTTCCCCGCACCACTGTCCAGCATTTGTCCGGCATGGCGGCGTGTGATTTCGGTTACCTCCCTGCCGCCCAGCATTCTGGCCAACTCATCCAGCCTTTCCCCGTGCTCAAGCAGCTGAACCTTTGTTGCCATGCGACCCCCTTCAATTTCCTTAACAATTAGGTGGTGTGCTTTAGCGTAGCTGGCTACCTGGGCGGAGTGAGTTACACAAATCACCTGGTGGCGCCGGCCGAGCTGTGACATCTTTTCAGCCACAGCCTGCAGCGCGCGGCCTCCAATGCCTGTGTCCGCCTCATCAAAAACCAGGACCGGTATTTCATCAGCACCGGCCAAGATAGCTTTAAGCGCGAGCATAATCCTGGTAAGCTCACCTCCGGAGGCGATTTTAGACAGTTGTTTTAAAGGTTCACCAGGGTTCGTGGCAATGAGGAAATCAACCTTTTCCAATCCTTCCCGCGCCGGACCAGCTAACTCCGTAAAAGCAACCTGGAATTCCACCCGTCCCATTTCCAAAGAAATTAACTCTGCCGCAACAGCCTCCTGGAGCAGCCCCGCCGCCTCCCGGCGGGCGGCGCTTAAAACCCCGGCAGCCATGCTGTAGGCTGCTTCAACCTTCTCTATTTCCTGAGCGGCTTCCTGCAGCAATTCGTCCCTGCTTTCCAGTATTTCATGCTCGCTGCGCATAGATTTCAGCCTGTCTGATATTTCTTGAATTGTTTCGCCATACTTTCTTTTAAGCCTCTTAATGATCTCGAGCCTGTCCTCCACCACCTCCAGCCTGATGGGGCTAAACTCAATACCGTCCCTGTAGCAGGCAAGTTCCCGTATTACGTCTTCAGCCTGGTAGAAGGCGTTTTCCAGGGAGACCAGGATACTCTCAGCCCGTTTATCCAGTGAAGCCAGGCTTTTCATCGCATTTACCGCCTGTGCCAGCAGGTCCACAGCCGATGCCCGGCCGCCGGCTTCCCCGTAAAGAAAAACGTAGGCGCCGGAAACCAGAGAATTTATCTTCTCTGCGTTGGACAGCACTTTTCTTTCTTCTTCTAACTCTATGTCCTCATCCGCCTTCAGCTTGGCCAGTTCTACCTCTTTGATCATGTAGAGCAACTCATCCTTGCGCCTGGCTCTGTCAGCCGCGTCTCCGGTAAGTCTGTCTAAACTCAGGCGAGCCTCTTTCCATCGCGCATGAAGCAAAGTAACCTCTTGTAAAGCCTGCAGCACTCTGTCCCCGCCAAACCGGTCCAAAAGCTGGCGCTGCCTCTCCTGCTCAAGCAGGGAATTCAACTCCAGCTGCATGTGCATGTCTGCCAGACTGCCGCCGACTTTCCTGAGAAAACCAAGAGTCATAACCTGCCCGTTGACCCGGGAAACATTTTTTCCGGAACGGTTTATTTCCCTGGCCAGCACCAGGATGGCGTCCTCCGGCACATCCACTCCCTGTTCCTCCAAAAACGTGGTAAGACCTTCCACGGCACTGATATCAAAAGCAGCCTGAAGAAGCGCTTTCTGAGCGCCTGTGCGAATCTGATCAGCGGACACCCTCCCACCGAGGACTATCTGGAGGGCATCAATTATAATGGACTTTCCCGCACCGGTTTCACCTGTAAGAACGTTAAAACCAGTTTGAAAGTCCATCCTTAACTGATCGATGATCCCAAAGTTCCTGATGGAAATACTCAGCAGCATATGCTCACCCCGCTGAAACTATAGAATAATAAATAAAACATCTAGACAGGATTAACAAGATTAAACAGGATTAATTATTTAAATAACGGATAATCTTAATATCTTATTGTATTAATGAATTACTAATCTTAATAAATCTTGTTAATCCTGTCAAATTGTTTGTTCTTTTCCGGTTATCCTCTTGTAAGTTCACCAAACCTTTTGACTACAGCAATGGCTGCTTCTTTCGGCTTAACCACAACCATAATGGTATCGTCTCCGCCGACAGTGCCGATAATTTCCCTCCACCCCGAGTTGTCTATGGCAGATGCCACACCCTGGGCGCCACCGGGTTGAGTTTTAATTATGATCAGGTTTTCACTGGAATCCAAACCAACAACCAAGTCCCTGAAGATGCGTCTTAAGCGGTCTTCACCACTGCGCAAAGATTGTCCCGCAGGCTGCGCGTAACAGAAAACATTGTTTCTGCGAGGAATTTTAATCAAGCCTAATTCCTTAATATCCCTTGAAATAGTTGCCTGCGTAACCACGTAACCCATGGCCCTCAAAGCCTCTGCAAGTCCCTCCTGGGTTTCAATATCCTCATGTTTAATAATATCCAGTATCTTGCGCTGCCGCTCGGCCTTCATCTAAACACCAACCTTCTCAATTACAATAACAACCGGCGCATTGGCAGCTCGGTTTAAAAAAGATATTTTAATCACTTTAAACTGGTCCGCATTGAGAGAGGAGACAAATCTCTCAACCGTTTCGTCTTCCTCCCTGCCGCCGGTGTGTCCCGTATAGATTACCAGCCCAATCCTGCCACCCGGCCGCAGCAAGTCCAGAGACGCACCCAGCGCTGTTATTGTAGTCCCGGGCAGTGTTACTATGGAGTGATCGCCACCCGGCAAATAACCCAGATTAAATATTACGGCGTCAACAGGTCCCGGTACTAACCTCTTCATCTCCTCATGACCTGCCTGCAACAGCTCAACCCTGTCCGCGCAGCCGTTTCTTGCCAGAAGTTCCTGTGTGGTTTTCAGCGCTTTGGCCTGGGTGTCAAAGGCGTATACTTTCCCGCCGGCGCCTACCAGGCGGGCTAAAAAAAGCACGTCATTGCCGTTGCCAGCCGTGGCGTCTACTACAGTCCCACCGTTACGAATAGAATCGGACACAAAAAGTTGGGCCAGATAAACGGCGCTGCCAAGCCCCTTAGACACCGTTGCGTACCTCTTCATCTTTCAATTTCCTACGTAAAACCTCATAAAAGCTTCTACCTACCATACGCAAAAACTTTGCCTTTTGCGGTGAGCTCTTTATTATAATCTCATCGTTCTGACAAAGACTGATACCATGCTGCCCGTCCATGGTCAGTATTACCTCACCCCAGTTTGAAACAAGCAGGATTTTAATGGTACTATCCGGAGTTATAACCACTGGTCTGGCCCAAAGAGAATGGGGACAGATGGGCGTGAGCAGGATCAGATCGAGTTCGGGGGTTGCCAGCGGTCCTCCCGCTGAAAGCGAATAGGCTGTTGAACCAGTGGGACTGGCTACGATTAAGCCGTCCGCGTGATAATTATTGAAGAACTCATCATTAATATATGCCTTCAGGCAAATCGGCCTTGGTATAGTCCCTTTGGTTATAACCGCGTCATTAAGTCCCACCAAACTATGAACTAAATTACCCTGCCTGTACACCTCAGCCTGAAGCATCATTCGCTCTTCAATACGGTAATGACCTTTCAGAATCTTTTCCAGAGCAGGCAGTGCCTCCGGTATATCTATTTCAGTGAGAAAACCAAGATGCCCCAGGTTAATACCCACAATAGGTAGGCCTGCATTGGCCACCTGGCGTGTTGTCCAGAGCATAGTGCCGTCACCGCCGAACACCAGTATGCACTCAGACTTATCTAAAAGCTCTTCCTGGGAAACTCCGAACCTGGTAAGATCTAAATGTTGAGCGGTGACCTCTTCGATCAAAACTTCGCATCCCCTGTCTTCAAGCCAGCGGGAAATCTGTGCTACGAGATCGCGAACCCCCTTTTTATTTAGATTTACCACCAGCCCGAAAGTTTTCAAGGCAGCGTCCTCCCTTTTTAACTGCAAGCTCAATTCTGGCGCCGGCAACAGCGGCGTGTTTGTCTAATTATATATTAAGAAGGTTGGTTATTTTGCTTTTTTATAATAAGTTGTTCATGGGCACGCTCAACAACTTCGTTAATATTACAGTCAGCATGCATCCCGTTCTTTTGAAAATAAATCAGGTACTCAATATTCCCCTCCGGTCCGGTGACGGGCGAGTAATCAAGTCCTTTTACCGTCCAGCCGAGCTCTGTAATAAGAGTCTCAATGTTCTTCAGCACCTCCAGGTGAGTTTCCGGATTGCGTACTACCCCTTTTTTCCCTACTTTGTCCCTGCCGGCCTCAAACTGCGGCTTGATCAGCGCCACACCCTCAGCCCCGGGTGTGGTAAGTTCGCCAACCCTGGGCAGAACCTTATTCAGGGATATGAAAGAGACATCAACAGTTACAAAGTCCGGGGTTTCCGGCAAAGCCTCTTTTGTCAGAAAACGGATGTTTTTACGCTCCAGAGCCACCACTCTGGGGTCGGTTCTGAGCTGCCAGGCCAGCTGGCCATAACCCACATCCACCGCGTAAACCTTCCTGGCGCCGTGCCGGAGAGCACAGTCGGTAAATCCACCGGTAGAAGCCCCGACGTCAAGAACCACGCGTCCATTCAGGTTAAGATTAAAAACCTGAACAGCCTTTTCTAGTTTTAGCCCACCACGGCTTACATACTGTAAGGGGTTGCCGCGCACTTCGATGACAGTCTCCGGTTTGATCATCAAGCCCGGCTTTTCCGCTTTTTCTCCTTTTATAAAAACCAGGCCGGCCATAATAGCCGCCCTTGCTTTTTCTCTGCTGGGGTAATGGCCTTCCTCGGTTAACCTTATATCCAACCGCTGTTTTTCCTGAGACAAAGTCAACTACCCCCATAATAGTTATCCTGTTGCTCCGCTTACTCCTTAAACCCTGTCAATATAGATTTTGTCTGAGACCACTGCCAGCCTTCTGGGCCTGCTCCTGTCGGCTGTTTTTTCCACTACCGCCCGAACTATCTGTTCTACTGACAGCCCGTACCTGGCCTTTAACAAAGCCGGGTTGCCGTGTTCTACAAACGCGTCCGGTATGCCAAGGCACTGGACCCTGACATCCCTGATCCCCCTGGCTGATAAAAGTTCGAGCACGGCGCTGCCAAACCCGCAGCTCAGGACGTGCTCTTCAATGGTATACAGTCTTCCTGTTCTCCTGGCATAATGGATAATGCATTCCTCGTCTAACGGCTTGACGAACCTGGCGTTAATTACCGTCGCCTCAATCCCCCGGCCTGCCAGAGCCACGGCCGCTTCAGCGGCCAGGCTGACCATGCTGCCTATGGCAAGCAGGGTAACGTCCGAGCCTTTGCGCAGAACCTCAGCCCGCCCCAGCGGCAGAACTTTGAAATCCCCATCTAATTTACAGCCGCAACCGGCTCCCCGCGGGTAACGGACAGCCGCCGGCGCAGGATGACTGACTGCAGTGGCGAGCATGTGCTGCAGCTCGTTTTCATCTTTAGGCGCCATAATTACCATATTCGGGATAGGCCTCAGATACGCAAAATCAAACAGACCGTGGTGAGTAGCTCCGTCTTCCCCTACCACACCAGAACGGTCTATAGCAAAAGTCACAGGCTTTTTCTGCAGGCATACATCATGTAGGACCTGGTCAAAAGCGCGCTGCAGAAATGTCGAATAAATAGCCACCACAGGGTGGTAACCACCGGCGGCTATAGCGGCAGCCATGGTCACAGCGTGCTGCTCAGCAATACCAACATCAAAAAAACGTTTGGGGTAAAGCTTAGCGAAGTTGGTCAGTCCGGTACCACTGGTCATAGCCGCGGTAACCGCGACTATGCTGTCATTGTCGCGTGCCAGTTTGATCATGGTACGGCCAAATATATCTGTATACGAAGGCACTTTACCGCTTTTTATGATTTCTCCGCTGGCCGGGTCAAACGGTCCCACACCGTGAAAGCGGTCCGGATTGCTTTCAGCCGGACGGTATCCCTTCCCCTTTTTTGTTAAAACATGTATCAACACCGGCCCTTTAGTAGCTCTCGCACGCTGCAGGACACTCACAACCGCCTTAAGGTCGTGACCATCGATCGGGCCAAGGTATTTAAAACCCATTTCTTCAAAAAGCATGCCGGGGACCACCAGGTATTTCAAACTGTCCTTGAATCTCTCACCCAGACGCAGCAGGGCCGACCCGATGGGAATTTTCCGCATAAGCTGTTCCAGTTCTTCTTTGCCCCTGGAATACATCGGATCTGTCCTCATCCGGGTTAAATACCCGGACATCGCCCCCACGTTTTGAGCGATAGACATCTCATTGTCATTTAAAATTACGATCAGGTCTTTTTTCAGGTGACCAGCGTGGTTGAGCGCTTCGAAAGCCATACCGCCGGTCATGGCGCCGTCGCCTATCACAGCCACTACCGAATGGCTCTCACCTTTCAAATCACGGGCTACGGCGAGACCCAGGGCAGCCGAAATTGAGGTACTGCTGTGACCGGTGCCAAATGCATCGTGCACGCTTTCCGAGGGGCGGGGAAAGCCACTGATCCCACCGAACTGGCGCAGGGTGCCAAAATCTTCCCTGCGTCCGGTGATTATTTTGTGGCTATAGCTCTGATGTCCCACGTCCCAGATAATCTTGTCGACAGGCGATTCGAAAACTCTGTGCAAACCAAGGGTAAGCTCCACAATACCCAAACTGGGCGCCAGGTGGCCGCCAGTTATCGCAACTGTTTCAATGAGCTGCTGCCTTATTTCTTTGGCCAGTTCCTGCAGTTGCTGGTATGTCAACAAACGGATATCCCGTGGCGAGTTAACCTGTTTTAAAAGTCTGCTCATCGTTTACTCACCCTTCTTGTTCCTAGGGCTGCGCGTTTTTCCAAAAGGGCTGTAACCAGTTGCTTCTTCCACCCTGGCCAGTACCCTGCCAACAAAAAAAATCACATCGTCAGGGTGGCTCAGCGCAATCTTTTTTGAAAATGCTTTACCAGAAACGATAACCGCAGCAATTAGAGCGGTGATCAGGATATTAAGCCAGAACTGGCTTAAAGCAGGGTCTAACTTCATTATTTGCACCACGATAGATATCCCCAGTGCGCCTCCGACTGTCGTGGTGATATCACTCATCATGTCGTTAGTCAAGTTAGCAACTTTATCAGCATTCCTGATTAACTGAAGACCTTGCGGCGCTCCTCTTATCCGCTTGGACGCTTTGGCGTTAAAAGGAATATGAGATGCGGCCGTAACTGCAGTGCCTACAACATCCGCCGCTAAATTTATCAGAACAATAAAAACTAAAAAAACCAGAGATAAGATAATACTGTTTAATCTGGAGGTAAAATACTCAGAAAAAAAGGTAAAGACAATTGCTAAAATAAATGAGCCGATGCCTACCAAAACGATATATCTACCAGAAACGGTAGATTTATTATTGCCCAAATAATTCACCTCATACTGGACTAAAGCTCGCCTGATAGCAATCTGAGACAAGCGTTTTATGTAAGATAAATGACGGCAGACCGGGTAAATATTGTGGCTTAGGTCTAGCAGGATTTTCCCAAACAGCTGCCGGCTGTCACCAAACCGGCGGTTTCCCTTTAAAGCCGTTTCCGGTCGTTTCCGATCCCGGGGC
>CAZJGV010000073.1:0-14091 GCA_964545615.1 uncultured Pelotomaculum sp.
GCCGCAGGTCTTTGTGCGGCTCATCGATGACCACCTGATCGTTGGTATAGGAATGACCACCAGTGGAACACTCATGACCAGGGCATTTTCCATGCATCGCTTCACCAGTTCAATTAGGCGGTCAAGTTCATTGGCGGGAGTGTCAAAGATCAATTCGTCATGAACCTGCAGGATCATTTTCGCCTTGTGGCCGTGCTCAGCCAGCTCGCGGTGGATGTTGACCATGGCCAGCTTGATGATATCGGCGGCACTGCCCTGAATCGGTGTGTTCATGGCGGTGCGCTCGCCAAAGTTGCGCAGGGTGCGGTTCGGGCTGAACAGGTCCGGCAGATAGCGCCGCCTGTTTAAAAGAGTGGTAACATAACCCTTCTCCCTGGCTTCCCGCACGGCCCTGTCAATATATGCTTTCACGCCGGCGTAGCGTGCGAAATAGTTTTCGATATAGCGCCTTGCTTCCTGCCGCCCTACCTTGATGCTCCTGTCCAGGCCGAAATCGCTGAGGCCATAAATGATCCCGAAGTTTACCGCTTTGGCCCGGCTGCGCATCTCTCCGGTCACCTCTTCCGGCGCCACTCCAAAAACTTCAGCGGCTGTTCTGGTGTGAATATCTTCCCCTTTTTTAAAAGATTCTATCAGCACCGGATCGCCGCTGATATGGGCCAGAACGCGCAGCTCGATCTGAGAGTAGTCTGCGGTTAAGAGCAGGTTGCCGGCGCCGTAGGGAATGAAAACCTTTCTGATTAAACGCCCGGCCTCCAGCCGGATGGGTATGTTCTGCAGATTGGGTTCCGAACTGGAAAGCCTCCCGGTGGCGGTTACCGTTTGGTGAAAAGTTGTGTGCAGGCGCCTGGTATCAGGGTTGATTAAAGCGGCCAGGCCGTCTGTGTAGGTAGACTTCAGCTTCATCAACTGGCGGTATTCCAACACTTTGGCCACAATTTCATGTGACATGGCCAGTTCTTCCAGCACTTCAGCGTCGGTGGAGAAGCCGGTCTTAGTCTTTTTCACGACCGGCAGCTTTAATTCCTCAAATAATATTTTACCCAGCTGTTTGGTGGAGTTAATGTTAAAGATCTGGCCGCCCAGCCGGTATATTTCTCTTTCCAGCTCTTTGATCAGCAGGGCAAGTTCTCTGGACATATCCTCCAGCTGTTTTTTGTCTACGGCCACGCCCTGAATTTCCATGGCTGCCAAAACCTCAACCAGCGGCAGTTCCACATCATAAAAAAGCCGGTCCTGTTCCAGAAGCTTCAGCTTTTCTTCCAGCAGGTGCGCCAACTGCAGGACGCAGAGCGCTCTGGCCGGCAGTTCGTCCTCACCGCTGGGCAGCACCGCGTTTAAATGCTCCAGTGAAACATCTTCAAGCTCCCGGTTGGGGGAGGCCGGGTTGAGCAGGTAGGAGGCGATCATGGTGTCAAAGGCCAGGCCGGCGAGCTTAATGCCGTTTTTATACAGCAGCCAGATCAGTTTCTTCCCGTCATGGCAGTATTTTTTGATAGTGGGGTCTTCACACAGGGTTTTTATAGCTGTCAGCGCCTGTTCCCGGAAGTACCCGCCGGCGTTGGGATCAGTCTCCAGACTTGCAAATAAGCTGCCGCCATCGTCCGGTTCATCCTGCCGGCGCCAGGTGTCCGGCGGCTGCAGACTGAGAAGATAGGCCTTTTCTTCATTTAATACAAAACCCGCCCCGGCAAGAGCGCCGCCGGCGTCACAGAAGCAGGACAGGGCCAAACGGCCGGATTTTCGGGCGGCTTTGAGCAAACCGGCCAGGCGGTTGGTGGTGTCAAGCCGCTGGTAGATCACCGGGTAGGTTTCCAGGTCTGACTCGGCCAGGGCTTGTTTGACGGTCTTGGAGCCCTGCTTTTTACCCTTTTGTTTATCTCCCGTCCCAGCCCTGGCATCCTGATAGATCGATTTGATCAGTGTCTTGAATTCCAGCTTTTTAAAGATTTCAAGGAGCTCTTTATAATCAGGGCCGAGCCAGCGGCACTGCTCAAAATCTATTTCCACCGGGACCTCCCGGTGTATGGTTACCAGCCTTTTGGACATCTCGCCCTGTTCTCTGGCGGAACTTACCAGCACCGCAGTACGACCGCCGAGTTCACTGGCGTGAGCCAGGATTTCTTCCATTGAGCCGTACTCCTTTAGCAGTCGGGAGGCTGTTTTTTCACCTATCCCCGGAATGCCCGGGATGTTGTCCGAGGGGTCGCCGGTGAGTCCTTTAAAATCAATGTACTGCAGCGGGGTTATGCCGTATCTGTCCCAGACCTTGCCTTCATCATATTCATCCAGTTCGCTGATACCTTTTTTAGTGAGCTTGACCCTGGTCAGGGGAGAAACAAGCTGCAGGGCGTCCCGGTCACCTGTCACAATAACGCTTTTCAGCCCTTCCCGCTCCGCTTTGGCTGTAATAGTGCCGATCAGGTCATCCGCCTCAAAACCCTCGATTTCGAAAATTTTTATGCGCATGGCCTTTAACACATCTTTCAACACCGGAAACTGAGGCCGTAGATCTTCCGGTGTGGCGCTGCGGTTAGCCTTGTAACTCTCATAGTCAGCGTGGCGAAAAGTCACCCTGCCTTTGTCAAAAGCCACCACAATCCAGGCGGGAGATTCTTCAGCGATGATTTTCATCAGCATATTGGTAAAACCATACACCGCGTTGGTCACCAGTCCCTGGCTGGTAGAGAGGGGGGGGATAGCGTGAAAAGCCCGGTGGGCCAGGCTGTTGCCGTCTATGACTATCATCAGATCAGAGGACATGTTTACACCTGCCTTGTAGTGCCTGCCGGCAACTTATTTAGTAATCTTTCTATTATTTCACCGGGCAGGGTTAAAATACCTGCCGTAAAAGGACGATAAACGCCGCGCCGGGAAATCATGAAGGACTTTACCAGGTAAGGGCGAATAAACAATTACTAGAAATAATTTACTAAACTGAGGTGGTTAAGCTTGTTAAAGAGAGCCCTCTTGTCATTAGCCCTGGGCCTTATCCTCTTTTTTTCTGTCAGCATTGTACCGCCAGGCTGCGCATCAGCATATCAACCATTGGATATTGGAATTCTGGAAGAAGTCATTGATGATGTTAACTTTTTTTACATCAAGGAACCGGATCAGGACGCCTTGGTCCAGGGAGCTATTAAAGGGCTTTTAGAAAGCTTAAAAGATCCTTATACCGAATATCTTTCTCCAGAAGATTTTAAGTATTTTAGTAGTTTTGTTGAAGGTGACTACGTAGGGATAGGTGTTCAAATTCAGCCGGGCATAGATTATCCAAGGGTAATTAATACTTTTGAAGGCACTCCAGCCAGTGCCGCCGGCATTAAAGCGGGCGATCTGGTGATCAAGGTGAATGGCAAAGACATATTAGGTGAGCCGCTGGGGAAGGTAGTGGAACAAATAACCGGTCAGGCGGGAACAAAGGTCCGCTTGACCATCCGCAGAGAGGGGCAGAAGGATATTGACCTGGAAATGGTAAGGTCAAGTATCTATACACCTACAATAACAAGCCGGATTGTTGAAGGCGACATCGGCCTGATCCGCATCTATGTTTTTGGCGATTCCACTAAAGATGAGTTTGAAAAGGCGCTGGTCGGTTTAATCAGCCAGGGCGCCAGGAAGCTGATCCTGGATTTGAGGGACAATCCGGGCGGTATGCTCCAGTCAGCCGTTGGCATCACAAGTATTTTTGTCGAACCCGGCCAGGTCGCGGTCAGTACAGTCGACCGCAGCGGCGAGCGCGATGAATACCTCACCAGTGGTGAGCCTGCCGGCAAAGGCATGCCTGTCGTGGTACTGGTTGATGAAAACAGCGCCAGCGCCTCCGAAGCCCTGGCGGGTGCGCTGCAGGATTACGGGTTGGCCACCTTGATCGGCGGCAAAACGTATGGCAAGGGCACTGTCCAGGTGATTATACCGCTGGACGGTGGGGGCGCCTTAAAGATCACCACCGCCAGATATCACACCCCCAAGGACCGGGTTATTGACGGCACGGGGCTCACCCCGGACATCCAGATCCTGACACCTTACCTGCCACAGGCGGTGGCACAGCGTTATCTCAAAAACGCCGCAGTAAATATAATTACTCTGGAAACGGATAAAACAGGGTCAACCGTTAACGGCATAGAAGTTAAGAGCGGCCGGGTAATCCAGCGGCAGGGCGCGTCTTACTTGCCCTTGAGGCTTATGTTTGAAGCGCTTGGCTACCGCGTAGACTGGCAGCAGGCCGATGAGTCCATCAAAGTCACAGGTTTTCAGAGAGAAGCTCTTTTCTACCCTGGTGACGGGCGTTTTACCATGAATGGGCAGGACTATCCACAGGCGGCGCCACTTTTGACTGTAGATGGAGAAACTTACTTTCAGGATACAATTCTTAACTTATTTGGCATTAGCGAAAAACAAGAAGGCAGCAAAATTACCTTTGAGAAATAGCCATACTGTGATATAAATAAGCTTGTTCAGTTTAGAATAATTGCCACAGAGGCATAACTTATTGGAGAGGTGTATAATAAATGCCCGGAACCGAAAAGTCATGTCCCTGCGGCAGCGGAAAACCATACGAAAGATGCTGTGGCCGGGGAAAAGTTTTTTATTCACTGGACCAGGCCAGGTGGCGGCGCGCGGGACAGGATTTGCGGCGCAGTCTCGGCCAGTTTGCCGACCAGCCTGCTTTGGCCTGGGACGCCGCGCGAGCCCAGGACCTTTACCTGGGCTGCCTGGACCAATCGCTGACGAACCGTGAAGATGATTTTATCATGGAGCGGTGTTTCGAGTGGTTCATTTTTGATTATAAACTGACCAGCGGCCGGACTGTTATAGAGACCTTCCGGAAAGAGCAGTCCACTTCCACAGATGAACACCAGGCGCTGCTGCTTAGAGAATGGGCGCGTTCCCGTATTTCCCTTTATGAAGTAACAGCTGTGCTGCCGGATGAAGGAATCGCCATAAAAAACATGCTGGACCCGGGGGAAGCCAAAATCGGCGATGTCAACACCGCGGGTGAGATTGAGGCAGGCAACATCCTATTGATACGAATCCTTAAAGTGGGTAATGAATACGAGTTTTCAACCAGCGGCCTGGCGCTGCCGGCCAGGTTTAAGGACCCTTTGCTGAAAAAGCTGCTGCAGGACCGGGAGCAATATTTTAAAGATGGGAAAATTAATGTGCGGGGCTGGGGGACCTACCTTAAAGAAAGGTCCCATGTGATCAACGGCTGGGTTATGGCTCTCGGCGGGCCTGAGTCGGGCTCCAGGAGGGCTTCACCGCTAAAAAAGGGAACGGAGCGCAAGACTGTCCTGCCCATCACAAGCTGGCGGGAAGTGCTTGATGTCATTACCAAAGAGGGCTGCTTCAGCCTGATCGGGGAGCTTAAAGACGCGGATGGGATTTTCCGGCAGGCGACAGCAGCCATACTGGGTAAAAACCACCACTCCAAAGAGCGGGGCGAGGCCGGAGCAAGGCCGGACGGTACAAAAAGCGATCCTGCGGGCAGTGGTAAAGCTGTTCTCCGCCCAGTGATCGGCAACCTGATTCTGACGCCGCGATTTATGATTTTAAATGCCGGTTCCACAGATTTGCTTTCTGAATGCAAGAGCGTTTTGAACAATCTTTTTCAGGAATTAATTGTCGGGGAGACAAATAATCATAAACCATATGATTCCCGCAGGGAATATTCCAACTACTCCTGGACTGACCCCAGGCACGCCGCTGTAGCCGCCGCTGTCCGGGAAGGCATGCTGTCGCTGGGGTACAGCCTTAAACAACAGGAACACGCTGTAAAACTCTGGTTTGATTACTGTTCAGCCGAGAGACCGTCCATTCGCAAATCTTCGGTATGGGCGGCCAGCGTGATTTACGCTTTGGCCTGGGTAGAGTCAGAAAGTGGCGTGAGGCAGCGGGATCTGGCCGGCCGGTATGGCCTGCCGCCGTCAACTGTGTCTTACAGGTTTGGGCTGCTGCGCAAATCCCTGAAGCTGGTGGCTTACGACAGGCGTTATTCAACCCAAAAGCCCCCTAAATAGCTTCCAGGCAATGAGAACGGCGCCTATGAAGAGTTTTTTGGGTTAGGAGGACTGGCTCTGACCGAAATAATAGAAAAGGTTATTATAATCATAACTAATTATATAGCGGCCCTGGGATACTGGGGGGTAGGTATAGGCATGGCTATCGAAAGCGCCAACATACCGCTGCCCAGTGAAGTTATTCTGCCTTTCGGGGGCTACCTGGTCTACACCGGCAGGCTGGAATTTTACAGGGTTGTCCTGGCCGGGACAGTCGGGGGCACGGTGGGGTCAGTGCTTTCCTATTACCTCGGGTTGAAGGGAGGCCGCCCCTTTCTGATCAAATACGGGCGCTGCTTCGGATTTTCCGTTAAACACCTTGAGCTGGCCGACCACTACTTTGCACGCTATGGAGAGGCCACAGTATTTTTTACCCGCTTAATGCCAATAATCAGGACCTTTATCTCGCTGCCGGCAGGCATTTCCGGCATGAATTTTAAAAGGTTTGTAGTGTACACATTTTTAGGCTCACTGCCCTGGAGCCTCCTTCTGGTTTACATCGGGCTCAAGCTGGGCCAGAACTGGCATGCCATCTCACCCTGGTTCCACAGGCTGGACGTGGTGATTGCCGTAGGCATCGTAGCGCTGGTTATATATTTTTGGCGTGCCCGGCAGAAGCGGTTATAGTTACAATAATGACCAGCAAACCCCCATTGTTATCCTGAAAATGTATGCGCGGAATTAAATGCAGAGGCCCGCCGAAAGGCGGGTTTTTAATTTGCCGGCGGGAATAAATTGTGCGGCATTTGAAATAATAGCTTTTAGCGAGGAGGTTTTAACATGAAGAGGATAAAGATGCTTCCTGTTCTGGTATCTGTGTTGATTATGGGGATGCTGCTGACGGCCGGCTGCGGAGCGGCAAGAAAGCCGGTACCGCAGAATGCGCCAAACGGTGTTTCCCAGTCGCCTATGCCGACCAGCCCTGATCAGGTCAACAAAATCGCTGAGGATTTATCCGGTGTGGCGGCAAGAGTACCCGGCGTTAACAGTGCAACGGTTGTGATAACCGGCACGACCGCCTATGTGGGTGTTGACCAGAAGGCGGGCCTGGAGCAAAGCGAAACTGATAGAATCAAGCAGGATACCACTGATGAGGTGAAAAAGGCGGAGCCACGCCTGACAATGGTGTTTGTCAGCAGCGACCCGGACATTGTTACCCGTTTGCGGCGTGTTGCCGACGGTGTTGCCGCCGGGCAGCCAGTTTCATCCTTTGCCGATGAACTCAACGAGATTGCCAGGCGCTTGTCTCCAACGCCAATGTGAAACCGCATTTTGTTAATGCGGTTTTTTTTCATAAACATGCCGTGCTGAAATTTTTTGGAGGTAAAGATGTCTGGTCTCATAAAAACAAAAGTTATCCTAATGGCAACACTGCTTTTTGTCCTGGCCTGGCCGGGCGCTGCTGCGGGGGCGCCTCCCAGGGTGACCGCGGATTCAGCTGTGCTGGTTGATGTTGAGACGGGGCAGGTGTATTTTACCAGGAATCACACCAGGAAATCTGACCCGGCCAGCCTGACCAAGATTATGACAGCTGTCGTAGCCCTGGAAAACGGGAACCCTGATGACATAGTAACGGTTGGAAGTGGGGCAGCCTCTGTATCCATGGGCTCGATCATTGATTTGCGAAAGGGTGAGAAAATCACCCTGGGCGAATTGATTAAAGCGGCGCTGGTTACTTCGGCCAATGATTCCACCGTGGCCATAGCCCAGCATGTGGGAGGGAATCATGACCGCTTTATAACAATGATGAATTACAAGGCAGGCGCTTTAGGGCTGTTTGGCACCAGGTTTGTCAACACCAATGGCTATCATGACCCGAACCACTATACCACGGCCTATGATCTGGCTGTGCTGGCCAGGTACGCCCTCGGCAACCCCAGGTTTAACGAACTGGTTCAGACCAGGGAAACAACGGTGCAATGGGTGGAACCGCCTCTAAGGAAGGAAAAGCTGCGCAACAGCAACCGCCTGCTTTTCGATATTTACGAAGGAGCCGACGGGGTAAAAACCGGCACCACTCCCACAGCCGGCAACTGTCTCATTGCATCTGCCAGCAGGGAGGGGCGCCGCCTGCTCGCCGTGGCGCTGCACAGTGATGATCGTTACCGGGACTGCATCAATATGTTCGACTATGGATTCAAGGTGGTCCAGCCGGTTACGGTTTTTAATCAGGGTGAGGTGTTAGCCGGTGCGGAGGTGACAGGGGGGAAGCGCCCGGCTGTGAATCTTTGTGCGGCAAAAAGCCTGGAAATCAGGCTTGACCCCGCTGACCTGCCCAGGCTGGAAAAGAAAATTGTGTTTCAGGATATGCTGGCAGCGCCGGTGCGGCAAGGACAGGAATCAGGCGAGTGCGTCTGCCTCCTGCGAGGGCAGGAACTGGGCCGGGTCAGCCTGGTAACTGAAGCAGGCGTGCCCAGGCGTGGATGGCCTATGCGACTATGGGATAGGTTCGGCGGATATACTTGACTTTTGCCTGGCCATAGACGATAATATATATTACTGGGCGGGTAGTTCAGTGGGAGAACGTCTGCTTGACACGCAGAAGGTCGTTGGTTCGATACCAATCCCGCCCACCAGTAAACATAAGCCCTTTTTAGGGGCTTTTTTATTTGGAAGATGCCAATTAAATTAAAAGGAAATATTTCTCTTGGGCCGAATAATGGCATGGCAAGGAGGAGTGAAAATGAAAAAGGAACATAGGTTGACGAGGGTTTGTGAGATGATAAACAGGGAATTTGATCTAATCATCAGAGTCCACCTGGCCGAAAGATGGTGTGGTTATGATATCGTAAGGCTCAGTGAATGTCCTGGTAAAAATGAATGTGGCGTGAAACAATGTGGAATTATTAATGCTGAAGAAGAAAAAGCTGTCGACCAACTGGTTTTAGACTATTTTAAGCAGCAGGATATCAGGGAAAAAATCCGGGAAAACATCAAATATTCAAATTTTTAATTAAAGAAAAACGGGGACAATTCCCTGTTTGCCTTAGAACGTGCCCCCGTAATTACTGATAATATTGACCGCATGGTCAGCCTTGTCATTGGCGGTGGAGAGTGTCAACAAGAACTTGCTGGCGGAGTTGCTCTGATTGCCGGAATCTGTGTCAGCTTCCTCCAGGACAGCACTGTTTAAATCACTGACAGCTCCATAACGGACAAATGGATTTTCATAACTGGGGTCCTGTTTGGTGTTGTTGTCAAAAATCTGTTGGACACTGGATGTGCCCAGACCTTCATGCTGCAGCGTTCTGGCGGCCTTATAGACTGTATCGCTGTCAGAAAAATAAGCTACGATTGTTTTTTCACCATGCACTTTACGCCACCCCTTTTAGCTTAGTGTGGCATTTGATAGCTTTTTTATGCATCTTTTCTCATCTGCTCATGATTGGAGGAAGTAATGGCGGCGGCAGAGGTGGGGATGCTTGCTAGATGGATTTAATAACCAGGTATATCAATAATATGACCGAAATACAAAACAAAATTATCACCGGGCTTTCTTTTTTAAGAAACTTAGAATCCAGAAAAGCCCTTTTTAATCTCCTGTAAAAGCTCTTTTTTCTAACTGGGCTCATTACTTAAAAGCCTCCCGGGCACACACTTATTGGGACTATAATCTTTTGCTGAGCTTTTTAGCGAAATTATCCCTGGTTATTATAGACGGGCTACCGGGGTAGATAAAATACGGTTCATATACCTCTTCAACAAAGTTCCTCTGGATTAAACAATCACTCGGTGAAAGACAGGCGATCATGCCGCCTTTTGAGATGTTATCTTCGATGATGATATTGGGAGCGTTAACATATATGGCTTCCCAGTAATTATTGATAAACGTGTTGTTTCTGATATAATGCGGTACGTTATCGCCAAACAGCCGGATTCCTGTGGGACAGTCTATAAACACATTGTCATCAATCTCTGTTATGCCATTTAACAATTGAATCCCTTTCTTGCAATTATAAAAGACATTGTCTTTAATAGTTATTGGCCCGGTGGTAGGCGCGTGAGCATTGATCGCCTCCAGAGTCGTATTTTCAAAATAGTTATTGATTACAAAAATACTCCTGGGGAATTGGTCAGGTGTCGGGTCGGGTTCTTGACAACCGGTGGCTATTCCATGTCTGCCATGGGTGGCAAAGAAGTTGTCACGTATGTATATATTATCACATTTATTAAGTACCCCAATACTGTACCCCAGTTCAGTCTTATTAATATTTTCAAATATGCATTTTTCAATTACACAGTCCACACTGTTTGCAATTGCAACTCCCGCGTATCCGCAATCACGTATTTTTAGATTGCTAATCTTAGAGTTTTTTATACCGTTGGCGTAGATAATAAAAGGTTCGGATTCCAGGCCCGGCCCAATAAATTCAATGCTTGTTATGTTTACATTATTGATATAAGAGCCAGGGGACCACTCCGGGTTGATTTGGAATACATTGCGTTTGGCTGTGGAGCAGTCAAATACCGTGTTTGCCTCACCGATTAGAGTCAGTTCTTTAGCAAAGGTTACCGGTCCGCTTATTTTGTACCTGCCAGCCGGAAAAAATACAGTGCTGCCTTGCGGGACAGAATTTAGAAGCGCCTGTATCCCTGACGTGTCATCAGTTGCTCCATCTCCTAAAACGCCTGAAGACAACGCATTAACGGCGTTTTGAAGAAGTTCCGGCTGGGACGGAATTGTCCATGTTTGGTATTTCTGCCTCTTATCAGCCAGTTTAATGTAGGCGTTCTGGTATGATGAATTGATCTGGTATTCATTGATTTGAGAGGCGTCATAGAGGTTTTCTGAGTAAAACATGTTGGCCTTAAATGTTCCTGTTTCGGGCACTCTTACAATGGTGATCGTCTGGCTGGCGCCATCCCAGTTTACCTGGCAGTCGTATGCTTCTGAAATGAAGCGCAGAGGGACCATCGTCCGGCCGTCAATAATCCTTGCCGGTGCGGTCAGGGTAACAGGCTCACCGTTTATGTACGCCTGGCCGTCCATCACCAATTGAATTTCCGTGTCATCTTTTACAGCAGTAACGGTTTGATTTGTCTCGTCCCATTGTACGCTGGCTCCCAGGGCTTCGAAAATCACCCGAAGCGGTACCAGGACCTGACTTTTTTGAATAACCGGCGGGACGTCAAAGATCAGTTCCTGGCTGCCGGAGGTCAGGTCCCGACCGTCAAGTAAGACCCTGGGCGCTGCGTCGGCAGTACTAAACATGTAAAATGTCAGTGCTATTGACAGGGCGAATAAAGTAATTCTTCGCATTAAAGGTTCTCCTGTCTGCGGAAAAGTGCTTCAATAAGTTAATACGAATTTTTTGCACACTATTTGGGGGTCTTATCAATAAAATAAATTAAATATTACTTTTTGCCTATATCCCCCAATAACCATTTTACATGTATTACCAGGCAAGTTTAGAACCGTCCCCACTTGCCTCTTATGCCTTACGGTATGCACTCACCCCATTATAAATGAAATAATCATTTTTTGCCAGTATGTCCCAACACATATTTTACATAATAATACTTGATAAGACTCCTTTTGGAATTATTTACCTGGCAAGGCAAGAACCGTCCCCGCTTGCCTGTCCCCGCTTGCCTGTCCCCGCTTGCCTTTATGGCAAGGCAAGAACCGTCCCCGCTTGCCTTTATAGGATTTGGATGGAGTCGTCGTGGCCGGTGAGCTGCTCCAGGCCGCTTTCAGTCACAACGAAGGTGTCTTCAATGCCGACCGCGCCCTCGCCCGGAAAGACAAACTTCGGCTCCAGGGCAAAAACCATGCCGGGCTGCAGAATGATCTGAAAATTTTTGGCGATAACCGGCAGTTCGTCAAGCTCCAGCCCGATCCCGTGCCCGATGAAGTTGACGCCGCTCCCGTAGCCCATAAACTGTTCGGCCAAACCAGCGTCTGCCGCTATTTTGTTCGCCTGGTCATAGAGGTTCTTTCCGTCAATGCCGGGTTTAGCTTCCCTGACAAACATGCGCTTGATTGCCAGGGAAGTATTGTGCGCCCCGGCCAGCTTGTCGGAAAGCGGGCCGAAGGAAAAGATCCTGGTGTGATCAACGATATAGCCGTTGACGACGGTGGCATAGTCAACCACGATAGGCTCGTGCCGGCCTATTTGCTTATAACCGGCGCTCTGCGGGAAAGACGGGTTGAGGCCGGTGCCGCCGGTAGGCCCGTTGAAAAAACTGGGGCAGGCGGAACTCCATCCCGACATCAGGTGGCCCATGTGCGCCTCCTGGTTGAACGCCCTTACGCGAAGGGCGCCCTGGTGACCCTTATGCCTCATAAACATTTCTATTCTTCCAGCCAGCTCAATTTCAGACATCCCCTCTTTCAAAAAAGATGGGACCTGGCGAAACATCTCTGAGCTCAGATTGGCCGAGTCTTTTAGCCGTTCAATTTCATACTGTGTCTTGAGCATCCTGGTCTTCCGGATGGCCAGCGACACATCCACAACTTCCAGAGGTCCGAGTAATTCCTTATATCTGAAGAACAGGTTGGCCGGCAATACGTCCATCTCCAGCCCAATCTTGCCCCTGCTGTTTAAGAATTCGGCGATCCCGTTTCGCACATCCACCAGATTGTTTACCGCAACCACCCTGTCCAGGGCGCTCTCCTCAAGAGCTCTTTCATAGCTTTTTCTTACCATTAAAAGCGGTTCGCCCCGGGCCGGGATCAGCAGGTGAGCGTCCTGACAGGTGCCGCTGAAATAAAACAAGTCTGCATTTTGAATGATCAGAGCGCCTTCAACACCTGCCTCGCAGAGGCGTTCCTGGAATCTCCCGATCCTTCTGTACAACTCTTCGCCGGGTGTGAAATGATGCTGTTTGTTGTTCCTGGTAATCATCACAATCCTCACGTCCTAATCTAAAAATTAAAATAATGCATTCCACCATTAATATGTTATCTTTTCACTATTCAACTGATTAATTCCTCTTAGTAAACTAATAAATGTTATTAGTAAAACTAATAAATCCAAAAATTTTTATGGATGCATACTTTTGCCGGGATAACAAACCAGGTTGCGGCGTCCCTATATGGAACCATATGGCAAAGCAAACATATCATGGTATTAGCTTTAGTTCAAGCGGACTGGAGGAAGTTGCAATGATCTACCATGAAGTCAGTTGGATTCGCTCCAACACAGGTAAGTTTTGTCCACAGGTAAAAAAGGCCGCCCTGGAATGGTATCGTCCCTTAAAGAATATCCCCTGTTTTTTGCAAAAACCTATCAAGTATTTAAAGCAGCTCTGGCGAAAAATACCAGTCATCGTTCAGATGGAGGAAGCACGTTCAGGAGAAATCTCAGTCAAAGATTTCGCGGATTCCGTGGGCTGCTCTGTGCAGCGGGAACTCGGGTTGATTCACTCGTTTTCCACCAGAGTAAGCGCGAAACAGCTGGAATCGCTGGCCCAAAACAGTCACGTCAGGAAAATCTGGTATGACCGCGAAGTCAAAGCTGTGCTTGACGTGGCCGCCCCTGTGGTTCAGTCGCAGACTTTGTGGGAGCGTGACCTGACAGGCAGGGGGATTGTAGTGGCGGTCCTGGACACGGGGATTTACGAGCACCCCGATCTGTCCGGGCGGATTGTGGCATTTAAAGATCTAATCAAAAAGAAAACAAAACCATACGATGATAACGGGCACGGCACCCACTGCGCGGGGGACATCGGCGCCAATGGGAGTCAATCCGGTCTTCTTTACCGGGGTCCCGCCTATGAAGCCGGTTTTGTGGGAGTTAAAGTGCTGGATAAGATGGGTTCGGGCAGTCTTTCGACGGTCATCGAGGGCATACAGTGGTGTATTGACAATAAGGAGTCCCTGGGCCTCAGGGTGCTGAGCATGTCACTGGGCAGCACCGCCACAGAATCTTATGTCAACGACCCGGTTTGCCAGGCGGTGGGGGCGGCCTGGTCAAGCGGGATTGTGGTTTGTGTGGCTGCCGGTAATGAAGGGCCGGATACCGGCACAGTCAGTTCCCCGGGTATTGCCCCCCAGGTGATAACCGTTGGCGCACTGGATGATAATAAG
>CAZJGV010000074.1:0-14047 GCA_964545615.1 uncultured Pelotomaculum sp.
CGCCTGGACCATGGGGTGGTTGTTCCTTTATACTTCCTGCGCCAGGCCGGGGTGGACCTGCCTTTGGTGCACGTTTCAATGACGGTGGCGCCTCCTGAGAAGCTTTATCTGTTTGGCCTCGCTGTCCGCCAAGCGGCCGAAGCGCTCGGCCGCAAGGTTGCTCTTCTGGCCAGCGCTGACCTCTCCCACGGGTTAACCCATGGGGCACCCGGGGGTTACCTGCCCAGAGGCCAGGAATTTGACGGGAAGTTGGCCGGGCTGCTGGCTGTTCCCGATTTGGCAGGGTTAATTAAGATGGACCGGGATCTGGTCGAGCAGGCCGGCGAGTGCGGTTACAGGTCGATTATCATGATGTTGGGAGCCCTGGATGGCCTTAATGTCAAGGCAGAGGTGCTTTCCTATGAGGGCCCTTTCGGGGTGGGCTACCTGGTGGCTTCTTTTCAGCCGCTTGGGCAAAACCCGCAACACTCTCTCTTAAATAAATTACAAGCCGAAAAAAGGGAAAAAACAGCGCAGCGCCAGGCCCGCGAAAGCTACCTGGTTAAACTTGCCCGCGCCACCCTGGAAAGTTACGTCAGCGGGTCACCACCGCCGGATGTAACCGATATCCCCGGGGAATTCAGGGAAAAGGCGGGTGTGTTTGTATCAATTAAGAAAAACGGCAGCCTGCGTGGCTGCATAGGGACGATTGAGCCAACCAAAGCGAGTATAGTTGAGGAAGTGACAGCCAATGCAATCAGCGCCGGTATTCATGATCCGCGTTTTCAGCCGGTTAACGCAGCGGAGTTATGCGATCTGGAGTATTCCGTGGATGTACTTAAGCCAGCCGAGCCAATAAAAGGTATTGATGAGCTTGATCCGAAAAAATACGGGGTGATCGTCCGCTCGGGCAGGAGGAGCGGGCTGCTGCTGCCCAACCTGGAAGGAATCAATTCGGCGGGGGAACAGGTAGAAATAGCACGTCAGAAAGCCGGGATCAGACCGCATGAACCGGTAAAGCTGGAGCGGTTTGAAGTGGTGAGATACAAGTAAGGGGGGATTGCTGTGCGTGAAGCCCTGTATTATGAAAAGAAGGAGAAAAACGCGGTTGCCTGCGCCCTTTGCCCGCATTTATGCGAGATAAGGGAGGGAAAAGCGGGTATCTGCCGACTCAGGCAAAACCGGGGCGGCACTCTTTTTGCCGCCAACTATGGACAGGCATCATCGTTCGGCCTGGATCCGATTGAAAAAAAACCTTTGTATCATTTTTACCCCGGTTCTTATATTTTTTCCATAGGTACTGTAGGCTGCAATTTGGGGTGCGGGTTTTGCCAGAACTGGCAGATCGCCCATGGTGATCCCACTACAACTGATGTTACCCCCGAGCGCCTGGTAGAGAATGCCCGCGATTATATTGACATGGGTTATCCCAATATAGGGATTGCCTACACTTACAATGAACCCTTCATGTGGTACGAGTTTGTGTTGGATACTGCCCGCCTGGTTAAAGAAGCTGGGATGAAAAATGTCATGGTCACCAACGGCTCTGTCAATGAGGCTCCCCTGCGCGAAATCCTGCCTTTTATTGACGCCATGAATATTGACGTAAAAGGTTTCACAGAAGATTATTACAGAAAGTACTGCAAAGGAAGTCTTGGGCCGGTGCTGCGGACGGTTGAAACAGCATGCCGGGCCTGTCATGTTGAGCTGACCACACTCCTGGTGACCGGTTTGAACGACTCGCCGGATGAGGTCGAGCGCCTTACGGACTGGATCGCTTCACTGGACCGGGATATCCCGCTGCACTTTTCAAGGTACTTCCCCAATTACAAAACAGACTTGCCTGCCACACCGCTGGAAAAGCTCATAGAGGCCAGGGAGATAGCCAAAAAGAAACTTTCTTACGTGTATATCGGCAATGCCCAGCTGCGGGGGGCCAGCGACACTTACTGCCCCAACTGCGGGGATGAGGTGATCAGCAGGATTGGCCATTCAGCACGCGGGGTGGGCTTATCCGGCAGGAATTGCGGCAGCTGCGGCAGTGAAATAAAATTTGTAGGGAAGATTATTGAGTAAAATGTTAGACAAGAAATCTTCATATTAATATTCTAAAAATTATAGCAAATTTAAGCGCACGACCGCAATCAAAGCAAAAAGCCGGTATCAATCCGGCTTTTTGCTTTGTCCGTATTATAATATATATAGTATCTACACGCGTCAATGCTTTAATCACTAAGCACACGGTACTATTTACATATTTTACCTGGCAAGGCAAGAACCGTCCCTCCTTGCCCCTTGGCAAGGCAAGAACCGTCCCTACTTGCCCCCTACTTGCCCCTCCGATTTTTTAAACTGAACAGGGCTTTTGGCAAAGCACCGTGCCTAATACGTTTACCGACGCCGAAACTGGGACAGGTGTAACTCCAAGGAAAATTTGGGTGGCTTCGTTAAGGAAGCTGACTTCCTGCAGTGTGTTGGTGATCACCGACGGTGATTGGAATGACGTTGTAGACACAACCGTGAACTTAATATTCTTCTGTACACTGCCGCCCATGGGCACTGTCAATGGAGAGCACTTAACACTTATTGTCGCGTTTGTAACGTTGCTGTTCAGCGGCACGGGTGAACCGTCACCAAAAGTGGCCGCGCAGCCGTCAAAATCCTGGAACTGCACGATAACGTCCTGGGGTATGGCAAGCTGATCAACTATGCCCACGCTGGTCTGCGGTGAACTTCCGACGCTTGCAACAGTTATCCTGAAAGCGCCCTTATTCCCTTCGGTGACTGAGCAGCACTTGTCGGCCAGCAGTTGCACCGCGTCTATATTCAATACACATGACGCTGTGGCCGATGTGTCTGCGGCGACGGCAGTAGTGTTGGCATCCACCAAATATATGCCAGGCGCGGCAATCGATTGAATGGGTACCTCAATAGTAACCTTTATTACTTCCCCAGGCTGGATCGGCCCCACGGTTCCCGTGACCACGATGATACCAGGTGTGGATGTGTCAACATTGAGGGAGGGAGGGGTGACAATGATAGTGCCGATAGTAAAGCTATTGGCGTCAAAAACTATTCTCTCAGTGCCTTGAACAATACTAATAGAAGCATTGCCCTGGTTGGTGATGTCAAACGAGTATTTAAGTGTGACTTTGTTATCCTTGATTACCTCTTCACAGTTTTTAATAATAACCAGTTTTCCGGAAGGCGGGCATGACGGCACAATGTAGCAACTGCCGGAATCGCAGCTAAAAGTAATAATCTGGTTCCCGCTTTTACCTTGATTGGCTGTGCCGCCTCCGGGAAATTGCCGTCAATCCGCACGCGGTAAATGACACTGACCCCCACGTCATACCTATCGCTGACTTCAATCTTTAAATATTGAAATCCCTGGGGCGGATCGCCGAAGTTCGGATCGGTTCTCTTCAGTTCAAAGGGAACAGAAGCGAAGCTGCCGCAGCCGTCAATTTGCTCCTCTACTACCATATGCCCGGCCTGGATGTTTTCACATATGGGTATGGCTATACCGCTGATTCCTTTGGTGCCCTGCGCGCAGTCCGTAAATAATTTGTAGGTCCAGGTAGAAATTCCACTATCAGGATCGAAGCATGGATTGATGACCACGCTGCCGTTGGGCAGCGACTGACAGGCCGGCTGCACGACACTGATTCCGTTTGCCGGCGGGCAGCAGCAGATGTTTTCGTGTGGGATGCATGTACATGGTTGACATAGTTCTGCCATTCTCAACTCTCCTATATATATTTTTTTTCCAATATATTCTTTTGGATGTTGAAGGTTCCATGTATAAAAAGAAAAATTACATCAGCGGCGACCTCTACCTGATGCAATCTCCTGAATGTACGCGACCCAAACAATACAGCTGATACTAAAGGCCGGGTTAAATGGGGCTCGTTATAATATTACTGGGTATAGCGTTAATATTCTTATAAAATTGGACAGAATACAGACCTTGATTAATTGATAATAGATTTTTGCAAGGGATTGTTTCTACTACTGGTGCAACACGAAATTTACGGTGTCCCTTGTTTTGATCACGCTGATTTTTTGCTCGGGCCTGTGTGAATCGGTATTCGCCTCGATCAGGTAGATGCCGGGCGACAAGTTGTTGAAAAAATACTTACCGTTGCTGCCGGTGTTTGTTGTGGCTTTTATTTCACTGCTTTCTATGTCCTTAACATTGATATTAGCGCCGTTTATGGGAGAGTTATTGACAAAATCAGTAACTATACCTTCCAGGACCAGGTGAAGAACATAATTAACACTTAATTTCAAAGTCCCGCTGATGATTATGTGGCCCGGCCTGATGGCATAATTCTTCACAACGGCCTGATGGTCTATGGATAATATATCTTCCCGGCTGATCTTCGAGCTGAGACTTACAAAAGAGGTTAGCTCTACCTCATTGGTAAATAGTTTAGCTGGTTTAAAGATATGTTTCTGATCTAAATCTGACGATACCACGGCAAAAAGTTTTAGCAAGGCCTCTATCCTCAGTTCGCCGTTATCCATAAGAGAAGGTTCAATTCTCTCAACTCTCTGGTAAATCTCGACTTCAGAAACTGGCATAGTTACCCCGATCGAACTTGACCAGTCGACATATTTTTCAATTTTACCTGTGGAAGGATCCTGATCGGCCACTCGAAAGCCTCCCCGCTTTTTGTTGTGATCTTTGCTTTAGTTTTGCCAGAAAAATAAAAATTACCGCAAAATTAAAAAAGACGCCCGTTAAACAGGCGCCTTGCTTTCTTTTTCTATTGGATCGCCCCTGGGTTGTAAGGAAATTGAGTCTGATCATTGACAGATTGCTGGTAAGTCTGCTGTAATTTCTGGGGCTGTTCCGGCTCCAGCTGGTACCAGCCTTTCCTGAACATAATATTGAACAAATCCCTTGTATGGGCGTGGGTTTCCGCCAGCATTGACATGACGTCATTGTGCAGCGTCCGGTGACTGGCTTCCCTGGCAAAAACATTGTAGTTTTCTGTAAGGTGTTTTAAGCTGGACAGCTGGTCATTGACAATATCGCGATCACTAAACTGCGGTCCTTTTGCCTGTTGCATCAGGCCGGATTGGGGATTCTGAATTTTTCCCGGCTGGATCATGTTTTTCCACCTCTCATCTGTTGGCCGTGTTGGCCGGATTGGTATGGTTGAGCAATCTCAGGTAATGGCTCAGGTGCATTTGGCCGGTCCTGTCAAGAGCCATCTGGATTTCCGGGTCCGTGGCTTCCCGGGCAAAATGGAAACATTTCTTCATGGAGGTAAGCTCCCAGGACAGCGCATCCTCAAGGTAAAGATGATCTTTGGTGGATATTACCCTGGGTGGTTCCGGCATGATTTGCGGCTGCTGAAACTGGCTTTGTTGAGACATGATGTTCATTTGCAATTGTATCACCCCTTTCATTCATATTCTTTGTCAGGAGTTTGATTTTATGCCATAACCTTTAAAAATTTAAGGCCCGCCGGTCAAAAACGGCGGGCCTTGTAAAGTGCTTCTTACTATTCTTCAAGGGATTTTAAGATTGATTTCCAGTCGCAGTGTTGTTCGATATTTTCCACCGCTATATTGATCCCTGAAGCGTCACCGGGCCGGATGCGCCTGGATACCTCTGAGATTTTTTCTATAGTAGTATAGGTGTCGTAGTGCACCAGAATAAGCGGAACCCCTTTTTCAGCGGCACGGGCGATAACCTTTACATCCGGGTAAAGCCCGCCGGTTAAAATTAAGGCTGAAGTGCTCGTCTCCAGGGTGGCCAGGGCCATGTCCGCCCTGTCGCCGCCCATGATCACCGCTTTGTTGGCTGAACGGCGCATGTATTTTAGAGCGCTTTCCATGGTCATAGCGCCAACAATCACTTCTTCCACCAGGCGGCTTAACTTATCCTCTCCAGCCAGCAGTTCGCCTCCCAGCACCTCGTAGTATTCGGAAACTGTAGGCGAGGCAATTTCCGGCCGCATCGGGATGATCCCGAGAGTTGCGCAGCCTGTTTTTTCAAGGACCGGCTTAAACACTCCTTCAGTTTTGGCCAGCAGCTGTCGAGGCACATTGTTAAAGATGTGGCCGATTATCTTAAGACCTCTGGCTGTGCAGTTACTGTTGAAAAAGATAGCCTGGTCCACACTCAAATCGTTTTCAAGCTTTACAACGTTTAGTATGTGAGCGTCCAGCTCAGGCGCCAGGTTGGCCAGGTCCAGGCTAAAGGCCGCTCCCACGTGAGGGAAAGTAGCCCCGTCTATTATGACCACATCGGCTTCTCCGGAGATTGCCCGGTACGAATCTTTAATACTAACCAGTGCCAGTTCCTGGTTTTTCAATCCGGATAGGTAGGAGGTGCCCGCGGTAAAAGGAGCAATCTCTTTTACATCTGCTTTCATGTCAAGTATTTCATGCATCAACAGGGCGTCGCTGTCTTCATTGCCCTGCTGCCTGGGACGGCTTCCCACCGGCTTGAAATAAGTGACGTTAATCCCTTCCCTTTTCAGTTTTAAGGCGATCCCCAGGGCAATGGCTGTTTTGCCGGACCCGGCCACACCCGTAATATAAAGATTTTTCATTCTTTCACCTCACGATAATGTAATTTTAACATCAAGGGCCGCTACCCCTTTTTCATAAGCAAACACCGGGTTAATGTCTATCTCGGTAATTTCCGGAAAATCCCTGGCCAATATCGCCACCCGCCGGATAACTTCGCTGACGGCGGCTATGTCGACCGGTTTTTCGCCGCGGTAGCCTTTTAAAAGCAGGTAAGCTTTAGTTTCTGAGATCATTTCGGTAATATCAGCGCTGGTCAGGCCATTGGCCAACCTGAAGGAAACGTCCTTGATCAGGTTAACAAAGATGCCTCCCAGACCAAAGCCGATCAAAGGGCCGAACTGGACATCCCTGGTCATGCCCACGATCAGTTCTATTCCTTTAGGCACCATCTTCTGAATCTCTATTCCGTACGGTACAACCTTGGGCAGGTACCTGTGCACGGTTTCCATGATGTTCACGTAGGCGTTTTTAACCTCTTCGGGAGTCTGCAGTCCTGCTATAACTCCGCCCACGTCAGTTTTGTGCAGTATTTTTGGTGAAGCTATTTTTAGAACCACCGGGTAGCCTATTCTCTCTGCTATTTCCGCCGCTTCGTCAGGGCTCTGCGATAAAGCGGTGGGCGCCACCGCCACGCCGTACGCCTCGATCACCTCCGAGGCTTCATTGCCCAGCAGGGCCAGGCGGTTGTCCCTGTTTACGTCATAAAACACCGCTTTGACAGTTTTTTGATCGGGTTTAAAATCATCCGCCTTTTCCCTGGATGCTGACCGCTCTTTCATTTTCCTGTATGCAGTCATGCCGGCAATGGCGGTTATAGCCGGCTCAGGCATGGAAAAACAGGGGATGCCATTGTCTGTAAGCAGTTTTGTGCCTTCTGCCAGCGTCTGCCCGCCCATATAAGCGGCAATCACAGTTTTCTCCGGATAATTCCGGCTTAATTCGATTAAAGCCTGGGCCGTTTCAACCGGTTCGGTAACCGCCACCGGGCATAACAATACCGCTACGCTGTCAACGTTTTCATCTCTGAAAACTTTTTCCAGAGCAAATCTAAAACGGTCCGCCTTGGCGTCTCCCAGCACGTCTACCGGGTTGTAGATGCCTGCTTCAGCGGGCAGGTAGGAGCGCAATCCTTCGATAGTTTCCCTGGCGAAGCGGGCCATTTGCAGGCCGTTTAATTCAGCTTTATCTGTGGCTATGATGCCGGGTCCACCTGAATTCGTCACTACCGCTACCCGGTCTCCTTTAGGGACAGGTTGATCGGCAAAAGCTACAGCCAGGTCAAACAGTTCGGCCATACTCGACACCCGCAGCACACCGCACCTTTTGAAAGCTGTATCGTAAGCCAGGTTGCTGCCCGCCAGCGCCCCTGTATGGGATGATGCCGCCAGCGCCCCGGACTGGCTGGTCCCGGACTTTAAAATTACCACCGGTTTCTTTTGGGTAACCTCCGGCAATATTTTTAAAAACTCGGGTCCGTGGGCCACGTCTTCTATATAGCAGAGGATCACTTTGGTATTGGGATCGTCCGCCGCTTCAGCGATAAAGTCCACCTCACTGAGGTCAGCCTTGTTGCCCAGACTGTATATTCTGCTGTAACCGATCCCGGCTGTTTGGCTCCAGTCCAGGATAGAAGCCAGGATCGCTCCGCTCTGGGAGATAAAAGCTATCTCTCCTTTGGGCGGAAAGCCTTTTAAGAAAGTGGCGTTGATCGGGGTATGGGTGTCAATGAACCCGACGCAGTTGGGTCCAAGCATACGCATGTTGTACTGACTGCAGATCGACAGAAATTCCTTTTCAAGTTCCGCCCCTTCGCGCCCTATCTCCTTGAAACCGGCTGTGATCACAACCAGGTTTTTAACTCCTTTTTGGCCGCAGGCCAGGGCTGCATCCAGCGCTTTACGGGCGGGTATGGCGAAAATCGCTGTTTCGATGTCCTCAGGTATTTCAGCCAGGGTGGCAAAACAGGGAAGGCCCAAAACATCTTTCTCCCTGGAATTAACCGGGTAGATTTTCCCTTTATAACCACTTTCGATCAGGTTTTTTACCAGAGCATTGCCTATTTTCCCCGGCGTGTTGGAAGCACCGATAACTGCCAGGGATCCGGGGTTGGTAAAACTGCTTGTTGCGCCCAAAAAGTTTCACCTCTCGCATCCATATAGTCTAAACTTCCACCCAACTCATTTTTTACTACACTTGCCTGTAGCCGCCGGCCAGTTAAATACTGGCTAAATTGTCTAAGCAGTATACTGTCAGCTAACTGTATATAAAGAGAGGTTGACGGCAGAGGCGGTCTTTTTTTACCAAAGGGATATATTGTATACTGTATATACTTCGGATTTCCAATTAAAATTCCTGCATCTACACTATTATTTACTTTGATTTTCCTTATAATTATAAAGGAATATACTAATACGGGTAGAAGTTTTTTCAAAAACTAGCGGGAGGAGCTTATGTTCCCATTGCGTACAGTATCCGTTACTCCAAAGCTGCCGGAAGTTATCGGCAGAATGAGGGAGTTGGCCTATGACTTCTGGTTCAGCTGGAATATGGCCGGTATTGAATTCTTCAGAAAAATTAACCAGGACCTATGGCGGGAAGTCCAGCATAACCCGGTCAAGTTCTTAATGCACGTCCAGGAAAAGGATCTGATCATGGCTTCGCAGGATGAGGATTATTTAATCCTTTATAAGCGGGTTATTGATTTATATGACCGCTATATAGCTCAGGAAACCTGGTTTTCGCACAAATATCCGGAACATGATAAAGATATTATAGCTTATTTTTCCGCCGAGTTTGGTCTGCACGAGTCGCACCCCATTTATTCAGGCGGTCTGGGCTTATTGGCGGGGGATCACTGTAAATCAGCCAGTGATCTGGGCCTTCCTTTCATAGGTGTGGGACTTTTATACAAACATGGATATTTTCATCAGAGGATCAACGGTGAGGGCCGGCAGGAGGCGGAATACCCCCACCTGAATTTTTACGAGCTGCCGATTACACCGGTCAACAACCCTGACGGCAGCCAAATGGAAGTTACCGTGGAACTGCCGGGGCGTACGGTGTTTATCCAGGTCTGGAAAGTAAAAGTGGGGAGAATTGTTGTTTACTTGCTGGATACGGATACTCCCAAAAACTCCGGTCCGGATCGTAATCTTACCGGACAGCTTTATGGCGGAGACAGGGCCTACAGGCTGTCACAGGAGATTGTGCTGGGCGTGGGAGGGGTTAGAGCCCTGCGCGCCATGAGCATAAATCCAGGCGCCTGGCATATTAACGAGGGACACGCCGCCTTTTTAATCATCGAGCGCATCCGTGAGCTGATGCGTTACCTGGTATCCTTTGATACCGCCAGGGAGGTGGTGAGGGCGTCCACGGTTTTTACCACCCACACTCCCGTTCCAGCGGGCCACGACCTTTTCAACGAAGAGCTTATCGCCAATTTCTTTGCCCCTATGGTCGCCGAGATGGGCATAGATTTTAAAGCGCTTAAGGATCTGGCCTGGGATGGAGAACGGCATAGTTTCAACATGACCCTGCTGGCTCTGCGTCACTCCTACCTGGCCAACGGTGTAAGTCAGTTGCACGGTGAGGTTGCCAGAGAAATGTTTCAACACTGTTACAGCAGGCTTCATCCTGAGGAGATCCCAGTTACCTCAGTAACTAACGGGGTTCATGTGGAAACCTGGCTGGCCGTCGAATTGAAAGAACTTTTTTCTCGTTATCTGGGGAAAAGATGGTTTGAGCAGATTACCCAGCAGGAAATGTGGAAGAGTGTGGACGGAATACCTGATCAAGAATTGTGGCGAGTGCGCCGCTTGCTAAAGGAAAAGATGATCGCTTTTGCGAGGACCAGTTTAAAACAGCAGCGCAGGCGCAACCAGGAACCGCTGCAGAATATAATTGAGGTAGACGATTACCTGGACCCCGATATCCTGACCATAGGTTTCGCCAGGCGCTTTGCCACCTATAAAAGGGCTAACCTGCTTTTCAGCAATCCGGCCAGGTTGGAGCGGCTGGTTAACAACTCTGAGCGGCCGGTCAGACTGATTTTTGCCGGCAAGGCGCATCCGGCTGATGGCGCCGGGCAGGATCTGATCAAGAGAATATACGAGTTTTCCACCCGCCCGGAATTCCGGGGCAAGGTGCTGCTCCTGGAGAATTACGACATCCATATGGCCCGCCACCTGGTTCAGGGGGCGGATATCTGGCTCAACACGCCGCGCCGCCCGATGGAAGCCAGCGGTACCAGTGGTATCAAGGCCGCCATAAATGGCCTGATCAATGTCAGCACCCTGGATGGGTGGTGGCCGGAGGCCTATAACGGAGCGAATGGTTTTGCCATCGGTACGGAAAACGCCTACCAGGACGATCAGGTCCAGGACCGGGACGACTGTTACTCTCTGTACAGCCTCCTGGAAGAAAAGGTTATACCCATGTACTACCGCAAAGAGGAAGGATTCTCGCCGGAATGGGTGCGCCTGATGAAAGAGACCATCAAATCAGTCACCCCTGTTTTCAACACCGGCCGGATGGTTGCGGAATATACCGAGAGCTTTTATATTCCTGCCATCAAGAGAGGAAAGAGCTTTACGGACAATAACAATTATCTGGCCAGCCACGCCAGCAACTTTAAAAAGCTGATCCTGGATTACTGGGACCAGGTCTCCTTTATCTCGGTTGAATCCAGCGGCAGGCCGAAGATGAATGCGGGGGAGACGCTTCACTTAAGCGCCGTTCTCAGCCTGGGCCTGATTTACACCAGGAGTGTCGCTGTGGAGATGGTGTACGGGGAGTCAATAGAAGGCGGGCTGAAGAATATTACAGTTGTTCCCATGACCCTGGAAGGGGAGATTGCTGAAAATATCTACCGCTATACCGGGCGCCTGACCCTGCCCCAGGGCGTTTTTGGGTATACTGTCCGGGTAAGGCCGGACAACAGGGATTTCCACTACCAGGAACTGCCCCTGATTACCTGGGCGCCGGTGTTTTAGCTGATAAGATTAGCTGAGAAAGGGGTAAGGTTGAATATGAAAAGAGCGTTATTGGTAATAGATGTACAGAATGAATATTTTACGGGCAAACTGCAGGTGACTTTCCCCCCGGATAGTTTAAACAATATTTTAAAAGCAATAGAATATGCCCGTTCGGTTAAAATTCCGGTGGTGGTGATTCAACACACGTCACCGCAAAAAGATGCCAAGACATTCAGGAAGGGAACTGATGAATGGAACTTGCACCCGTCAATTGCCGCCCAGAAATATGACTATCTGGTTGAGAAGAATCTGCCCGGCAGTTTTACGGGTAACGGCCTGGAGTCATGGCTGCGGGAAAGGGACATAGATACAGTTGTGATCACCGGTTACATGACTCAAATGTGTTGTGACACCACAGCACGGCAGGCTTTTCACGCAGGGTTTTCAGTTGAATTTTTGTCAGATGCCACAGGAACACTGGCTGTCTCGAACGAGGCCGGTAGTATTACCGCGGAAGAACTTCAGAGAGCTATTTTGGTAACCCAGGCGATGAGATTCAGCAGGGTGATTACAAGTGATCAGTGGGTAAACTTGTTATTAAAAGAGAGAGAAAATGAAGAATAAACTTTCAGGTGCGAACTTTTGACCGTTATTTGATTTTAAGCCTGTGGAAAAGATTATGCATGATGGATTACTAAGGCGGATAAAGGAGGGCCGGTTCGGTGGTTGACAGGGAGACGATAGAAAGACGCCTTCTAAGGCTGGAGCAGTTCTTGCGCAAGTTGAAAGAATTATCAAAGGTCAACTTGGATGAATATCTAAAAAATGAGGCTGCACATGTTGTAAACTCCTCCTTTTCCGTTAGATATAAAGAATTGTTCAGGTTGTTTTGCTCTTTTCAAGAAGCTTGTACAGGCTTCTTTTAAAGTTGTCGTCGTCCTCAGCGGTTCTTTTCTTTGGCCCTTTGGTTCTGCCCCCGCCTCTCCGGAATCTGGCCTTAAGCTCTCTCTCTTCAAGCAGAAAACCTATCGTTTCCTCACGGAAAATCCGTCCAACCGGTGACAGGGCAAAGGCGCCCTTGCCCAGCACCATTGCCGCCAGGCCCCAGTCCTGGGTCACAACGATATCCCCCCTGGTGGTAAGGTTGGTGACCTGAGTATCCGCTTCCTGGGGCGCGTTTCCCACCACCACGTGGCAGTCGGAATCGATGCGGTGGTTAAAGCTGGCCACAGTCACCAGGGACACAGAAAACTCTTTCGCTGCCCGGCGGCAGATATCTAGCGCGTTTTTGGGGGTTGCGTCGGCATCAATGATAATTTTCATGATTTCTCCGTCCTTACTAAGACCTGTGACAGGCAGCCCAGTGACCGCCGTCTTTTTCTGATAAAACAGGCGCTGTCCGATGGCATCTGGCTTCCGCTTTGGAACAGCGGCTGCTAAAAGCACAGCCTGAAGACAGCTTAAAGGTGTTGGACGCTTCGCCAGGCAGAATAATCCGCCTGCGGTTTTCCTCCCGATCCGGGTCCGGTACCGGAATGGCGGACAGCAGCGCCTGCGTGTATGGATGAAGTGGGTGTTCAAAAAGATCATGCCTACTTGCCAGTTCTACCACTTGCCCCAGATACATCACCGCTACACGATTACATATATACCTGACCATGGACAGGTCATGGGAAATAAAAAGGTAAGTTAAATCTTTTTGTTCTTGCAGATCACCCAGTAAGTTGACGAGCTGCGCCTGAATTGAAGCATCAAGCGCTGTCAGCGGCTCGTCAAAAACAACGAAATCAGGTTCCACGGCCAGTACCCGGGCTATTGCTATTCTCTTCCGCTGCCCGCCGCTAAATTCGTGTGGCAGCCGGCTGGAAAGATTAGGGTTTAAGCCGACTGTTTGCATTAGATCGTTAACCCGCTTACGCCTGCTTTCCTTCCTGACCCGACCGTGTACATCTATTGCCTCGCCGATGATCTCTCCCGCAGTCATACGCGGATTTAAAGAAGCGTAAGGATCCTGAAATATCATTTGTATTCGTTGATGAAGGTTTTTTCCCGCAAGGCTTCCGGTTTTATGTACATCTATGCCGTCAAAGATTACCTGCCCTGAGGTGGGTTTGAGCAAACGCGCCATTATTTTACCCAGGGTGGTTTTACCACAACCGCTTTCTCCCACCAGCCCCAGTGTTTCACCACAAAAAATATCCAGAGACACATCACTAACAGCTTTTAAAAACTGTCTGCGGTCTGTTTTGAAATGTTTGGTGAGGTTTTTTATTTGAACAAGCTTTTTCAATATCTTTCCCTCTGCAGCATGCCGTATATTTATATTAGCTAATAACTGCCAACAGTGTGACGATGGGTAAGCCAGCAGCGCGCCTGGTGAAAATCAGACAAGATAGTTTCCGGGGGTTGCGATTGTTGGCAGATCAGCATAGCCTGCCTGCAGCGAGGCCAAAACGCGCAGCCTTGCGGCGGATTAATCGAATCAGGCGGCCGGCCGGGTATGGGACTTAGTTTTTTCCACTGACCCGGACGCGGTATCGCTG
>CAZJGV010000075.1:0-13884 GCA_964545615.1 uncultured Pelotomaculum sp.
ATATAACCCCATTTTCATTATAGATTGTGCCCTTCAATGGCATGGGGGTTTAGGGTGGTAATGGTCACCCTGGGACTGGTAATGTTTACTTTTTGGTTAAGCAACATGGACAGGGTAGTTGAGCCCGAACCCATACAGATGTTCCCGACTTCCCCCAGAGCATCTTTTTGTTCATCCGTCAAAGTTGAATAATCTACTTTGGGTTGTTCCGCGATTGTTTGCGCTCCTGCGATCTCCGGCCTGGGTTCCCCGGAAATACTTTCTGCGGATAAGCTTTCCTGTACTGGCTCTTCCAAGATGTCCGCATCAGCAAATTCTGGCTGCGCCGGCTCAGAAACCTGAGCATTCAGCAGAGCGTCTATCTCTTCTTGTTTTAGAAGCCTGTTAGACATCCTTTTCGCCCTCCACCAGTGCGGTAATTTGTACAGCAAGCTGCTTATTCAAAGTTCCTGCCTGAACTTTAAATTTTAACTGCTCACCAATATACAGATCCATATCTTGGTCCACCCTTCTGTCCAGAAGTAAAACGTCACCCTCCTGCAGCTGCAGGAAATCATTTACAGTCACCCAGGTCTGGCCTGAAAGGACTGTGAGTTCTACTGTCGGCAGTCCCAACCAGTACTGTATTTTCTTCTTCTCCAGGTCATCCAATGTGGATGACTGCAGTTTGAAACGTCTTTGAATACTCATCTGAGATACCATCGGCTCAAGCAGAGGAAAAGGGAGGCATAGGTTAATAAACCCTTTGGTATTTTCACCTACCTGGGTAGAAAATGATACCAGAGCCACTATTTCATTGAAAGAAAACATCTGATGCAAGTGAGGGTTTGTCTCGATGGAATTAATGGAAGGTTCCACCTGGACGATATCTTTCCAGGCCAGGGTAAGGTTATCCAAAATCTTTACAGACAATTTTTGGACAACTGATAATTCTATATCTGTCAGCTCGCGTATAGACTTCAGACCTTCACCGTTGCCTCCGAAAAAGAGGTCGATCATCGGAAAAAGGAACATAGGATCGAACTGAAAAATAGCCGTGCCTTTTAAAGGATTCATGGAAAATATCACCAGCACAGTCGGGCTGGGAATAGAACGGATGAAATCCTCATATGTCAACTGGTCAACTGAAACAACCTCAATCTGAATATTATTTCTTAAGTAACCGGTTAAAAAATTGGAAAGAAGGCGGGCAAAACCACTATGTAAAACCTGCAAGGTCCGCAGCTGCTCTTTGGAAAACTTGTTAGGGCGACGGAAGTCATAACGCTTGTAGTCCAATTGCTTTACAGTTTCTTGCAGTTCATTAATTTTTACATCGCCGGTTGACAGGGCATCCAGCAACGCGTCAATCTCATTTTGTGATAATATATCCATCAGCAAACCCCACAATTAAGTCGTCGGTCGTCAGACATCGTATGTCGGACGTCGGTATATTATGCATGCCTTTCGGAGTCTCACTGCTCAGCCCTGGCCAATACTCTTCCAATGGCCTGCAGGATACGATCCTGTTGAAAAGGTTTTACAATAAAGTCCTTGGCGCCGGCTTGAATAGCCTCCATAACCATGGCCTGCTGACCCATCGCGCTGCACATAATTATGTTAGCGTTAGGATCAAATCCCCTGATGGCCTTCACACCATCAATGCCATTCATTTCCGGCATAGTGATATCCATGGTGACCAGGTCCGGTTTTAGTTTTTTGTACAATTCCACTGCCACCTGACCATTCTCAGCTTCCCCGACAATTTCGTAGCCATTCTTGGACAAAATGTTTTTGATCATCATCCTCATAAAAGCTGCGTCATCCACTATTAGAATACTTTTAGCCAAACTAAATCTACCTCCCGTATTCTCCTTAAGATCCTTCAGCCATACCCAGGGCAGTAAAAAGGCTGCTCAGGGCGCCGGTTTCAGGCAGCAGGAAAAAGTGCCCTTTAATGCGGTCATTATTTTGATAAAACAGTGTTTCAATCACCAGAATTTGGTCGTCCCAGTGGCCGCTAGCCACCAGGGAAGCGCTCAGGATAGCTCCCAACATGTCAAAAGCAAACATCGGCACAGATGTGGTCATATTGAGACCAGTCATGCCCCCTATGGCATTGATAAAAGAACCGGTTAGAACGTTCCCGATCTCAGAAACAGCCGACTGTCCCATTTCGTCGAGTTCAATGGTGGCGCCAGGCTCGTTGCCGATCAGCATATCTACCAGATCATAAGTACTCTGCTCGGTAAACATAAACATAACCGTGCCGGGTACATCCCCTTCCAGGCTTAAACCTACACAGGATACCACTTCTTCAAGTCCGCCCACCAGTGTAAACACCTGATCAAAATCAAGGAAACAGGCTTTGGGCACAGCGATATCAACCTTCCTATGGAGCAATTCAGCCAGAGCGGTTGCGGCGTTGCCAAGCCCGATGTTGCAAATCTCCCGGAGAGCATCCATGTGCATCTCTGATACAAAACCGCTATCAGTCATATCCCTATCCCTTCCCGGAAATTTTTATTTCTTGCGGTAAAAGCAAGAGACAAGTTTTTCAAAACCATAGGCCCTGTAATTAAAAATCATTTCACTTGCGCCTATAAAAAGCACACCTCCCGAATTTAATGCTCTGTAAAAATTCAGGTACAACTTTTCCTGCGCCACCCTGTTGAAATAGATTGCCACGTTGCGGCAGGCAATCAGGTCGTATCCCTGGTCATAAGGGGACAACAACAGGTCGTGCCGGCGGAAAAGAACCTTTTTTTTGATACTGTCTATTAAATAATAATTATCACTTTCCCGTGTAAAATACTTTAGCAGGCGCAAGCCGCTGACATTTCTAATCTGATCCGGGGAAAAACATCCTTCCAGCGCTAGATTGAGGGCATTGTGATCAAGGTCGCTTCCCTCGATACAATGATTTTCTCCGGGTGTTATTTCATCCAGGATAATGGCGAACGAGTAAGGCTCCGCCCCATTGGAGCAAGCCGCGCTCCATATTCTCAGTTTTTTTCCGCCGGTTAACAGAACGGGCAGAACATTATTTTCAAGATAATCAAAACAATTTTCGTCTCTGAAAAACTCGGAAACATTAATAGTCAGAGTATCAAAGAATTCTATGTATGCGCTGCGATCAGCGGTTAGAAGCTTAAAAAAACCGGCGTAATCACCCAGGTTGACTCTGCGTTTTACCATCAGGTTGTCAAGCCGCCGCCTTAACTGGTTCTCCTTATAGGACCCCAAATCCAGCTCAAAACTGCCGCGCACTCTATCCATAAAAACTGTAAATTCCATCAAATCACCTTTAGCTGAGCGCCCACCGTGCGGATTAGAACCTGTCCGTTTACGGTATCCAGGATCATAGTCCTGCCCCGGTTGCCACCTACTTCTTCCGCCAGCACCTTAATGCCCATACGCTTTAAAGTACTGCGGGCGTTAGTTATGTTGCGCTCACCGATGTTGAGCATGAACTTTTCGTTGGCGCCCGAAAACATCTGCGCCCCTCCGGCCATTTTAGCCTGCAGGTAGTTGACTTTACCCCCTTTGCGCTTTATTTCCATCACAAGCAGGGGGATGCCCAGGTCGGCGAATTTTGCCGGCTTAGTTACATTTTCGAATATTGTGCTGTCAGGAAGCATTATATGTAAAAGCCCACCGATCTTATTTACCGGATCGTACAGGGCAACTCCGACACATGAACCGAGACCCATGGTGACTAACCGGTCCGGCTGAACTGAAACCTTCATCTCGGCAATACCCACATGGATTTCGGCAACGGGTGAAGCCTGCCTTGAGGCTGTCGCCCGCCCCGGTAAATCCTGCATTCAAATCACCTTACTTCCGCATATTATTGGCTAAACCCCACATTTCATCCGCGGTTCGGATGATCCGGGAGTTAAAGCCATAAGCGCGCTGCATTTCAATTAAATTAGCCGTTTCTTCCAGTAAATCAACATTGGAAGTTTCCAAACAGCCCTGCTTTACTGTGCCAAAACCATCGCTTCCGGGTACGCCCTCCTGTGTTTCACCCGAGATCAACGAGTAAAGGTTTTCTCCCTCTGGTTTAAGACCAGCCATACTGGTGAATTTATAAAGCTGGATTTGTCCGGCTTCAGTAGTAATCCCCTCTTCGCTAGTGAGTACTGTCCCGTTCTGTGTTATCATAGTACTGTCAGAGTCAGCCGGCAATTGTATCCACTCCAGCGCAAAGCCTGAAGGTGTCACCAGACTGCCTTCCTGGTTCAGAATGAAATACCCGTCACGCGTGTATCGCTCTTCGCCTCCCGGCGAAACCACCTTGAAAAAGCCTTCGCCGTTAATGGCCAGATCAAGCGGCCGGTCGGTGTTAATGATATCACCGGACTTAAAATTCTTAACAACAGCGGCAATCCTGGCACCGCTACCAACTTTCAAATCTGCCTGCCGCTGTGGATCATTAGACACCGGAAGTCCGTAATTATTCATTTCCTGGCTGGCAAGCTCAGAAAAAACAACGGTGTCCTTTTTATAGGCGGTAGTATTTACGTTAGCTACGTTACCGCCAATAATGTCCAATTTTTCCATTTGGGTGCTTACAGCACCGGCCGCAGAATTAAGAGCCCTGATCATACAAATCACCCCTTTTGGCAGCATAAACAAATTGACAGGATGAACTGTCCAATTGTTACTTAATCGACCCCACCTGGCTAGCCGACTTGGAAAGGATCTCGTCATAAGTCTGTATTACTCTCTGGTTAGCTTCATAGGTGCGCATCGCAGATACCAGGCTGACCATTTCTTCGGTAACATTCACATTGGACATTTCCAAAAAACCCTGAGTTACAGTGGTTGAAGCAGCCTGAAGGTCACTTCCCGGAGGGGCTGAAAACATTCCCTCTCCTTCTTTAACAAGGCTTTTCGGGTCGTCAAACCATCCGTCCATTTCTATCGTTCCGTCATCAGAAACTTTGAATCTACCGCTCCCTACTATGATCTGTCCCGCTTCGCCAAGAATCCGGTTGCCCCCGGCGTCAGTGAGATATCCTTCTTGATCGACTTTAAACGCGCCACTCCTGGTATAACAAATTCTCTCAGGCTCTTCGGGTGTCGGCGCCTGTACGGAAAAAAAGCCCGGGCCGCTAATCATTATATCGGTATCGTTGCCAGTTTCCTGAACCTCTCCCTGCGTGTGATCAGTCACGGTTCCAGATAACAACACTCCCGAGCCCATAGTTCCGATAGCCTGCGGCAGTTCCGGCAGAGAAACTCTACCCTTACTCCGCAGACAGCCCTGCTGAATTAAAAGCTGCTCCGGAAAACTTTGGACTAAAACTTCTTCTTTCTTATAACCTGGTGTAGCAGAGTTGGTAAGGTTGTTTGAAATGATTTCAACTTTTGCCTGCTGGACATCCATACCTGTGGCGGCGCTGTACAAACCTCTGAGCATTTTTTTGTCCTCCTTAATCGCAATATCTCACAGTTCCAACAACAAAGCAGGATCTTATTTATTGGTACGAACAATTTATGTTCGATTAAAAACGAACCAACACCTTATTTAATAAGCAGCCTGCTCCAACTTGCCCCTTAACCTGTTTAAGGCTCTTGTGTGCAGTTGGCATACCCTGGACTCAGAAACATCCAGCACCTTCCCAATCTCTTTTAGAGTCAGCTCTTCCTGGTAATAGAGAGCCAGAACTGTCCTGTCCTTTTCTGGAAGCTCTTCAATGGCCTCCACCAAAAGCCTTCTGCTTTCTTCTTTTTCAATCAGGTCTAATGGATCAGGGCTTTCCGGATCATGAATCATATCCCCCCACCTCACTCTTTCACCATCTGCCACAGCTACCGTTTCATCAAGAGAGGACAGTGAGAGAAGGTTAATCTGCCCCTCCAGTTTGTACAACTCAGCTACTGTGATCCCCATTGCTTCAGCCAGCGTCGTATTGGGAACCTGTTCTCCAAGTTCTTTTTGCATTTTTTCCCTGGTTGTATTTAAAAACTGAATCTTCTGCCATAATGTACGGGGGATCCAGTTTAACTTTCTTATTTCATCAATCATGGCGCCGCGGATCCTGCTATAAGCGTACGCCTTAAAAGTCACCCCTAAATCAGGATTATATTTTTCGACAGCTTCCAATAAACCAAAAATACCGTAACTTTCAAGATCCTCCTGTCCAACAAAAGCCGGCAGCTTTACCGCTAAGCGTCCCGCCAGATATTTTACCAGGGACAGATGGGCCAATACAATTTCGTTCTTGAGCCTGGCATCTTTGGTGTTACGGTATTCCCGCCAAACCACTTCTTCAACAGCCATAGCTTTTCACCCCACTGGTTTTAAGAAGCACCGCTTTTATTTTCTAAAGTCTCAGCTAAGACGCCTTTGTTCAGACATTTTAGTAAAGGTATAGCGGACGATCAGGTCCTGCTGTCTGCGGCTGATATCAATAAAATTGACAGCAGCATGAAATACCTTCAGGTCTTCATCGGGCAAAGATCTCACTACCCTACCCATTATTTCCAATTCCTCCAACCCGTTTTTCATTGGTATATTTATCTTTAGCAGCAGCCTGGCGCCTACCGGAAGCTCTTTTTTTAACATCAACCGGATTCCGCCGCCACTTAAATCCAGGCTGGTGCTTTTTATAAACTCATAGCATTTTCCTTCATCAGGTACTTCTGCGTACATGACTTCCAGAACTGTGGGTATCCGTACGAACTTTCTCAGTTGAACACGTTTGCAGACCTCCGGCAAAGCAAGCGCGTACATGGGAATATTATCATAGCGCCAGCCGATAACCCTGGTTTGAAACTCATACCTGGATGAATCTGAAATGAATGATACTTTTATTAAATCACCATTGTTTAAGGCTAACGGATTTGTACCTCTGGTTGGAACCGAAATAATTAATTCCCAGTCCTTAATATCCTGGATATTGGAAACATATGAGTTTTCCTTACTGCTTAAAAGTTTCACCTGGATTTTCTGGTTGATCTGAATCAATTGTTTTACTTCAGTCAATGCCAGTCCCCCTAGCTGAACAAACCCATCAACTTATTCCAAAATCCTTCATTAGAAGCCAGAACACTGCCTTCCACCAGGGACGCCGCGATCCCGGCAATGCTTCGGGAGGCGGGTGAATTAGGGTTGGTTAAAAAATATGGCTGCTGGTTCTTCACCGCCTGGGATACATGTTTGTCTTCCGGAATCCAACCCAGGAAATTTAGTTTTATTTCCAGAAACCTTCCGGTGGCGTTTGATATTCTGCCCATAGCGCGCGTGGCTTCCCGCCTGTCGACAGCCCTGTTTACCACGATATTCACTTCCGAGTGCAGCTTGAAATTAGCCAGAATCTTGATCAAAGCGTAGGCATCGGTTAATGATGTAGGCTCTGGCGTTACCACGATGATTACTTCTTCGGCCGCAGCCACAAAACCGAGCACGTTTTTATTAATACCGGCGCCTGTGTCAATAAGCACAATTTCGTCCTTGCCAATAAACTGGTTGAACATTCTTAAAAGCTGCTGCCGCCTGGAACGGTCAAGGTTTGCCATTTCCAGGAAACCGGACCCGCCGGAAATTACCCTGATCCCCAGAGGCCCATCAATAACAACATCCTCCAGGGTCATACCGCCATAGAGCACTTCATACAGGCTATACGGTGGTATTATCCCGAGTAAAACTTCAGCGTTGGCCAGACCTAAATCGGCGTCAAAAACAGTTACTTTTTTGCCCATATGCGCAAAGCACAGGGCCAAGTTAACTGAAAGCGATGTTTTGCCGACTCCGCCTTTACCGCTGGCCACGGCTATAGCTTTGGGCCCCCAGTAATTTAAGCTGTTTTCATTTTTGATTACATTTCCCTGGTAGATTGTCTGACCTGTTCTAGGTAGCCACAATCTCATCGGGGTCAACCCCCTTGAAAAGTAATTTGGCAATCTTCTTCGGGTTAGCTTCACTGATGTCGTCAGGTATTCTCTGTCCGTCAGAAAGATATGCGACCGGCGCTCCCAAATCACAGACCAGATTTAAAATCGAGCCGTGCGTTTCTGTTTCATCGATTTGGGTGAAGATAAATTTGGAATAGCCAACCCTTCTAAATTCATGAGCTGCTTTGACCAGATCCCTGTTTTTTGCCGCGACGCTTAAAACTAAAAAGATGTCAAGGGGTTCACCCGGCGCAGCCAAAAAACCTTTCAGTTCAAGAACCTCTCCGGCGTTCCGGGCTGAACGGCCGGATGTATCTATTAATACCAGATCTTTATCGGCATGATTATCCAGCGCCTTGACAAGTTCAGCCGGAGACATCGCCACTTCAACCGGTATTTTAAGGAAACTGCCATGGGCTTTAAGCTGTTCTACAACTCCCGTATGGTAATTGCAGACCGCCACTATGGCAATCTTTTTGTTTTCGTAAACACTAAACCTTGTGGCCAACTTAACCAGTGTGGTAGTTTTGCCAACCCCGGGCGGGCCAACGAAGGCCAAAACTCTGGCACTGTTTCTAGTACGGTAGGCGCTTTCCAGGAGATCGGCCACCTGTCTCTTCAGGGAAAAGTAAAAATGCTCACTATTGTATGCCGTCTGCTTTTGCCCGCCAAGATCCTGCAACAGACGGTCAACAATGGTTTCATGTATTTCCATGTTCAGCAGGGTTTTCCTCCAACCGTGTCCCGGACCGCCATTCTGCCCCGCTTTTATCTGTGTATTGGCCATTGTTTTAAAAGGGGAGCTCCCTTCAACCTTATGGCAGTCCTGACTTTTGGCGGTTATCCTGTTGGCCAGGGCGTCCTCTACCAGCTCCTTTTTTAGTTCCTGTGCTAAAAGATCGGAATTATCAAATTCATCCTCACTTTCGATGTGTGCAAGATACGGGCTTCTGCGCCTGGATTGCGCCGTCCCTCTGCCTCCTGAGGGGAGAGAAGTCTGGGGTCTGGCGGCGGCATTAAGCTCCCTTTCAGAAACAGATACGTCTCCGGTCATAGCCATCTGGGCCGGCGGGCAGCCTACACTTAATTTGATTTCCGGATTCTCGTCCAGCACCGCTGTAACTTCAAGCAGGCGAGGCGAAAAAAGTCCAATCAGACCCTTGCCCGGGACTTTGTAGCTGCTTACGATAACCGCTTCAGACCCAAGATCTAGCTTAATCATCCGGATTGCTTCCTGCATCTCCCTGACTAAATAACGTTTAATCTTCAATCAAGCATCACCGTCCCGATTGCCTCAACCTCTATGCTTGGCGCTATTTCATTCAGAGAAAGCACCGTGAGGTTGGGTAAAAATCTTTCAGTCAATCTCTTAAAAGGAAGCCTGTTCCGCGAGGAACAGAGGACCACAGGAGGAAATCCCTGCAGCGTTAGTTTTTCTACAGATTCTTTAAGTTTGTTCAGGATATGCCTGGCCGCCTGTGGCTCCAGGACCGGATAAGTACCCAACTGGGTCTGTCCGATAGAATCGGTAATCATCTGCTCCAATTTAGGATGCAGGGTAATAACGGAGATTTTATTATCCAGACCGATATACTGCCGGCAAATAATCCTGGCCAGGGATTGCCGGGTATATTCCGTCAGGTAGTCGGCCTCCTTGCTGTTCCTGGCCCCATCAGCCAGGGCTTCCAGGATAGTAGCCAGATCCTTGATCGGCACCCTTTCCTTCAATAAATTTTGCAATATTTTCTGAACCTCACCAAGGGTCAATAGGTCAGGGACCAGTTCTTCCACTACCACCGGCGACTTTTCCTTTACAACATCCAGCAGTTCCTTGACTTCCTGCCGTCCCAAAAGCTCATGGGCATGCCGTTTGATAACTTCTGTAAGGTGAGTCACCAGCACCGTTGCACTATCTACCACGGTGAAACCGGCAAACTCAACCTGATCTTTGTCCCCGGCGGCCACCCACCAGGCCGGCAGTCCGAATGTTGGTTCAGTGGTAGGTACTCCTTTTACCTCCAATTCCTGCCCCAACGGGTCCATCGCCAGGTATTGGCCCGGCATCAGCTCACCTGAGGCAATTTCCGCGCCGCGCAGCTTAAAAGAATAAGCGTTTGGAGTTAGCTGGAGGTTATCGCGAATCCGGATCGGCCTTACGTATATGCCCATCTCACCGGCACATTGGCGTCTTATGGCCGCCAGGCGCTGCAGCAAGTCACCGCCCTGACTCTCATCAGTGAGTGGAATCAGGTTGTATCCTATTTCAATTTCAAGCGTATCCACCTGAAAATAGGTAAAAACATTTTCGGGTTCCCTTTTCTGCTCCTGTGCTTGCCTGGACACAGCCATCTCCTGCTCCAGAACTTTCTTTTTTTTCTCTTCCTGAACCAGGGCATATGAAATATAACCGGTAGCTCCAGCCAGGATTAAAAACAAAAAGTTGGGCATCGCCGGGATCAAACCAAGAAAAAAGAGAATGCCGGCGGCCAGCATCAACACTTTGGGGAAGTTTGAAAACTGGCTGGAAAGATCCTTGCCAAAGTTGGTGTCAGAGTTAGACCTGGTAACCAGAATGCCTGTAGCGGTCGAAATCAGAAGCGCTGGAATCTGGGCGACCAGACCGTCACCTATAGACAGGATCGTATAAGTTTGCACCGCCTCCATCAGCTGCATGTTTTTTTGAACTACGCCGATAATAAAGCCGCCTAAAATATTGATCATAATGATAATAATACCTGCTACGGCGTCGCCCCTCACAAATTTGCTGGCGCCGTCCATGGCTCCAAAAAAGTCAGCTTCTCTTTGCAGGCGCTTCCTTCTGTCTCTTGCTTCGGTCTCGTTGATTAAACCGGCGTTAAATTCCGCGTCAATACTCATTTGTTTACCCGGCATAGCATCAAGGGTAAACCGCGCCGCAACCTCCGCCACCCTGCCTGCGCCATTGGTGATTACAACAAATTGAATTACGGTGATGATTACAAAGACTACTATTCCAACCACAAAATCTCCGCCCACCACAAATTCCCCAAAAGCGGCGATTACATTCCCTGCCGAGGCATCGCTTAGAATCAGCCGGGTGGAAGAAATGTTAAGCGCCAGGCGAAACAGGGTGGTAACCAGCAAAAGCGCCGGAAACACAGAAAACTGTAGCGGTTCGGTAGTGAACATTGTAATCAGCAGGATCACCAGGCCCAGGGTCATGCTCAGCGTGAGGAAAACATCAAGAACACCGGGACTGAGCGGTATGATAATCAGAAGAACGATACCGATTACCAGCCCGGCAACGATCATGTCACTGCTTTTCTTTAGATATGCCTTTGCCGCAACCGGCAGGAAAGTTGGCGCAGCCATAAAACCTCCAATGGGTCGTTAGACGTGGGACGTGGGACGTGAGTATCCGGGTATTCCTTTTATGTCTCAAGACAACCCTAAAAACCTCTTGACTAAGTCGCAAATTTTTTGTACTTAGTCGTTAACAAGAGACTTTTAGCATTACCCTCAGGTCATTTTGCGAAAATTTGTAGGTGCGAATTCATTCTCACGTCTCACGTCCCATTTCCCACGTCTCAAAATGCCTTGTAATTCTGCCTGGCCTTGAGCCGGTATACCATAGCCAGGATTTGCGCTACCGCCTGGTAAATTTCAAGCGGTATTTCCTGACCGGGCTCAACCTGATAGAGAAAACGGGCTACTTCTTTGTCTTCTACGATCGGCACATGGTTCTTCAGGGCAATTTCCTTGATCTGAGCAGCCAGCCAGCCGGCTCCTTTGGCCAGGACCACCGGGGCGGACATTTCACCCTGCCGGTATTTTATAGCCACAGCCAGATGAGTTGGGTTGGTTACCACCACTGTAGCCTGCGGCACGTCAGTGATAATCTGATTCAAGCTAATACTCCGGCGCATTTCACGCTGCTTGGACTTAAGCAACGGGTCGCCTTCGGACTGCCGGTATTCTTCTTTTACTTCCTGTTTGCTCATCATCATGTTTTTCTTATAATCATAGCGCTGGAACATATAATCGAATAATGCCAGGACCAGGAAAGCAAGCGCGCCCCACCAGGCCACTTTTATGATAAAATCCACCACACACTGGTATATTCCTTGCGGGGCCAGGTTGAAAACCAGTAAAAGATTCCCCATGTTAGCTTTAATCAGATAATAGGTAATCGCGCCAATAGTAATAAATTTTAATATTGATTTAACAAGCTCGACCAGGCTCCGCTTGGAAAACATGCGCTTCAACCCGGACATTGGGTTAAGCACTTCCATTCTTGGCTTTAAAGCCTCAGGGGAAAACATAAAACCGACCTGAACCATATTGGCAGCCAAAACCACCAGTACTGCCACCCCAAGAAAAGGCGCCAGCAGCTTGAGTGTAAACAGTGTCGCATCGTATAAGATTGGCAGGGGACTGCTCCCCAAAACCTGTTCATGGGCGACTTCACTGAAATATCTTATCAGGTAGCGCTGTAAATCTAAAAAAAACTGATCTTTAATAGCATACAGCAGCGCAATCATGGCAATCAGCAGAAGCGCACCGGTCAAGTCCACACTCTTGGCTACCTGCCCCTTGCGCCGCGCTTCCTGAATCCGCCGCGGTGTTGCCTGTTCTGTTTTTTCCTGTCCAGCTCCGGCCATTTTACATCTGCACTCTCATCAATGTATACAGATCCTGTTCAATCATACTGAAAACTGAACGAAGAACCGTACCCAGCAGGGGAATTAACAGACTTAAGGTCAGCAGGCCAACCGCTATCTTAATCGGGAAACCTGTAATAAACACATTAATCTGAGGTGCTGTCCGGGCTAAAAAACCCAGCGTCATGTCGCTAATTAAAAGCACCGCCAGTATCGGCGCGCTGACCTGAAGAGCGATGGTAAAGGCGCCTGAAAAGGTTTTCAAAAGTACCAGAGCAACGCTGTTATTAAAGGACGCCGCACTTAAAGGCACGATCTGGTAGCTTTTAGACAAAGCCAGGATCAAGGTGTAGTGCCCGTCCATTAACAGCCAGAATAAAAGAGCCAGGGTGTAAAGATACTGTGACACGAGTGTGCTCTGCGTACCACTGGCCGGATCAATGATAGCGGCCATGGAATATCCTATTTGAAGATCAATCATCTGCCCGGCCATCCTGACACTGTTGAGCACTATAGTAACCGCCGTACCGAGTAAAAGCCCCAGAGCCGTCTCGCTGACCACCGCCAGCCCGTAACCCCAAACCCCTTCCGGTATTGACATCTGGGTGTCAAGTGTGAGCACAGGATAAATCACCACAGCCAGGGCCAGGGAAAAACCTATTTTAAGAAAAGGCGGCACCCCTTTAAACGCTAAAAGCGGGCCAGCCATCATAAAGGCCAGAGCCCTTAAGAAAACCAAAAAAAACACAGAAACCTGGGTGAAATCGGGCAAGTCGAGCCCCCCGTCAACGTACGATGTTTGGAATCTGGGTATAAAGGTTGGTTGTGTATGTTACCGCGCTGTTTAAGAGCCAGGAACCCAGGACCAGTATTACCACAAAAACGCACACTATTTTAGGCACCAGATTCAGCATTTGATCCTGGATTTGAGTAGTGGCCTGAAGTATACTGATGATCAACCCGATCAGCAGGGCTGCCATCATGGCCGGACCGGCCAGGAGCAGGACCATGAAAAGAGCGTCCCGCGCCACGTTAATCACAAAGGTCTGGGTCAACGCTCCGCCCCCTTACCTGAAACTTTCAACGAGAGATTTAACCACCAGAAACCAGCCGTCAACCATAACAAAAAGCAACAGTTTAAAAGGCAGCGCGATCATTACCGGCGGCAGCATAAACATGCCCATGGACATAAGAATGCTGGCTACCACCATGTCTATAACCAGAAACGGGATAAAAAGCAAAAAACCTATTTCAAAAGCGGTTTTCAGTTCACTTATGATAAAAGAAGGAATAACCACATGCATAGGCACATCTTCCGGCGCGGCGGGACTTTCTATTTTGGCCAGGTTGATAAACAAAG
>CAZJGV010000076.1:0-2737 GCA_964545615.1 uncultured Pelotomaculum sp.
TGACTTAAAGGCCGAGGAATGTCCCCGATTGGAAAGGCCGAGGAATGTCCCCGATGGTATGGATGACTGCCTTTGCGGGCTGAGAGATGTCCTAGCAGTAACGAGGAATGATCCTGATTGGAATGTCTTCATGGAATGTGCACGGGAAAGTCCCTCTAAAATTGACAGCCTCAGGAGAGATGACAGTGCTATGGATGAATAGGCTGCTTAAAACAATAGGACTGGCGGCGGTTTTGCTGGCAGTTGGCCTGAGCCTGATGACGGGCTGTCAGGACCAAAAGCGGGAAACGAACCCGCAGACGGCTGGTACAGCGCCGGAAAGTACCGGCCTTGATGGCACTGAAACGGCCATACTGACGATTACAGGAAGCGGGGTAGAGCATGAAACCAGGTTCACTCTCACCGAGTTGAAGAGCATGAAGGGCGCCCTGGCCGGCGCCTGCTACTCGGCCGTAAACAACTGGCCGGCAAAAAAATTTATTGTCGGTAAGGGAGTTAAGGTATCCCACCTGTTGCAACAAGCCGGGATTAAGGCGGAGGCGCAGACCATCATCGTCAGGGCTGCGGACGGTTATAACGCCAGATTTACCAGAGAGCAATTAGAAGAAAAGCGTTTTTGTTTTCCGAACCTGATGAAAGGCAGTGTGGAGGGGGCAGTGGAAGTTCCTTTGATCCTGGCCTGGGAGTATCAGGAGGATACCAGTGATTTGAGCAAGGCAGCCAGCGGTAAACTTCGTCTGCTTCTAGGCCAGACAGGACTGAACGATGTGGTTACAGCGTCCTTCGTCAAGGGTGTGACAGCCATCGAAGTCCTGACAGCGCCTCCTGGCCAGTGGAGTATGGTCCAGGCCGAACCCGCGCCTGGCAAGGTAAGGCCGGGGACAGAGATCGTTTTAAGCCATCCCGGGCAGGATCTTCTCAAGATATACTACACCATTGACGGTAGCGCTCCGGATGAGAAGAGCCTGGTGTATAACCCCAGCACCACCTACTTCCAGCCGGACTTGAGCAAGCCGATTCCGGTTGACAAACCTGTTACCATCAAAGCCATTGCGGTCGGTTTCGGGAAACACAACAGCCAGGTGTCAACGTTTAAATACGATGTGGAGTAAAGTGGAAAGGGGACACACCGGCTAAGGAACGGGGACACACCGGCTAAGGAACGGGGACACACCGTTAGCGGAAAGGGGACACACCTCATCAGTGGAACGGGGACACACCTCTATTTGGAGTCTGACTTAAAGGCCGAGGAATGTCCCCGATTGGAAAGGCCGAGGAATGTCCCCGATTGGAAAGGCCGAGGAATGTCCCCGATGGAATGGACGGCTGCCTTTGCTGGCTGAGGTATGTCACTGGTAGTGACGAGGAATGTCCCTGACGAGAAGTCCGCCTGTTGAGATGGAAAAAGCACTCGGTGAAGCTGCGAAATTCCGGTATCGGTGGGAGTTGAAAAGTGTGCGAAAACACGTGGTCTTAATGCTTGCTGCAGCTGTTTTGGTTTTAAGCGTGACCGGATGCTTTTTCGATAATTCAAATAAAATGACAGCTGCTCAAAAGGAAGCTCTACAAGAGTTGCTCCGCAGCGATCAAGAAATCGCTGACGAAGCGATTCAGGGCATTAAACTGCCGGAGGAAGTGGGGAAAAAGTTTCCGGCAATAAAAAAAGCTTTTGTAATAAATTGCGGCGAGCTGAAGAATTACGCTTTTTTATCAAGCCCGCTGGGGTACAGAAGCGCAATTGATCTTTTCATTGTAATAGATGGTAAAAAAAACGAGTTGTTGGGGACCAGAGTGTTGCAGCATGATGAGACACCCTTATACGGAGGGGATAGCCTGACCAAAGACTGGTTTTTAAACCGGTTTAATAACAAAAGCGCCGATACGTATTTAAATAGAGTGGACCTGGAGTCAGTCCGGCCAAATGACATTATCCAGATTACCTGCGCCACAGTAAGTTCCCAGGCAGTGATCAACGGGGTCAATGCCGCAATGGGGACCTACCGTGAGCTGATCCTGGGGGAGGAAGCACAGCCGGTACCCCTGAAAGTAGAAGGATTTGTCACTGAAATCAGGTAGGGGAAGAGGACACCGCGACCATGTAACCCGGGAGTGTGTAAATGAACAGAAGGGTCGTCCAAAGCATTACCGCAGTGATCATTAACGGCAATATTATCGGTTTCCTACAGGGGACGGCATACAACGGGAGCCTGAAAAGGACCTGTGTGCCTGTGCTTAACTGCACTTACTGCCCAGGCGCTTTCAGTTCGTGCCCGCTGGGACTTATTCAGAGTTCTATTATATTCGGTAACCATCTGGTCTTGGTTTTGACTTCCGGGTTTTTGCTTTTGCTGGGGGGACTGCTGGGGAGATTCATTTGCGGTTGGTTCTGTCCTTTCGGTTTCGCGCAGGAACTGCTTTATAAAATACCGTTGCCCAAGTACCGGCCTGGCCGGAAGTTGATAAAGCTGGAGTCCCTGAAATACGCCGTGCTGGTCCTGTTTGTTTTCCTGTTCCCGGCCCTTGGTATGACTTTTTTGAGCGGTGCGGCCTTCTGTAAGTTTTTATGTCCGGTGGAGGCGCTGGAGTCGTACCTGCCCTTGCTGGCCTTACAGCCTGCACTGATGACAACGGCAGGGTTTCTGTTCAAGTGGAAACTGGTTCTGCTTGCCGTCGTCATATTGCTGTCCGTTATTATTTTCAGACCATTTTGCAGGTTTATTTGCCCGCTGGGAGCCGC
>CAZJGV010000076.1:2747-13731 GCA_964545615.1 uncultured Pelotomaculum sp.
GCTTCTTAACCGGCGAAGCCTGCTGAGGTTCGAAGTAGACAGGAAAAACTGTAAAAAGTGTGGGGCCTGCCAAGAAAAATGTGAATTAGGGATAGATGTATTTAACAACCCCAATAGTCCGGAATGCATCCGCTGCAATCAGTGTTTGGCGGGCTGTCAGGACAGTCTGCTGCGTGTAAAGGCCGGCCTCAGTGTAAATACGTTCAGATTGAAGAAAAAGCCTGACAAAAACAAAGGCTTCAGAGTGTGACTAAAAACTTTCATCTTGAGGCAGGCAGGAGGGCGGTTCTCCTGTCTGCTCCCGGACAACCGGTTATGCTTGGAGGAGTACTGTTGATGGAGAGCAAAGCTGTTGACCAAAAGAAAATCCTCTGTGCGGTGATTGCCCTGCTGGCAATTATTATTGCCGTATTTGCGTTTTTGAACCGCAGTAATGAAGACCTGCAAGAGGATCGCATCTTAATTAAGTCCGGCGATACCGTTTTAGGTGTCCTGACGGTTGCTGAGCTCCAGAAACTGCCGGCGGTGCAGAAGAAAATGGTGGTTCAATCCACCGGCGGCCTGACCAAACACGAGTTTACAGGCGCCCCGCTCTTGGCTGCCTTAAACAGCATCGATCCCGGATTGTCCCGGGATTACTCCAGGATTATTACAAAAGGAATCGATAACTACACCTCGGGTGTGGAAATGTCTGAAGTCCTGCGGCCGAATAATGTGTTTATTGTTTACGCTGACTATGGTAAACCGTTAAAAACAAAGACTGGTGGGGAGGGCGCCATGCAAATAATTATTTACCAGGATGAGTTTGGGCAGCGCTTTACCAATTTCCTCACCAGCCTGGAATTGCAGTAGTGATTAAAGAATGGTAAGCAGAAAATTTATCGCTGTTTTTGAATGCATGCACTAATTTAATATATTTCCGAGTCGAATGACCTAAAGGAGACTATGGTTATCGGCCTATCAGGGTACGTGGGAAACTGCCGTGCCTCCCATTGTGGAAAGGAAACATAAGCTGCTATGTTTTTAAAGCTTGGTCTCTTTCAATACGGGGGGGGGCAAAGCTTTATTGTTTTTAAAAATCTTTTCGATGTGTTGCCTGCAAAGCACTCAATGCCAGCTATTTGCAACCGGTAGAAACAAGGAGATAACAGGTTTAGCCCAACATTGCCCAGGCTGGTTGTCCAACCGGGTGATATGAACAAGGCTTACACTGTTGATGATTTAACCAATGCAATTGACTTTAACCATGCGGTTTTACAATAGCCTACGATGTGCCGGCCAACGCGAATGCCGGCTATTGGCAGCCGGTAGTTACAAGGAGGTAAACAGGTTTCGCCCGAACGCGCAGGAGTTAGAGCTGGTACAATTTTAACTTGGAGTTTTTGACAGAGAGGGGGTATTGATAATATTTGTGCTGACGCTCCATGCCGATGGGTAGGAAAGTGGCTTATAAACTGTTAAATCTAATGTCTTAAGCGGAATTAAAAGAGAGGAGGAATTTTTAGTGCGAGTTTTTAGCAATAAAGGTTTAGGGAAACTGGTTTTCATATTTTTAATGCTGGGTTTATTTCTCGGCTTAGGCAGTACTATGCCCGCTGCCGCCAGCAGTGACGATGAGGTTAAGACCGACTACGTTACAGTGTTTTCTGCAATTGACGTTCTTTACGAAGGGACAGTTGCTCTGGCGCCCGGTGAGACCTTTAGCTTAACCGCCTACAACTCGGGAACGGCTTATACCGTCAGCGAGACCACACCCCTGGGAGCGCTTCAGGCAGCCGCAACTGCCAATGGCTTCACCTATGACATCACCGACAAAAATTACGCGACATCGGGCGCTCTCCTGCTGGACAATGTAGGAGAATACCCTTATGTAAAAGGTGGTAGTAAGTGGTATGCCTACGTCAATGACGACTACAAGGACGGCTACAACAATGCCGCCGGCGCCCTGAACCTGATTGAACTTGCAAACGGGGACAGGGTTGAGTACTACTATGCCGCCGGTGTCAGCGACCCCACCGACTTTAATGCTGTCAAGGGAGCAGCTACCGCTGCGGTAAAAACCGTTGCCTCAGTGGAAGTGCCGTCAACGATGGACGTTCTCTACGACGGAACAGTAAATCTGACACCCGGCGAGACCTTTGACGTAACAGCCTACAACTCCGAGACAGGTTATACCGTCAGTCAGACCACGCCGCTGGGAGCGCTGCAGGCGGCCGCAACCGCCAATGGCTTCGCCTATGCCGTAAGCGACAAGAATTTCGCAGCGTCTGGCGCGCTTCTGTTGGACAATGTAGGCGACTATCCTTATATAAAGGGGGGTAGTAAGTGGTATGCCTACGTCAATGACGACTACAAGGATGGCTACAACAATGCCGCCGGCGCCCTGAACCTGATTGAACTAGTTAACGGAGACAAAGTTGAATTTTACTATGCCGCCGGTATTGCCGACCCGGCTGACCTCAATTCAGTTAAGGCGGCGGCAACCGCCGCGGTGAAAACCGTTGCCTCTACGGGAGTTGCCCCTACTGATTGGACGCTTCAGCTCTCCGGGGCAAAGGAAACATCTGTAACCAAGGCCTACTTCGAGAACGGTCTGGCCTGTGCGTCTTCAGGTCACCAGGTGTTCTGGACCGACGGTGACGGCGATGTCTGGGGAGGCGTGCCGCTCTGGCTGCTCGTGGCCATGGTTGATGACGACCCCGATGCAGGTCCTGACCACTTCAATTTTAACGACGAACTCGCCGCCCAGAACTACAAAGTAAATGTTATCGCCGGTGACGGGTGGTCCGCTATCCTTGACAGCGCCGCCATCGCCCGCAGCGATGGATATATCATCGCCAATACACTTAACGGCGAACCGCTGCCGCTTCAGACCGAAGGCGGCAAAGGCTGCTGGCCGCTCCATCTGAAGGGCTCAGCTGTGTTCGGCGGACAACAGGTAGGCAACATTGCGCGCATCGAACTGTCAGACCTTCCTCAACCACCCGCGGGGTGGACTTTGGAGATAATCGGAGATGTCGGTGACACCATTACCCAGGCTGAGTTTGAAGCCGGACTTGCCTGCGCAGGTTCAGGCCATTACAAGGAATGGACTGATATTGAAGGCAACGTCTGGTCCGGCGTGCCCCTGTGGGTGCTTTTAGGAGCGGTGGACGACATCGAGACAAGCAGCCACTGGACCTTCAATGATACCCTGGTTGCAGGTTATTCTGTGAATGTAGTTGCCGGAGATGGTTTTAGCAAGAACTTTGCCGGCGCGGATGTAGCCGGAAGTGACGGTTATATTGTTGCCAATGAATGCAACGGTGCGCCGCTTACCGATGCAGCCCCACTGCGCCTGGTCGGCGCCGGTGTTACCAAAGATGATGGATCCCTCGGCGGCCGTGCCGTCGGCAACATCGCCAGGATAGAAATTCCCGAGTTGCAGACACCGGCGCCTGGGACCGAAAGCTGGAACCTTACTCTGAACGGCAAGATCAGTGATGTTTTTTCCCAGGCTGAGTTTGAGGCCGGTCTGGCCTGCCCGAGTTCGGGCCACCTGGCGGAATGGACTGACGGTGAAGGTAATGTCTGGTCAGGTATACCTCTTTGGTTCCTGACCGGCTGGATAGATGACCGGCAGCCGCACGACTACAATGCTAATCAGGCCATGGCCGGTTACACGGTACTCGTCAAAGCCGGGGACGGCTACACCAAGGATTTTGCCAGCAAGGATGTGGCCTGGAGCAACAACTATATCATTGCGAATAAATTTAACGGTTCACCACTTACCGGTTCATGGCCGCTGCGTCTGGTCGGCGCCGGTGTTGCCACAGCTGAAGGAGTCCTAACCGGACACAGCGTTGGGAATATCGTGGAGATTGAACTAACTGGTTTCCAGACTGCCCTGCCCATACCCGAAGTCCATATCATAAAGTACGCTGAAGATGGCGCCACCATCATCGACGAGATGACGGTCGATTATCAATGGATGCAGAGCAACCTCGACGTGATTGGAGACGGAACAACGGTATACCGCTACGAGGGAATCACCAACAACCCGGCTGATGTGTGGGATGCCGCTGAGACATATCCCGGCGGTTACAAGATTGTTAATGCCGTGAAGGGTACCCGCATCAGGGATCTTTGTGAGCTTGTAGGCGGCATGGGAGCTGGAACCGATATAGTAATGGTTGCAAAGGACGGTTATGAAACTACGCTTCCCTATTCGTCCATATATACCGACCCTGCGGTGCAAGCACGCCAGGGAGACGCCATTCTGGCCTGGTGGGCTGACGGAGCTTACGTACCCAATTACGCGGACGGTATGCGTTTATTCTTTACGCCGGGCGGTGACAATGTCTACGGCCAATGGGATATGCACGAGACGCTTCCGGAAAACTACTGGCACTACTATTTCAGCGGCGGTATCCAGTATCCTTCTTGTGCCGGCCTGTCGGCAAAATTGATTACCACCATTGAGATATACTCCGTACCGGTGGGCGATTGGACACTGGAGCTCGATGGCCGGGATATCGATGGTATACACTTAGATGTAAACAAAACCTATTTCGAGCAGGCTCTCGCCTGTCAGTTCGGCGCCAATCACAAGGCGACCTACACAGATTCTCAAAATCGGGTCTGGGAAGGCATGCCCCTGTGGTTCCTCGCCGGGTTTGTCGATGACACTGACCAACATTCCGATAACGCCTTTAATGATCAATTGGCGATGGCAGGATACGATGTGGTGATTACTGCGGCTGACGGCTATTCGGTAACTATTGGCAGCGCTGATATTATCCGGAACAGTGACTACATTGTCGCTAATTCGCTGAACGGAGCGCTCATCCCCGAGTCCGACAGTAACTGGCCGCTCCGGCTGGTTGGACCCGCAGTCACCGGGGTAACATCGATTTCACAGATTGTAAGTATCGAGTTGGTAAGCTCAGGGCAGGTTGAGCATCCGGTCTACACAGTAACACCTGAGGCTGATACTGCCTATACCGCGGGGACAACCCAGGACGGCATCAATACCATGACTGTCGACGCTGGTGTGACAGGGTTTAAATACTTCACGGTAAGCATTACGCCGGTGACCTCCCATAGCGGTAAAGAAACAGTGATCTTTGCTCATTTCAGAACCGGCGGCCAGCTTGGGCTTAACGCCACCAGAGCTGATTTTGACCAGGTTAATATGGCCCTGGCCGGCTTTAATGTCCAGCCGGGCGATGTGATTAAGGTTTACATTGTTGATGATTTAACCAACGCAACTGACTTCAACCCGACGATTTTACAATAGTCTGTGTAATTTACTAAGGGGAGATAATAATGCTTAAAAACACCAGCAAAATGACAGTAGTCATTGTGACAGTGTTGTTTTTAATTTCCATGGCGCCAGGCCTTGCTTTTGCTGACAGTGTCAGTCTCACATTAAGCCCCGACAGCGTAGATACAGGAGGGCAAGTTACGGCGTCAGGCCAGGCCGATCCGGACACATGGGTTTCTGTCAAGATTTTGGATGACACCCAGACCATAGTCTTTTTCGACACGAAGAAATCGCGTGCGGATGGCAGCTACAGCCTTACCTTTAATGCGCCCGGTGAAACCGGATCGCTGCTGGTGGTTGCCGGCTATGGCAGTAATGTGGCAAGCAAAAATCTTACTGTAGGAGCCACACCGAATATCCCCGGCGGTGGCGTCGGTGGTTCAGTCGCAGGCACAGGCGCAGTCGCAATGTCGCAGGCAGTTACCTCCACCACCGGAATGGCAACAGTCACTCCCGGCGCCGGCGGCACAATCGGCCTCGGCAGTGAAGCCATCATTGAAGTGCCGGCCAACGTTTTGACCGGAACCGACGCAGTGGAAGTTAAAGTACAGAAAGTAAGCACACCTCCCGCCGTGCCGGCAGGCTTCAAACTGGCCGGCAGCGTATACGAGTTCAGCGTGGGAGGCAAGAGCAGCTATAACTTTGCCGGGAATGTAACCATCACACTAAGCTTCGATCCCGGCATGTTCAGCCCGGGCGAGACCCCGGCCATCTATTACTACGATGCGACACAGAACCAGTGGGTAAACATCGGCGGTACCGTATCCGGCAATGCTATAACCGTGCAGGTGGACCACTTCACCAAATTTGCCTTACTGGTTGCTGACAAACAGGAAGAACAGGCCACATTGAATGATATCGCCGGCCACTGGGCTGCGAACAACATCAATCAGTTGGTTGCTATTGGCGCTATTAAAGGTTACAGCGACGGCAGTTTCAAGCCTGACAATACGATAACCCGGGCCGAGTTTGCCACCGTGCTGGTGAAATCGTTCCAACTGGCGTCCCGGGACGGTAAATCATTCACAGATACAGCCGGGCACTGGGCTGAAGATTATATTGCGGCGGCAGTAGTCAACGGGATAGTAAGCGGCTATGATGATGTCACCTTCGGGCCGGATGATTTGATCACCCGTGAGCAGATGGCCGTGCTGATCGTCAAAGCGGCCAAACTGGCCCCGGCAACTGGAGAGTCCCAGTTTGCCGACAGCGGCGGCATTTCCGGCTGGGCTAAAGAAGCCATCGCCACCGCGACACAGAACGGGCTCATGAAAGGGTACCCTGACAACACCATTCAGCCCCTGGGCAGCGCTACTAGAGCGGAGGCTGTGACGGTCATTGTGTATGCATTAAGCAAATAATCGGCAACGAGCATACCAAAGCACTGAAATCTGGTGTTAAACCCTGCGCGAATTAAAAAGAGAGGAGGAATTTTTTAGTGCAAGTATTTACCAATAAAGGGTTAGGAAAGCTGGTTGTCATATTTTTGATGCTGGGTTTATTTCTCGGCTTAGGCAGTATTATGCCTGCGGTTGCTGCTGCAGACATCTCGGTAACGGTAACCGGGGACGGGGTAACGACGCCTACCACTTTTACCCAGGCTGAATTGGCGGCCATGACCCAGGTGCAGGCAAATTATAGTTCGATTAACACCTGGCCTACCAAGAAAACATACGTGGCCAGTGGGGTCAGGCTGGCGGATCTTTTAGCGGCGGCTGGGATAAAAGACGAGGCCACGCTGATTAAGGTGAAATCAACCGATGGTTTTTCGGTGACATTTACCGTGCCAGAGCTGCTGCAGGATCCCCGCTACTATTATCCCGGATTAAAAGACAATCATGAATATTTTGGCTATATACCGGGATCTGCGGAGGGGGCTGCAGCGGTTGACACCATTCTGGCCCTGGCCAATGCGGAAGGTGATAATTTTGCCAATCTGAGAGACAAAGATGCACCCATATTGATGATGGGCCAGCGCTATGTTACAGAACAGACTAACAGCGCTTTTGCCAAGTATGTGAGCACTATTGAAGTTACCACAGCAACTCCGGCAAAATGGGAAAGCCCCGTGGCGGCGCCGGGCGCCGGCGCCGTTGCGGCGGGTACAAAGGCAGCTTTAAGCACCTCCGATATGGAGGGAGATAGTATTCATTACACCACAGACGGCAGCGATCCTACCTTTGAGAGCCCTATGTATAACTGGATTAAAAAACGCTGGTGGGGGTCCCGGTCGGACGACCTGGCCACAATCAACCACCCCATTGATGTAAACCAGAGCATGACCATCAAAGCGGTAGCAATCGGCTTCGGCAAGGAAGACAGCGATATCGTCAGCTTTGCTTACCAGGTTCCGTCAACGCCTGCTCCTGTGCTGGTAAGTGCTGAAGTGACCACGCAGGGAGACGTGAGCCTTACTTTTGATAAGGCCATGGCTGATCCCACGGGAATTGGAGCCGAAGGTCAGTTTGAAGTAATAGTTGACGGTCAGAGCAGAGAAGTTAGTGCTGTAGTAAAAACAAACACGGCAACGAAGATCAAATTAACCCTGACTGCCAAAGTTGTAGGCGGCCAGGCGGTAACTGCCGCTTATACCAAGAGCGGCGAGGCGAGCAAGCAGGTGAAGTCGTCTGACGGAGGGGCGCTGGAAAGCTTCAGCGCGCAGACTGTTACCAATAACCTTGCCCTGAGCACACCGCCTGCTTTAACCCCGGATACCACCGCTAATACAGTGGGCCGGGCCGTAGCGCTTACCTTTACGGATGATGCGGCGTGGCGGGCGGCCATTACCGGCATAACCGTTGACGGGACTACCATCGCCGGCAGTTACAGCGTCGCTGCCGGACAGATTACTCTTGAAGCCGGCGTTTTCACTGCGGCAGGTGACTTTGCGGTCATAGTTAAGGCGGATGGTTACCAGGACGCTGCCGTTACCCAGACCATGGGTGTTTCAAAAGTAACAGTAACCTTGAATCTCAGCAAGACTGTTGCAGCGGTTGGAGAGAGCGTGACCGCGTCAGGCACGGCCCCTCCGAATGACTTGGTTCCCATTAAGGTGCTTGACAGCGCACAAAACATAATTATTTTTGATGCAATAATGGCAGACGCAAACGGGAATTACAGCATGAACTTCATCATACCGGGTGGAGCCGACGGGGTCCTGACAGTTGTGGCAGGGCCCGGCAGCAACGTTGTCAACAAGACCCTGACCGTGCAAGTCAAAGGAGATGTCAATGGTGACGAAACGGTGGACATTATGGACGTGGTGCAGTCAGTTAACTTTATCCTGGGCAAGTCTACTCCCAGTGCAGCACAGTTAAGCGCTGCCGATTGCAACGGCGACGGCAAGATCGACGTCCTGGATGTCATGCGGATGGTAAATATGATACTGGGAAAAAGTTAGCAATAAAAGTGCCATAGCCGTATATTGACTCGTGGATAGTGATATTAACTATTGGTAACGAATGCTTTGGACTTAAGGACAGTGAGTTAGGAACAGAGGTACATGGCGGAAAGGGGAGCTAGTAAAACCCCTTTCCGCCATACAAAATCAGCAAAGCGGTGATAGAGTGATTGAAAATACCTCCGGATACAACAAAAGAAAAATACCGGCAGCAGAAAGCATTAGCCGCCTTGTTTTTTTGTTAGCTGTTTCTTTCTGCTGGTTTTTCTCTGCGGCTGCCTTTGCTGAGGATTCCGCCGGGCCTGAGCAAATTATTCTGACCTGGACTGCGGATCCGGCAACTTCTCAGACAGTTACCTGGTTAACGCCGGATAAGGCGCCGGCCCGGGTACAGTACTTAATCTCGGATGATTTTGCCGGTAATTATGATGCCGCCCAACAAATGGACGCCGTAAGCACCGCATTTGACAGTACCCATTACCGGTATACAGTAAATATAACCGGATTGATCCCGGACACAAAATATCTCTACCGGGTAGGCAGAGAAGGCGCCTGGAGTGAGACCTTATCTTTTACTACCGCCGCAGACACGCAGGAATTTTCATTCTTGTACATGGGAGATGTGCAGTCCGGCTATGCCGAATGGGGCAGTACGTTAAATTCGGTTGAGCAGACCCAACCCCAAATTAAGTTTGCTCTATTGGGAGGGGACTTGACGGACAACGGGGGCGATGAAGGTGAGTGGGGACAGTTTCTTGCCGCTGCGGCGGGTGTTTTTTCCCGGATCCCGGTGATGCCGGCCATGGGAAACCACGATGGGGCAATGTTTTTAAATTTTTTTGCGCTGCCGGCTAACGGACCTGAAGGCCTGAAACAGACCTTTTACTCCTTTGATTACGGGAATGCCCATTTTGTGGTGCTGAACAGCGGCAACAATACTGATGAAAGAGCAAAACAATGGCTGAGGGAAGACCTGCAAGGCGCCGCAAAAAATTGGAAGTTTGTTGTTTTTCACATTCCCGCTTATCCAGTCACCTATGATTATAAGGAAATTGATAAATCCATACGAGCAAATTGGGTACCCATTCTGGAACAAAACAGGGTGGATATGGTTTTTGTCGGGCACCAGCATGAGTATATGAGGACCCACCCAATTTACCAGGGGGCAGTCGTGACTGAACACGCTTACGGGATTGTCTATGTGATGGGTAATGCCGGCTCCAAGACTTACGCCGGAAGCGGAGGATTCCCCTACATCGCCAAGGAACAGACCGGCAGCAACTATCAGGTTATTGATATTGACGGTAATGTTTTGAAACTGACGGCAAAAGAAACAACCGGTGAGCTGATTGAAAGCTATACGATAAACAAAGGCGTCATCACGGCTCCAAAGCCTGTCTACACACTTCTTCCCCAGTCAGATCCTGCTTATACCGCCGGGACAATCCAGGAGGGCATCAACACCATGACTGTTAACGCCGGTATGTCAGGGTTTAAATACTTCACGGTCAATGTTGCGCCGGTGGTCTCTCATAGCGGCAATGAAACAGTGGTCTTTACTCATTTAAGAAGCGGCAGTCAGCTTGGCCTTAACGCCACTAAGGCTGATTTTGACCTGGTCAACGCGGCCCAGGCAGGTTTTAATGTTCAGCAGGGTGATGTGATCAAGGCCTACATTGTCGATGATTTGACCAATGCAGCCGACTTCAACCCCGTGGTGCTGCAGTAACGATTAGGAGGTCAGCTGACGTGGACGCCATTGTGGTCGATCATCTCAGTTACCGGTATCAAGCGGCGGGAAAGGAAATATTGAAAGATGTCAGCTTCAAGGTCAGGCCGGGGGAGATCGTGGCCCTTACCGGTCTGAGCGGCTGTGGCAAGAGCACCCTGTGCTTATGTCTGAGCGGCATTATTCCACACCTCCTGGGGGGTGAGCTGACCGGGCGGGTATTGGTAAACGGAAAGGACACTAAAGACTTTAGTGTAGCGCAACTGGCCCTGGAGGTGGGGATGGTTTTCCAGGATCCCGACACACAGATTTTCGCGCCAACTGTGGAAGACGAGATAGCTTTTGCCCCGGAGAATCTTTGCCTGCCGGTGGAAGAAGTTGCCCAACGGGTGGATGACGTTTTGGACATATTGGGGTTAAGAGCTTTAAGACGGGAAAACCCCAGCCACTTATCCGGGGGGCAGAAACACCTGGTGGCCATGGGAGCGGTTATGGCGCTGGACCCGGCCATACTGGCGCTCGACGAAGTAATGGCCCAACTGGACTCCCA
>CAZJGV010000077.1:0-5366 GCA_964545615.1 uncultured Pelotomaculum sp.
CTCTTCACCTTTTCATCTCCTAATAAATCTTTGAGCAGAATAGTAAAACTACTGTCATACGTTCATAGCTTACTCTCCTCTCTAAATTGCTACAAACCCCCATATTATATTTACATTTGATAATTCTAGAACAATTGCCATATTCCTACATAACCAAATGCGATTTTTTTCGACACGTTCGCGAAATGAATAAAGATGGTAGTAAGTTAAGATAATATTATATGAATAACAAAAATTGGAGAAAATAAATGCTCATAGTGGACACAACTTTAATTGGATTACTTGTGTAACTACCCAGCATCTAATAAAAGGATGCAACCGGGAACCCCCGGCTTATTTATTTTAAGGCCTGAGGAAGGATAGATAAGTTGAAAAAACATACAGGAGTTTTATTTATAACACTGGCAGTAATATTGTTTCTTTCCGCTCTCTGTAATGTAGCTGTAATAAAAAGGAATTCAATTACCGCTCTGCCAATCAGCGGTTTTTTTCAGAAACAGCCGAAGGAAGCGCCGGAATACCTGCCGGGCAGGTATACCGCCATTATTGACGAGCAGGAAAATGTACTGTCAATGATGTCCAGGGCTGTATATGTAGGCGATGAAATTTACACTTCCGAAGGGAAAGTCTATCGACTGGACAAGGTGCGGGGCGACCGGGCTTTTGCGCGTTTTTTAGGTATCTCAGGAAGTTCCGGTAATCAAGGGGAAAAGTGAAAATAAACCGACGGCGCCGGCTAGTTTTGCTATTTACCACACGCACAGCGACGAGTCATACATACCTTCTGACGGCGTCGCATCAATATCCTTCAAAGGCACTATCTACAAGGTAGGTGTGATCATGGCCGAGACTTTAAGAAAAGCCGGGATGGAGGTAAACCACGACCAGACGCTGCACGACCCACACGACAATAACGCTTATGTGCGTTCGCGGAGGACAGCCGCCAAACTGTTAAGTACCAACCCGGTGGCGATGTTTGACGTACACCGTGACGGTGTGCCTGACCCCTATTTTTATAAAGATAAAGTCAGTGGTAAGGATGTGGCCATTATCCGCCTTGTAGTGGGCCGTCAGAATCCACGCATGTCGGCAAATCTGGATTTTGCCAAACAGATGCTGACTGCGGTAAATAATATCCATCCCAAAGTGGTAAAAGAGATTTTTGTAGGCAAGGGTGACTATAACCAGGACCTTTCACCCACCGCTCTGCTTATCGAGGCGGGTACCTACACCAACACCAGGGAGGAAGCCGAGCTTGGCGTTGAAATGTTTGCTGAGGCGCTGCCCCTAGCCCTGGGAATAAGCTCTGCTTCTCCGGCTCCGCAAGTACAGGAAGCTCCAGGTAAATCTACAGGCGCATCCAGGGGTGCGTGGAAGGCGCTGGGGTGGCTCCTGGGATTGACTGTTTTGGCCGGCCTGGCCTTTCTGTTGATTTGCGACGGAAAATCATCAGACATCAGAAAAATGCTGTTGGATTTCAGCAGAGAGATTATGCCGCTAATCCAGCGCCGGGCGGCACGTAAACCGGAGGTCAATAACGAGGGCAAAAAGAAAATTAGATAAAATAACTAACAGGTTTCGCCATCCGCCAATCCTTTTGGGGTACAAAGTAGAAGTGTTAGAAGGCACAGAGAAGAAATCTGGAGCAATAAAGCTAAAGACGAAGAAAATCCAATTGTAGAGCTTGTAATAAGTTCTTGAGGGTAATAACAGGCGATTTTCGGTGTTTGAAAAAAGACTTAAAGGTAGTATAGTACTAAGAATTGCCATTGATTAGCCAGGTGTTGAGACCTCGGGCATAAGGAGTAAATAGGTTAAAAGCCTTCACAGGCAGGCCGTACAAGAAATTAAAAAAATTTATCTTATAAACCAGGGAAGCCTTATTGGTTCCCTCGGTTTATTTTTTTAGGGAAAGAAGGTGAGTCGATGCCGTTATGAATTTTTTAACACAATGATACTGAAAAAATAACGGAAGGAGTACAGAATAATGATGTTTTGGATAAACAGGGACTATTTCCTGTTATGGACAGGTCAGTTGGTTTCCCATTTGGGGGATAAGTTCTACGCCATTGCCCTGGCCTGGTGGGTGCTGGAGAAAACGAACTCACCGGCTGTTATGGGTTTTTTTATGGTTGTATCAGTATTGCCGGAATTGTTGTTCGGGCTGATTGCCGGAGGCTTCATAGACAGGTGGAATCGTAAGATTATTATTGTTGCGGCGGATATTTTCCGTGGGTTGGCTGTAATTGCAGTTTCTCTACTGTTAACAATGGGTCGTCTGGAGGTCTGGCATGTTTTTATAGCTGCTGCTGTTATTTCACTGGCTTCCGCCTTTTTTAATCCCTCGGTGATGGCCGTAATACCTCAACTGGTCGAAAGTGACCAAATTACCAGGGCAAATTCCTTGAGCCAGATGATCAGCGGCCTGGCCAACGTTGCAGGGCCGGTACTGGGGGCGGCGCTTGTCGGCATAACAGGATACTGGCCGGTGTTCCTGATGAACGGGTTGTCTTACCTTGTTGCCGCCCTGCTGGCGTCTTTTATTGTTTTGCCGCCTAACTCACCGGCCGGACATAAGAACAGCCTGTTGGAAGATTTAAAAGATGGCTTTAAATTCATATCAAACAGCAAACTCGTCTTTTTGATTCTAATAATCATCGGTATTGTTCATGTCTTCTTTGGCAGCCTGGCGGTGGCTATGCCGTTCCTGGCCAAAAGCCTTGCCGGTAACGGTATTCGCAACCTGGCTTATTTTGAGACGGCCATAGGAGTGGGTATGATTCTGGGAGCTGTGCTAATCGGACAGATGAAACTAAAGAGTATAAACAGCAGGCCTTTGTTGGTTGCTATCATCACAATCGGCTTATGTTTCACTATTTTAGGGGTTATTAAGAGCAAAGGAATTATCATCAGTTTGCCCTACATACCTTTTATTCTTTTCATCGGCATGGCTGTCGCGGTCGCCTCTGTGTACTGGCGCTCCATCCTGCAGGCGCACGTACCAAATTATATGGCCGGAAGGGTTTTCAGTGTCGCCACTATTATCGCGGACGTTTCCTTGCCTGTGTCATTCGGTATGTTTGGGATTATACTCAATTATTTTTCGCTGGACGGGGTGATGATAAGCTGTGGTTTGAGTCTGATTATAATAAGCTGTTTATTGATTATAAAATATAATGGACGAGGTAGACTAGATGCTGAATAGAGCTTTGCTCTCAAAAATGCCAAATCCGTTACTGGACGTATCTTTACCAGGGAAGATCAGGGACAAAACCACTGCCGGATCGGGAATATAGGGCTTGCTTTGGATGTTATATCAAAATGTATTGCCGAAAAATGCCACACTCCGGAGGTATGTGATGGAGAGGAAGAACGAAAATGATTGATGTTAGCGGCCTGTGTTTTACTTATCCGGGCAGTGCCGAAAAAACCATAAACAGATTGGATTTCTTTGTCCAAAAAGGAGAAATCTTTGGTTTTCTCGGACCATCCGGCGCCGGTAAAAGCACCACGCAAAAAATTATAACAGGCATATTGAAAAACTATGAGGGCAGCGTCAGGGTGATGGGGAGGGAAATCCGGGAAACAAAGTCTGATTACTACGAGAAGATAGGGGTTTCCTTTGAGCTGCCGAACCTGTACAGCAAGTTTACCGCCCGGGAAAACCTGTCGTTTTTTCGCTCCTTTTATTCGGGAGAAACGGAGGAGCCCCAAAAACTGCTGGCTCTTGTAGATCTATCAGGTGATGCCGGGATCAGGGTGTCACGGTTTTCCAAAGGTATGAAAATGCGTCTTAATTTCTGCAGGGCCTTTCTCAACAAGCCGGAAATCATTTTTCTGGATGAGCCCACCGCCGGGCTCGACCCCGGCAATGCCAAACGGATCAAGGACATCATCCTGGACAGAAAGGGAGAAGGCAAAACCATCTTTCTAACCACCCACAACATGAATGTGGCGGAGGATTTGTGCGACAGGGTTGCGTTTATCGTGAACGGGGAGATCGTTCTGATTGATTCCCCGCGAAAGCTCAAGATTGACCGTGGTAGGAGAACGCTGAGGGTGGAGTATGAGGAACAGGGGGATACAGAAAACGCTGATTTTGACCTGATCAATATTGGAAACAACGAGATATTTCTGAGTTTGATCAGGGAGAAGAAAATCGTGACCATGCACACCTTAGAAGCTACCCTTGAAGACATATTTATCGAGGTCACGGGGAGGAGCCTGCATGAGAACTCTTTCCGCCTTTAAGTATGACATCAAGTTTCAGATCAGGCATGGTTTTTATTATGCCTACCTGTTTTTAACGGTTATTTATATTGCGGGTCTGAGGTTAATACCCGAAACTTACCGGCCTTTTGCTGCCGGCCTGGTCATTTTTACCGACCCAAGTGTCCTTGGCTTTTTCTTTATCGGCGGCATCGTACTGCTGGAAAAGGGACAGAACACCCTGGAAAGCCTTTTTGTCACCCCGTTGCGGGTGAGTGAATACATTTGGGCGAAGGTTGCTTCTCTAACCATGCTGTCACTGGTGAGCAGCCTGGCTATAGCGGTTGCCACCCTGGGCGCGGGTGTTAATATTTTGCTGCTCGCACTGGGCGTGGGGTTGAGTTCGGTATTCTTTACCCTGCTCGGCTTTGCCCTGGCGGCGCGCGCCGGCAGCCTGAACCAGTACTTTTTTTACTCTATCCCCTCGGTTATATTCGATCTGCCCCTTTTAAAATACCTAGGCCTGCCGGATCTATGGCTGTACTACCTCCTGCCATCCAAACCGGAATTGCTTTTGATAGAGGGAGCGATGGGGAGTATAACGTCGGGTGAAACGGTATATGCCGTTACAGCCCTGTGCGTCTGGATTGTGTTTGCTTACTGGTGGGCGCACAGGTGGTTTTACAGGTACACCGTGCTTGGGGTGGAAGGAGGCCGCCGGTGAAAAAGATGCTGCTGCTGTCTCTGGGGGACCTGAGGAACATAAGCAGGGATCCGATGCTTATGCTGGTATTTATTGCACCTATTTTAATGGCCATTGTCATGAAAATAGGATTGCCTTTGGCGGCAGCGGCTGCCTGGGATAGGCTGGCTTTTGACCTGACTGTTCATTACCCTTTCATTCTCAGCCTGGTCATCCTTTTTGTCCCCATGCTGGTTGGGACGATGGTCGGGTTCATTATTCTGGAGGACCTGGATGAAAATTTACTGGCTTTTTATGCCGTTACCCCCGTTTCAAAAGCAGGTTATCTGTTTTACCGTATAATAACACCCGTTTTGCTGAGTTTTTTCTTAACCCTTGTGATGGTTTGGATTATCGGACTTGTGCCGGTTAATTACCTCATACTTATACCGGTTTTACTGATTGCTTCCCTGGA
>CAZJGV010000077.1:5420-13511 GCA_964545615.1 uncultured Pelotomaculum sp.
CTAACAGGATTGAAGGGCTGGCATTATCCAAAGCGTTTGGGATTTTACTTTTAGCCCCTCTCGCCGGGTATCTTATTGCGTCTCCCTGGCAGCTGGCAGCAGGAATCCTGCCCCCGTATTGGGTCTCCAAGTCGTTTTTAGCCGGCATGGGGGGAGGCTCTCTTTTCGGTATTTTTACAGTCACCGGCCTCCTGATACACGTGGCTTATATCTATCTGCTGCTGGGACGGTTTAACCGTAAGGTTATTTAATGGGCCGGTGATCATTTAGTTCAGCAATATTTGATAGGCATCGGCCATTCTTGCAGCGGTGGCCACTGCGCTGATTTGTTTGGCCGACTCTCTGGCCTGGTTGCCCAGTCGGTGTCTTAGTTCCTCGTTTTGAAGAATGGCCAAAGATTTTTCTGTGAGGTCCGCTGCCGATGGGAGGGTTAGAAAACCGTCAAATCCTTCATTGACCATTTCCGCGATTCCGTTGGCCCCCACAGCTACCACCGGAAGGCCCACCGCATGGGCTTCACTAACGATAATGCCCTGGGTTTCCGTAGTAGCGGCATAGATGAACAGGTCAGCACCGGCATAGTAGTTGGTTAGTGTCCGGCGGGGCAGGGCGCGGCCGATGATGGTTACCCTGGAGTCAAGGCCCATTTTGGCTGTCATGTGACGCAGTTCTTCTTCGTAGGGTCCTATACCCACCAGGAACAGGCGTGAATCCGGGCAGGCCCGGTTGATCATGCGGAAGGCTTCCAAAACCATATCAAGGTTCTTTTCTTTGCCGAATCTGGCTACACAAAGCAACACTTTTTCGTGTGGTCCAATACCGTATTCACGGCGCAGCCAATCCGGGTCCGGATTGGCAAACTCCTCCAGTTTAAGGCCGATGGGAATGGCTTGCATGGGTACAGTTATGCCTAGTTCCCGTAGTCGCTCCGCTAACATTTTAGTGGGGGTAATTACCAGGTTGCAGTTATTGCAAAACTTGCGTACAAAACCTAACACCAGCTTGCGGGCCAGGCCCGGAAATAGAGGTACGTAATGCACATAGAGGTCGTACAGGGTGTGGTGGGTAAACACTAAAGGCAGGTTGTGACGCTTGGCCGTGCGCGCTCCCACATTGCCCAACAGGAACGGGGAATGACAGTGGATCAGATCTATTTTCAGGTCCCGGATCATTTTACCGACCCCCGGCGCAAAGGGCAGGGCCAAGGAAAAATCTTTAATGGTGGGTGCGTTTATAGAAGGAAAGCGGAATATTCCCTCCTCTTCTTTTTGCCGGCGATAAGACGGTGCAAAAATGTATACATTGTGCCCAAGTTGCTGAAGCTCATGCCTGAATAATTCAATGGAGCGGACAACCCCGCTAATGTAGGGATAGTAGCTATCAGAAAACATGGCAATATTCATCCGGACCCTCCTGCATATCGCTAATTTAATTCATGGTAAAACGACGGCAATATAAATATTCGACAATATTCGACCTTAGCGTAAAAAACACCTGTCTTTTCAGGTTGGTAACTATGCCCTGATAGAAGACATCGCCAATAAGGGAAAAAGTTAATTGGGGTATTGACACATTAGAAAATATGATGGAAAATAACGATAAGATATATTACACAATGTATAATCTTACATATTGTATAGTAGTATGGTTTGTTCCTTAATAATACAATGCTAGTAAATGACCAATACCTTTGGGAGGTGCGCAATGGAGCCAATGGATGTACCAGGCGAAGGCAGGATGGAGAGGAAGAAGAGGGAAACGCGGCAGAGAATCATTGAAGTGGCTATAGATTTATTCCAGCGACAGGGTTTTAACAATACAACCATGGAACAGATTGCCGAGGTAGCCGACATCGCCAGGAAAACCCTGTATAATCACTTTCCCGTCAAAGAAGCTATTGTTGATGAGTATGTTAAAGTCATCTCAAAGGGGCTGGCTCAAGAGACCTTTGATAATTTGCAAAACTTGCCTGACACCAGGGCGCGGTTATTGGCCGCGCTCGATAAAGCCTATGAGTGGGTAGAAATCAACCCGGAGATTACGGGAATATGTCTGGGATATCGTATGAAAAACATGTTTATGGGACCTGGGGACAGCAGTTACGAAACAGCTACTCAAAACATTATGTCTGAGATTATCAGTCAGGGCCAGCAGGCAGGCGAAATCAGGCGGGATATCTCTGTCAAACTGATGGTACAGCAATTGAATATTTCCCGCAGCGTTATTGTCCTGAATTGGCTGAAGGATCCGTCAGGGTTCGAACTTCGCAAAGAGATGGCAAAAATAGTAGACCTGTTTATATACGGGGTAATTGAGAGGTAAGTAAAAGTAAATTTGTTACAGGGAGAGGTTGCACATGGAAAAGGGTGGCGGAGAGTACTTTTTCAATTGGCCCGGGGCTTTTCAAGCCGGGGTGGAGGCAGCAGGAGGGAAGGGGTGGAACCTGGGGAGGCTCGAACAATACGGATTTACCATTCCCGCTGGAGGCGTCCTTGCTGCCGGTGCCTACCAGATTTTTATCGAAGAAAATAACCTGCTTGAAGATACGGGGGAAATCACCAAAAGTGTAACCACCGCTAACATTGGAGAGAAGGAGACTGCGCAAAAACTTTTCCTGCTTAGAGAAAAGATTAAGACCGGCCATACACCTTTAAATATTAAGGATGAGCTATTATCTAACCTGAAAAACATCGGTATTCTGGATAAATTTGTGGCTGTCCGGTCTTCGGCCACTGCCGAAGACTCCGGCAAGGCGTCTTTTGCCGGCATTCACGAATCGTTCCTAAATGTCCTGGGTATGGACAATATTCTATCTTCCATAAAAGAGTGTTACGCTTCCTTATGGACACCCCGGGCTGTAGCTTACCGGCGAAAAATGAACTTTAAAGAAGCAGAAGTGAGTCAGGCCGTAGTAATTGTGGAGATGGTTGAGGCACAGGCAGCCGGGGTGGGTTTTACCTGCGATCCACAAACTGGCCGTGAGGACTTGTTTGTGGTCAACGCCAACTTTGGGCTGGGAGAATCGGTGGTTAGCGGCACGATAGAGCCCGATACATATTATCTGGACGCCTCGGTTTATAGTGCCGTGCCGCTTCTCAAAGCAAAGGAAATCGGATCCAAGCAAGGAATGACCAGGACCTGTGCCAGCGGCGGAACCCATTTTGTACCGCACGAGAATCTGGTCTCGCAGCAGGTGCTGTCAGATGAGAATATCGAAAGACTCGGTTTGCTGCTGATGCGGGTCTACGAGGCCCTGGGGGACTGTGAAGAGCACCAGGATGTGGAATGGGCCTTTGACGGGCAGGATTTCGTCTTGCTCCAGGCCCGGCCGGTGACCGCGTTGCCCGACTATACCTTTGAGGCTTTAAAGAACAAGGCCCGGATATGGTCCAACGGTAACTACCGGGACGCTGTTCCTATGGTCATCAGTCCCTTGCATCGCCGGGTAATGAAGAACATTATCGATACCATTCAGTACACTTCTTTTTCAGAACCCGGCTATCGTATACCGGAGGGTTTTCAATTCTCCCGTTTGCTCAAGGGCAGGTTGTACTGCAACGTGTCTGCTCTACAGTGGGCTTATTATGATTCCACCGGAATGCTGCCCAGAGATTTTAATCCCTTCTGGGGAGGGCACCAGCCCGAGATTGAAATAGAAGACACCGAGCCCTATAAGGGTGAGGTTGGCCTGGCAAGACAACAGCGTGCGATGAAGGGCGTATCTCTCATCCTGGAGGCGGCTGCCGGCGCCTCCAGCACTTTTGCCGAAGTTACCCGTTCAGTCGAATCCTTAATTGGAACCGGATTTGACCGGATGCCGGACCATGGCTTTATTGAAAAATATGATGAACTTGGCCAAATCGTTAAGGCCTATTGCGAAAAATTCACATTTTTAAGCGGTGTCGGCACCAGGCCGCTCATGCTGCTGCTGCAAAAGCTGGCTGGATATTTAGGACCCAGAGTGATGATTGTGTTAAATGGCTTAATGGTGGGGGGTGAAGCGGGGATAACCAGCGCCGACCACGGCTACCGTTTAATGGAGCTGGCCCAAATGGCCCGTCAAGATCAAGTCGCTATTCAATTTTTAACCGGGGACAACTTTGCTCCCTGTTCCTGGGAAAATCATCTGCCGGAAAGCTCTCCTTTTAAAAAGGAATTCCGGGACTTTATCAAGGAGTTCGGACACCGGGCGGTTTACGAACTGGATATCATAAACCCCCGGTGGAAGGAAGACCCCTCATATCTGATGGATATCATTAAGAGTACCCTGGCAACCGCGCAACCCGATCAATGGAAAGCCGGGCAAAAGGAGAAATTTGATCGGACATGGAGAGAAGTAACAGAAAAAGTGCCCTCTGACGAGTTGACGGAGATTAGAAAAGGGATCCAGGAGGCGCAAGAGGGGGCGGCGGTGCGGGAGATGACCAAATCGGTTCTGGTTAAAGCCCTGCAACCTTATCGCTTGATGGCCCTGGAGTTGGGCAATCGTTTTTATCAGCGTGGAATTATTGAGGAGCCCAGTGACATCTTCTATTGCTCCTGGTCTGATTTGGTTTCAATTCTGAATGGAGATTGGAATGGTGATAGACTGAGGACCCTGGTGGCAGCGAGAAAAGCAAGCCAGAGGGAAAAAGAGGCGCTTGCTCCACCTGATGTTATCTTGGGAGAAGAGGCTATTTTTGCTGAGCCTGTCAGCCAAAGTTCCGGTGATTATCTGCAAGGGGTTGCGGCTGCTGCAGGGAAAGCTTCCGGCATCGCCCGGTTGATCAGACATCCGGGTGAAGGAAACAGGCTGCAGCCGGGAGATGTCCTGGTTGCGCCGTCCACCGACCCGGGCTGGACCCCGCTGTTTTTAAAAGCCTGCGCGGTGATCATGGAAACAGGCGGGCACCTGTCGCACGGGTCCATAGTGGCCAGGGAGTTCGGGGTCCCAGCCGTGGTGAATGTGCGGGGAGCAATGAATGTCATTAAAGACGGCCAAAAAGTAGTTGTTGACGGGGATGAAGGCAAAGTATTTCTCCAATAAAAACATAAGGCGCTCAAAAAATATTATAGGCTGGGTGAGAAAGATGTTTAATGCTCTTGCTCAAATCGCTGAAATGAAGATGCGGGAAGCTATAAAAAATGGTGAACTCGATAACCTGCCGGGGAAAGGCAAGCCCCTGGAGATTGATAATATGTCTTTTATCCCAGCCGAACTGCGCATGGCCTATAGAATTATTAAAAACTCGGGACTCGTACCTGTGGAAGTCAGCTTAAATAAAGATATGGATACTCTCAAAAAAAAGATTGAAGAAAGTACCGATGAAAAGGAACGAAAGTTTCTCAAAGGGAAACTGATAGAGTTGGGTGTGAGATATAAAATTTTAATGGAAAAAAGAATCACAAGAAAGTAGACATACCACTCAATAAATGTATATTTAATTTTTTAGCAATCTGAGACAGACTGATAAGCATACGTTTTTGTACCTGCTGTATAAGCTCCGGCATCTGTGACGCCCCCCTTAACTGATTAGCTGTAAATACAGTTTATCTGCATTTTAGGATGTTGCCAATTAAAACCCCCTTTAAAATATGGTTTTAAATCAAGCTGCTGCATCACCGGATGGCATCTTTTTCAAAATCACGGAATCTGACGTGCTGGTTATCATACTGTGCCACAGTAGCTGGATGCAGTAATAATTCTAACTGACCCTTTTAATAATGAATTTTGGAAGCTATTGCCTGCCGAGCGAAAACAGGCCAGGAAAACCCTGAGTTTTATGGCTGTTAATCTAAAACATAATTCACTTAAGATTCATCAAATCAAGGATACAGGGTTTTGGGAGGCTTATGTTAACAAAGATATCAGGGTTATTTTTGAGCAAAACAGCGACACGCTAATACTTCACGCTATTGGTCACCATGACATTTTACGAAAAACATAAATTGGTGTATTATCTGTTTGTTGAGCATAATATTTCTTCATTGCGCCGGTTCCTGAAAGGCTCCGTCAGTCAGCCATATATGATCCAGTTCCTGGCCTTTCTTTCCCTCACTGCGCCTCTCTCTTACTACCTTGGCCGGTATACCGGCTACCATCATTCCCGCCGGCACATCCCCGGTAACAACAGAATTCCCACCCACCAGCGATTCTTCGCCAATAGTCACTCCCGGAAGGATCAAGGCGTTTACCATTACTTTGGCGTAGCTTAAGATTCTTACTCCACCATAACTTCTCTCTTTGTGTGAAGCCTCGGAATGTCCGTGGGTAAACACCTGAACCCCTTCGGTCAGCGCCACATGATCACCGATTACTATGCCGCCTTTGCTGTCCAGGTAGACTCCACGATTTAAAAAAACGTCATCGCCTACCTCAATGTTCTGCCCAAAATTAAACCGGACGTGTTCCTCGGCGATAAAGTGCTTGCCGCATTTTTTAAACAACCGGTTGGCAATGATGCGCCTGAAAGGTATGGCAAAATTGGCCACCACGCTGATCGGGTACCTATCCAGAATATCCCACAAAAAGTGAAGATACCTTTGTTCACGGGTAAACCCAAACTCTTGGGCTTTGGGCAGGTACTCGCTATACAACCTCATATCCTCCAGGATTTCTACTGGAAAGTCGGAAATCCCGATGATCTGAAGAATACGGGCCACATCCGGTTTCTCAATTCCGTTCTGAACCAGATGTTCAACCTCATTAAGCCTGTTTTGAATCTCCATATTCCTTTCCTGGTTTCCTAAACCAGATAGCCTTATATTAGTTTAGCGTTCTATCTGCTTATAGTACGGAAACGCAGGTTTTTCACCTCTCCTTCGTAATTTATTTGCCCCTGGCAATCTTCTTCTCTCTACCAATGAAATCCGCCTTTTTCATAGCCTCCACAATTGTGTGTACATTGAACGTAAAAGGTTCGTGATACATAATGTTGCCTTCCCCGCAGCAGTTTTCAGCCACAGCCTTGATTTGCTCCTCGGTGATATCGCCAACACCAAGATCTTCAAAGCATACGGGCAGCCCTACGTCAATGAAGAAGTCATATACTTCATCCATAACGTTTAGTTCATCGATTAACTGCAAGCCCGTTATCACACCGAAAGCAACCTTTTCACCATGATACAGGGAGTGGGTTTTGGGCAGCACGGTCAGACCGTTGTGCACAGAATGGGCGGCCGCAAGACCGCCACTCTCAAAGCCTATACCGGAAAGAAGTGTATTTGCTTCAATGATAGCTTCAACAGCGTCTGAGGCTATGCCTTTTTTAGCGTCATTTACAGCCTGGTGTCCATATTTTAGAATTGTATCCTTGCATAGACCGGCAATGGCCATGGCCGTAAGGGTACTCAACCCTCCGCATTCGTTCGGGGAACCGCTTCTCCGGCAGGAATTGGCCTCGAAAAAGGTAGCCAGGCCGTCGCCCATGCCGGAAATCAGGTAGCGTACGGGCGCCCTGGATATGATAGCTGTGTCAATCAGCACCACATCCGGGTTATGTTTTTGATAATATACATACTTAAAAACACCCTTGTCCGAATACACAACGGCGCAGCCGGAGCATGGCGCGTCGGTAGAGGCGATGGTAGGCGCAATAACCACCGGAATGTTCAGCTTGTCCGCTACGATCTTACAGCAGTCGATAACCTTGCCGCCTCCGACGGCCGCCAGCGCCGTCGCGCCATATGCCCCTGCCATAGTCAATATACGGGCGATTTCCTTTTCGCTGCACTCACCGCCGAACTTTTCAACCTTTCCCTTGTCGGCCATCAAGCCCTGCGCGGTAACAACCATGGATTTGGTGGCGACTACAAAAGGCTTTTCCCCGTACTTTCCCATTACTTCAGGAAGGAGCTTAATTGCGCCATTTCCTTGTATGTACTTGCCGGGGAAAACCATAATTTTCACTGCCTTGAGATTCATAACTATTCACTCCCTATCCTTCTCCTGGATAATTACCGTCTTTTATCTTGTATCAAACAATTGAAGCATTAATTCCACAAAATTTTAATCAATCCTTTTTTTGCGATTGTAATCGCAAGAGGTTGGTTGGAAAAGGGAGGTGTCAAGGGGGAGATTAACTCTTCCTGAATATACCCGGGGATATGGCC
>CAZJGV010000078.1:0-13417 GCA_964545615.1 uncultured Pelotomaculum sp.
TTCGCCCACTCTGTAAACGGTCTGTCACCACCGTTTTTAACCATATCGCGGCTGTCTTCCGTATAGGACGGGTTTACCTGAAAAGCAAAAATAAAGCCTGAAAAAATGAGGGATATGAGTATCATTCGCAGGTGCATTAAAGCATTAGTAGGCGCATAATTCTTAATTAGTATTCCCACCTTTCTTCTTAAATTTTTTTTCGATCCTACCCTATGTTATATATTTTAACTTCGACCATAACTTTTTACAACATTAACCATGAAAACATTTTATCTTTTTCGCTGCTGTTGTAATTTAGTCATAAACCCGAAAGGTATTAATTGCAATATGTAGTATCTTTATATTAAACAAAAACAAAGCCGCACCGGGGAGGAAGCAGTTATGAAAAACCAGGAAAAGATTGAGTTGTATCGTAGCATGCTGCTGATCAGACGTTTTGAGGAGAAACTTACCGAACTGTGCAAGATTGAAAGAAAGGTGCCCGGTATGATGATCCTTTGTACCGGACAGGAAGCGGTGGCCGCCGGCGCCTGCGCGGCTCTTGCCAAAGAAGATGTGATTATAAGCAATCACCGCAGCCATGGCCACCTGCTGGCCAAGGGAGCCGACCCCAAACAGGTCATGGCGGAAATCTTCGGGAAAAAGACAGGCTGCAATAAGGGAAAAAGCGGCACCCTGCACCTGGCCGTACCGGAAGTGAACGCCCTTTGTACCACGACCGTGGTGGGCGGCGGTATTCCTATCGCCGCAGGGACAGCCTTTGCCCAGCAGTATAAGCAAAGCAAGCAGGTAACAGTTTGCTTTTTCGGCAACGGCGCGGCGGACGAGGGGAGTTTTCACGAGTCTCTGAATATGGCTGCCCTCTGGAGCCTGCCCGTCATTTTTATATGTGAAAACAATGTCTATTCGGGCGCCCAGCGTATGGAAGAGCACACTAAAGTAAAGGATATCGCTGCCCGCGCGGCGGGCTACGCCATGCCGGGAGTGGTTGTGGACGGCAATAACGCGGTTGACGTTTATGAGGCGACGGCTCAGGCCAAAGCGCGCTGCCTGGCCGGGGAAGGGCCGTCCTTGATTGAATGTAAGACCTACCGCTGGCGGGGCCATGGAGAGGCTGACCATCAAGCCTACCAACCGCAGGAGGAAATTGCTTTTTGGATGGGGCGCTGTCCACTGAAACACTTAGAAAAAGAGCTTTTACAGGAGGGCTTAATCTCCGAACGGGAGATAATGGAATTTGAAGAGGAAACCAGCGGGACGGTGGAAGACGCGTTGCGCTTTGCGGAAGAAAGTCCCTGGCCGGCGCCCACTGAAGCGCTGGAAGATGTCTACGTTTAATTGAAAGGAGCTTCACAAATGCAAAACCTAACGATGGGACAAGCTGTCCGTCAGGCTCTGGCTGAAGAGATGCACAGGGATCACAATGTTTTTATAGCCGGTGAAGGTGTTGGAGTGGGCATCCATGAATCTCCGGTCATGCCTACTTTTGGTCTTTTACGGGAATTTGGACCGGAGCGGGTAAAAGACACCCCTGTTTCAGAGGCGATCATTGCCGGCCTGGCGGTAGGGGCTTCAGTTTTAGGCCTCAGGCCGGTGGTCGAAGTAATGTTTAACCCGTTCTTTACCCTGGCCTCAGATCAGATTGTCAATCACGCCGCCAAGCTGCGCTACCTGTCCGGCGGCAAAAGTACCTTTCCCATGGTAGTCAGGGTCAAAACCGGGGCCGGTTTTGGCGCCGGCTGCCAGCATTCGCACAACCTGGAGGCCTGGGCCGCGCACTGCCCCGGCCTGAAAGTGGTCATGCCGGGCACAGCGGCTGACGCCAAAGGCCTTTTAAAATCAGCTATTCGCGATGACAACCCGGTGATTTTCATAGAGGATATGGGTCTGTATTTCTTCCCCAGCCCAGTGCCGGAAGAAGATTACACCATCCCTATCGGTGTTGCTGACGTCAAAAGGCCAGGCCGTGATGTGACGGTGGTGACCTGGTCCAAGATGCTGGGTGTTGCCTTTAAGGCGGCTGGCGCGCTGAGCAGTGAAGGCATCGAGGTGGAGATCGTCGACCTGCGCACACTGTTGCCCCTGGATAAAGAAGCGGTGATTAAGTCGGTGGAAAAAACAGGACGGCTGGTGGTGCTGCATGAAGCCACCCGTACCGGCGGCTTTGGCGCTGAGATTGCCGCGCTGGCGGCGGAAGAGGCCTTTAGCAGTTTGAAAGCGCCGGTAAAGAGACTGGCTGCGCCGGATATACCTGTTCCTTTCAGCCCGCCCCTGGAACAGTTTTATATCCCCAATGAAAACCAGCTGGTTGAGGTAATCAAATCAATCTTTGATTAACAGGCGCCAGCGCCTTCGCATGAAATAACTGTTGATAAATTATGTAAAAACAGATATTCTATTGACAGGCGCCTTAACAGTTTTAACGACAACAGAATACAGCATAGGGGAGCTGAAGGATTCGGCTGAGAAAGAATTTGTTCTGACCCACTGACCTGATCTGGGTAATGCCAGCGTAGGGAGAAATGAATGCGGCAATTTGCGCATAAAGGCCTTTAACCCTGCGGGTAAAGGCCTTTAACATTATTATAGGGGTGAAAATATGAACTGTAATGTAAGCCTGCAGGTTGTTCCCAATGTTTCCGAAGGGGATCTGTACCCGCTTGTGGACAAGGTAATCGCAATGATCGGGGGGTACGGGGTTAAATATATAGTTGGGCCGATGGAGACAACTATGGAAGGAGAACTTCACTTGTTGCTGGAGATCATCGAAAAAGCGCAGGAGATATGTGTAAAACATGGCGCGTCCCGGGTTATATCAGTGGTGAAGATAGACTATAAAACCGGTGGAGTTTCTATTGATGAAAAAATTCGGAATTACCGCTGACAGTTTTATACCGGTTATTTTTATCGGTTTGCTCTTAGCGGTGTGGGAGTATACGGTAAAGTTAAAATCTATCCCTGATTGGATCCTGCCGGGGCCGGTGCAGATTATGCGCGCACTGGTTGAAAACGCGCCGGTGATAGTAAAACACGCCCAGAGCACTTTGCTTGAATGCCTGGCCGGTTTCATACTGGCAATACTTTTTTCTTTTATCGCAGCCTTTTTGATGGATGAAATAGCATTGTTCAAAAAAGCGGTCTATCCTTTGATAGTTGCCTCACAGACTATACCGATTGTTTCAGTTGCTCCGCTTTTTATCATCTGGTTCGGCTACGGGATACTCCCCAAAATTATTGTTGTGGTCCTGGTATGTTTTTTCCCGATAGCCATAAGTCTTCTGAGCGGGTTGGCGGCGGTTGACAGTGACTATCTCGAACTTTTCAGGTCTATGCAGGCCAGCAGGCTTAATATTTTTCGCCTGGTCAAACTGCCGCTGGCGATGCCGGCCTTTTTTTCCGGGCTCAGGATTTCCGCGGCCTACAGTGTCATGGGCGCCGTTATTGGTGAATGGCTGGGGGCGAAACAGGGCCTGGGCACCTATATGACACTTGCCCAGCGTTCGTTTCAGGTCGACCGTGTCTTTGCGGCCATCCTGGCGGTTACGGTCTTAAGCGCCGCGCTTTTTGCGCTGGTAAGTTTTATTGAAAGGATTGTGATTCCGTGGAACAGGCTTTCCGAAAAGTAAGGTTTTAGTTAAAATATATTTGGATGGGGGACAGTGTTAATGAGAAAAAATTTGTTTGTGGTTGTGTTGTTATCATTCCTGTTGCTTCTCTTAATTGGATGCAATGCTGCTAAAGAGACCGGGCCAAAACAAGAACAACTCAAGAAGATCAAGGTACTTCTGGACTGGACGCCGAATACCAATCACACCGGGGTGTACGTGGCGCAAAAGCGCGGCTATTACAAGGAACAGGGTCTGGAAGTGGAAATCATCCAACCCAGCGAGGGAGGCGCTTCCCAACTGGTGGCGGCCGGTCAGGGTGATTTCGGCTTCAGCTACCAGGAGGAGGTTACCATCGCCCGTACCGCGGGAATACCTGTAAAGGCCCTGGCGGCAGTAATTCAGCATAATACTTCGGGCTTTGCTTCCCCGGTGGAGAAAGGGATAAAGACCCCTAAAGATTTTGAGGGCAAAAAGTATGGAGGCTGGGGGTCGCCTGCCGAGGAGGAAATGATCAAAGCACTGATGAATCAGGAAAAAGCGGACTTCAAGAGAGTAGATATGATCAACATAGGGACAGCTGACTTTTTCACAAGCATCAGGAAAGATGTGGACTTTGGCTGGATCTTCTGGGGCTGGAGCGGTATTGAATCGGAACAAAAGGGAATACCACTCAATTTCATACGCCTCAGGGATTATAACGATGCTCTTGACTTCTACACGCCGTTGCTTATTGCCAGTGACAGCACCGTAAAGGATGACCCCGCTTTGGTTTCAGCCTTTATTAAGGCCACGGCGAAAGGATACGCCGATTGTATCCGTGCACCGCAGGATGCAGGGCAGGTTCTGCTTGACAGCGTTCCCGAACTGAACAAGGATTTAGTGTTGGCCAGCCAGGAATATTTAGCCAAAGAATACAGGGGCGATGCGCCGGTATGGGGTCAAATGTCGGAGTTGAGGTGGCGGAAGTATGCTGACTGGATGTACAGCCAGGGTCTTATCGAGAAACCACTTGACTACCAGCAGGCTTTTACCAATGAATTTCTGCCCAAGGAGTAAATAATATTGCCGGAGATTGTGGTTGAGGGAATCAGCAAGACCCTGGGCGGTCTTTTAACCCTGGGAAAAATTAATTTAAGAGCTGCCGACAGCGATTTTGTCGGCATCCTCGGCCCAAGCGGCTGTGGCAAGAGCACGCTCTTCAATATCATTTCAGGATTGATGCGGCCGGAGCAAGGGAGTGTTTTGATCGACGGTCTGGACGTTACGGGCAAAACCGGGCGGGTCAGTTACATGCGTCAGAAGGATTTGCTGCTCCCTTCCCTTAACATTCTTGAGAACGTCAGCATTCCGTTAGTATTAAAAGGTTTACCCAGAAGAAAAGCCTGCGCCCAGGCCATAAAACATCTAAAGCAGTTTGGGCTGGAAGGTTTTGAGAGTTATTATCCCAGGCAGTTGTCCGGCGGGATGAGGCAGAGGGCGGCGATGCTGAGAACCTATCTTTTTTCAAGCGACATCCTGCTGCTGGACGAGCCCTTTGCTTCTTTGGACGCTATAACTAAAAGAAAAATGCAGGCCTGGCTGATCGACGTGTTCAACCAGATTAATCCGACGGTCATGTTTATAACGCATGATGTTGACGAAGCGCTTTACCTGTGCGATAAGATTTATGTACTGTCGGAATGTCCCACGGTTGTTAAGCTTGAGATTAAAGTGCCTTTTTGCCGGCCGTCACATGGACGCACCATCGTTGATCCGGAATACGGCGTGATCCGGGACGCGATCATGGAGGCGCTGGCGATCTAAACAATATCCCTGGCAGCTGGAGGTTCAAAAGATGAAGTTTCTGGTTATTACCAACGGTACATACGGTGATTTGGACTGGTACAGGGACAGGGCCGGCCTTTACGACAGGGTCATTTGCGTAGATGGTGGGGCGAGAAGAGCCCGTGAGTTATGTATTGTTCCGGGCTGGGTGGTAGGTGATATGGACTCCATAAGTGATGATGACCGGAAGTACATGGAGGGGGCGGGAGTATCTTTTGAACTTCACCCGCCGGAGAAAGACTTTACAGATACCCAGATCGCCCTGGAGCTTGCCGCCAGGAAAGGCGGCAAGGAGATCTGTATATGGGGCGGCACCGGTTCCAGGCTTGATCACAATCTTTCTAATATTTTCAGCGCTGCATCCTATTTAGCGCGGGGCATCAAAATACTATTTGAGTCACCGGACCTGGTGGTACACTTTGTGGAAGAACGCCTGGTAATTCCGGGCAGTCCCGGGGATACGGTCTCTTTGATAGCACTTGGTGAAAGAGCGGTTGGGGTGGACCTGCGGGGGTTTAAATACCCGTTGGCTAAAGCCACCCTGGAGAGCAGCTGGCAGTGGGCGGTTTCCAACATTATCACCGAAGCCAATCCGGTAGTCCGGCTGGACTCCGGCGTCCTTGCCGTTTTTCATTATAAAACACCTGTTTCCTAGAAAGCCACAGCTGGTCTACCACAAATACTAATAATGATTATGCCATCGGAATAATCATAATACTAGTTTAAGGTGACACAGATGAATATTGAAAGCATTATTGACGTGGCCAGGGGCAACGCCCCGGCCGATATCTTATTAAGAGACGCCCTGGTGGTAAACGTCTTTACCGGGGAGATCTTAAAACAGAGTGTGGCGGTCAGGGATGGTGTAATCGCCGGGGTGGGTGATTATGACCGGGGTGAAGAGATATTTGATCTGACGGGTAAATACCTTATTCCCGGTTTGATTGACGCCCACATCCACCTTGAAAGCTCCATGCTTGCACCGGCCGCTTTTGCCGCCGCAGTGGTCCCGCACGGCGTAACGGCGGTTGTGGCCGACCCGCATGAGATCGTTAATGTGACCGGTCTGGACGGAATTGAGTACATGATTACCGCCGCCAGGGGGCTGCCGCTGGATATATTTTACATGATCCCGTCCTGTGTGCCGGCCACTCACCTGGAAACTGCGGGGGCATCGGTTGGCGAGGCTGAGATCAGGGAGTGCTTTAAAAAGTATCCCCGCTCTCCCGGACTTGCCGAAATGATGAATTTCCCGGGCGTCTACTTTAAAGACCGGGCCGTTCTGGGTAAGATCGGGGCGGCGCATGAGAGCGGCCTTTTGATTGACGGTCATGCCCCGCTGCTGGGCGGCAGGGATCTTAACGCTTATATTAGCGCCGGTATAACTACCGAACACGAGTGCACCAGCGCGGCGGAGGCGCTGGAAAAGCTTCGCCTGGGCATGAAAATCATTATCCGGGAGGGGTCCGCCGCCAGGAACCTGAACTTAATTCTCCCGGTTGTAACGGAGGCAAACTGCTCCAACCTGCTTTTTGGCTGTGACGACCGCAGTCCGGCTGATCTGGTTAACGAAGGGGAAATAGACTGTGTTTTGCGCCAGGCTGTCTCCCGCGGCCTCGATCCGGTGCGGGCACTGCAAATGGCTACTATCAACACGGCCCGGCATTATAACCTGCCTGGGTTAGGAGCAGTGGCGCCAGGTTACCAGGCTGACCTTGTGGTATTAAACTCCCTTGAAGATTTTCAAGCGGAAATGGTTTTCAAAGCGGGCGCACTGGTTGCCCGGAACAAAAAACTTCTCGCCGGCCTGCCCGTATCTGAGGATATGAGGATGCGCAACACTGTGCGACTGCCTGAACTGAGGGGCCGGCTGGAATTAAACATGCCAGCCGGCAGAGTCCTGGCCAGGGTTATTGAAGTACTGCCCGACCAGATTATTACCAGGGGCGTTCTGGCGCCGGCAGGAGAACTGACTGCCGCGCAGGGTATCGCCAGGGTGGCGGTGGTGGAGCGGCACGGCAAAAACGGCAACGTGGCCGTAGGCCTGGTCAGGGGCTTCGGGCTGAAAAGCGGCGCCATCGCTTCCACGGTGGCGCATGACAGCCACAACTTGATTATAGTCGGCCTGACTGCCGGAGATATGGAACTTGCCGCCAGGACAGTTGCTGAAACAGGCGGCGGGCTGGCTGTTGTGTCCGGCGGGAAGGTGCTGGCAACATTACCCCTGCCGCTGGCCGGTTTGATTTCCGATCAGGACGCCCGCACAGTGGCCGCCCAGCACCAGGAACTGCACAAGGCGGCAAGGGAGATAGGCTGCCTTCTGCCGTCGCCTTTCATGACCCTTTCATTTCTGTCGCTTCCGGTTATTCCGGAATTGAAAATTACTGATAGAGGGTTGGTGGATGTCAAGAGGTTTGAACTGGTGGACTTGTGGGTGAGGTAATAAAGAAACCCCCGCTTTGACGGGGGTTTTGAGCATTTTTTACAGTTTATTCTTACATAACGATCTTCACCATGCGGTTTGGCGCATCCCAGTCGACAGTAGCGCCAAAAGCAGTGGCAACCGCTCTTATCGGCAGCATAATCCGGTCACTGTTAAGCTGTGGGGCAACGTCTATTTCAACCCTGGTATCATTTTTATAGATCGCGTTTTCTCCCAGGGGCACTCTGAGAGTTGTGCCCTTGTAGATTAACAGGGCTGTCTGCTTCTCGTTATCCCAGAATATGTTTTCTGATGGAATACCTAGAGCGGTACCGGTAAAACGCAGTGGTATGAATGTCCTGTCTGTATCTATATAGGGCGCTACATCCATCCAGAGAACATCGCCATTTACACGGTAAGTATCATCACCAATGAAAAACAGAATGTTCCTGGTTTCAGGTGTAACAACCGGCGGAGTGGTGTCCGGCGGAGTGGTGTCCGGCGGAGTGGTGTCCGGCGGAGTGGTGTCCGGCGGAGTTTCCGTGGTTTCGCCAATCACAGCGTTGACCACGCTTCCCGCCCACTCGCTGGAAGGAAACAGCTGTTCGTCTCCTTCGTTGACCTCGTTGACCGCCGGTCCGCCTATCCTGATGGTGACATCACCGTCACCCGCTAAGTTATTAACGTCATATAATATATTTGAGATCCTGATTGTCCCAGGTGATTGACTGGCTGTCTCAACCGGAATAACCAGTCTTTGATAATAGCTTTCAGTTTCCAGGCGAGCGCCGCCAATGTCCAGATTACCGTTTACCACTTCCACCTGCGGGGTTTTCGGCAGGGTTACATCATCAGGAAATTCAACCCATAACTCATCGGCCAGCAGCAGGCGTCCGGCGGATTCCCTGATTTCTATATCCCCGGCTGTTTGCTCCCTGGCGCCCACGGTCAAGGCAGGTTTTGATAAGGCGCTGACTGCAATCGGGGCTGTGACAGTTCCGACTTTGGTATCACCTGAGATGCTGGCAGAGCCGCGCACTGTGATTTGTAAATCACCCGGCGGGGCGTCAACCTGCAAGTTCACCTTGGCCTCCTTGATTATTATTTTCCCGGGGTCCTTATCACTGGCCCTGGTAATGGAAAATTTAACCTGGTCATTATTTTTCCCAACAAGCGCGGCTTTCCCGTTGTCAGTACTGGTTGACAGTTCGGTAACACCTTCAACCTGGACCGTAGGGGGTACATCCCACTTGGCCCAGGAGGGTAGGGACAGGGTGACGGTTCTGCCTTCAAGCAATGTGCCCGGCACCAGTTCAGTAATAGTAATATTGGCTATTTCCTGGCTTCTCAGCCCGCCGTACAGCGTTTTTGACGTATTTGCCGTAACTGTATATTCCTGCAGGCTAAAAGTTCCGATTGTCAGTGAGGTGCTGGAGGGGTCGGCGTTTCCTTCAACTGTAACAGCAACATTGCCGGGTGACGCTTTATCCTCGTCAACATCAATGTCACATTCTATTCGCAGGGTTCCATCGACAGTGGATTTTGCGCCTGTCAGTTCCACTCTCAGCACAGACTGGCCATAGCGGTTTTCTTGAAAAATTTCGTATTCATAATCCCGTTCGTTGCCGATTTCAATGTCGTAGTCCCTGGACAAGCCACTGCTTGGGTTAATTGTCACTGTACCGGGAGACCAGGCGTAGCCGTTGGGAAGGGTCAGTTCTATCCAGTTAAAAGAGGCTTTCATAGTTTCTTTAATGACTATTGGACCGACTGAATTGTTACCTGTGGACAGGGAAGGTGTTCTTTCCGTTGTAAGTGTTAAACTTTTATCCTTCACAACGGCAAGTTTAAAGGTATCAGATGTAAAAGCGGAGTTGCCGCTGCTTTCCAGAGTCAGATATACATTTCCGGAAGCCCCACTGGGGACGTAAATCTGGTTGAAGTTAATGCGGATTTGTGGTTCCACACCGCTGGAAGCCTTCTTGACAGCCAGTGCAAAGCCGCGAAAATAGCCGGGTATTGATGAGCTGTAGTCAATAGGCGTAATAGAAATAACATCTGAAGTTAAGGATCCTTCAAATCCGGCTTCCGCGTATACCACAACGTCAGCATCTATATTACTGCCATCTTCGGTCAAGGCAGCGGAACTGAAATAGAAACCGGCCGGCAGCCGGATCTCGGCCCTGTCTATCATGCTGTTGCCGGTAAAGGTGTTTGTTGTAAGCCCTTTAATAGTTAAAGAATTGCCTAATTCCTGAAAGCCCCCTTCTTCAATATTTTGTGAATTGGGTGTTATATAGCTCGTGCCAGCCGCAGCCGGTTGTGCCCGCAAAAAGAAAGTTAAAAGAAACATTACACAGATACTGATTCTCAGGATTTTCATTTCCATCTCTCCACTTGTTAATATTAGTTATTGCTGTCTTACAGCGGTCCTACTACTGATGACATATGCCCGCACCATTCGGCCGTTTCCCTGAAAAGGTCCTGCAGTAAAAACCGGTAAACTGAGCCCGCCAGTGCTTGGGTCTGTTCCTGCCGGGTGATCTGCCCGGCGCCGGCGCGGTAGGCCTCCCAGTCAGGCGCGGCAATCTGGCCCTGGATGCTGCTGCCGATAGTAAAGCAGGTATTTTCACCTTTAATCACCTGTAAATTGAATAGTCCGGACAGGCCGTCTGGGAAAACAGGTTTTTGTTCAACGCTGCCGGTCAGTATCAATATCTTGGGCATCAGTTTGCTGATCAACTGCCAGGGGATTTCGCCCGCCCGGGAAGCATAGCTTAAGATCACATCCGGTCTCAAAGCCGGGTCATCCTGGCTGGTTTCATCAAACAACTTAAAACCGGCATCTTCCCAAACGTTTAAATCTTCCCCGGCGCACCCGGGGGCAACAATTATAAAACGCCGCATGGTAACGCCCCCAAGGATATTACGATTTGATGAAACTTGGACAGACTGAATTAGATACTTAATTATATTAAGTTCTACATAAATTTGCATTTTCCTTTTCATATTGCCTATTATTTCAGAGCTTTTTCTATACCGCGCAGTGCTTGCAGCGCGGTACACGGTACTGATATATGGGGAAATTGGATATATGGCTCACGGGGATTAATTCTGATCACAGTTGTAAGGCGCTGGCTGCCAAGGTGTTCACTAAGTCTGCGAATATTTGAAACAGCGGTGCCGGCGCCGATTTCGATTACCACCAGTTGGTCGTCCCCGTGCCGGGTAAGAAAATGCCTGAAACTGTCGCCCTGACGGTCCGTGCGCGTGCTAAGCCACGAAAAATCCCCGAACATCAGTATGTTGGGCCTGGCTGCGACGCCGCAGTTAGGGCAGCGCGGGATATACTCCGCCCGCATGTCGGAGTTGTTTAGCTGGATAATCTCTTCATTGGGCCAGATGTCATCGCCGCACGGCGTCAGGCACTGCAGGTAGTTGATAGAACCGTGCACCTCGTATATTTTACCTTCAGCAAAGCCCGCTTTTTGAAAATGACCGTCTACATTGGAGGTAGCCACAAAATAATCAAGGCTTAGTCGGTTAATCCACTCAAGCAGCAATTGGAAACCGGCGTGTGGAGAAATGTCGCGGTAGAGAGCGGCGCGGTGGCCGTAAAACCCCCAGCCGAAAGCCGGGTCCAGGGCAAAGTGAATGGGGTTGGCGGCCTCGACAAAGCTTATGCCCAAACGTTCGTACATGGGGTAGGCGTTCCAGAAGCCCTTGTCGCCGCGGAAATCCGGCAAGCCGGAATCCACACCCATACCCGCTCCGGCGGTAATCACCACAGCCCTGGCATTTTTTATAGCTTCTGCAGAACCTTTAAACTTTTCCGGCAATTCCATGTCTTTTTCTCCCTGACTATTTGACTTGTTTTTTACTATAATTAGTTCAATAAAATTAAAGATTTCCTTCTTTAAATAAACTATTTTTTATAACAAAGATAAAAAAAAGGATAAAATAAAATTTATGAAGAAAATGATGGTGTGTTTTCATTATAACCTTAGCCGGTTAGGGGTAATGAATATCAGAATTAAAAAATAAAGGGGTGGATTTTGAGTGCGGGGAATAAAATATCTGGTTTTAATGCTGCTGGCTGTTGTTTTACTGGCAGAGGGGTGCGGAGCACGGGATTCAGCGGGTAAAAAGCAGGCTGCCGCAACACCTGAAAAGATTGTAGTACAGGCCCCCGTGGGTCCTCCTACCACACCACTGTTTAAGTTGGCTAAAGATGGTTTGCCTGACGGCACTAAGCTGGAGTTAATTATTTATAAGTCTGATGAGGAGGCTACCACTCGCATAATTAAGGGTGAAGCCGATTTTACTGTTATGTCGGTTAATTTAGCGGCAAAATTATACAATAAGGATGTTGATATTTCATTAGCCAATGTGAATACTTGGGGCATTCTTTACCTGGTGTCGATAGATGACAGGGTGCAAAAGTGGGAGGACCTCAAGGGAGGCGAACTTTATGTGGGCTCCCGGGGATCCAGCCCGGATGTGCTGACGCAATATTTACTGCGACGGAACGGACTTAAAGAAGGAGATCTCAGGCTGACCTATCTTGAATCCTCCCAAATTGCCCCGTTGTTGATCAACGGCATGGCCAAAAATGCTGTACTGCCTGAGCCAATGGTTACAAGGGTCCTGATGAACAGCAGCCGGGCCAGGGTGGTCAGGGACTTTTTTACGGACTGGCAGCAGTTTGAAGGGGAAAACGCGAGTCTCCCCCAGGCCGGAACAGTAGTGCGTAATGAGTTCGCGCGGCTGTATCCGCAAGCTTTAACAAATTTTCAGGACGCGTACAAAAGCGCCATTGAATGGACTGTGGCCAATCCCGGGGAGGCAGCCCCACTGGTAGAGGCAAACATGAACATTCCCGCGCCGGTGTTTATCAAGAGCATGGAGAGGACCCGCCTGAAATTTGTTGAAGGGGCTGAGGCTAAAGCGGATGTAAACAGCTACCTGTCAAAGCTGCTGGACTTTTCAACAGAGATGGTGGGAGGGAAACTGCCTGATGAAAAGTTCTTCCTCGCTGACTAGGGGCCTGGCGCCCCTCTTCGGTTTGCTTCTTTTTATTGGGTTATGGCAGGTGGTTGCGAGCTTCTACCATCATGTTATTCTACCTTCTCCTATGGAAGTGGCCCGGTCCGCCGCCTCTTTAACTGGTAACGGTCAATTATGGGAGCATGGACGGCATTCCATCACCCGCGGTTTAACAGGATTCGGCCTGGCTTTGGCCGCGGGTATGCCCCTGGGCCTTTTAATCGGCCTGAGTCCCGTTATTTCCAGCCTTTTCAGGCCGCTTGTAGTGGTGCTGCAGGTAACACCCTTAATATCCTGGCTATTGCTTGCTTTAATCTGGCTTGGTTATAGTAATGTGCCGGCTTTTGTTGTCTTTGTTACTACCTTACCCCTGATAATTATTAATACCATCCAGGGAGTAAAAAATATAGACGTTCAGTTGCTCCAGATGGCTTCTGTTTTTCGCATCAACCGATCACGTATTTTCCGTGAAATTTACCTGCCCCAGGTTTTGCCCTTTCTTTTGGCAGGTGTTACC
>CAZJGV010000079.1:0-4682 GCA_964545615.1 uncultured Pelotomaculum sp.
GTTGTGTTTTAAATAGTAAAAATATTGCTTATATTTTTACAATAGTAGTTGACACATGTAAACCGATAGCATATATTTAAACATATCAGAACCTGGAGATCGGGTGAAAAAACTACGGGGGAGAGAAATGCTTTATGGAAAGAAAATTTGAGAGGCTCCAGGAAATCATTGAAAGCCATCAGGGCGAGGTTTCCCATCTAATTGCAATTTTACAGGAAGTACAGGAAGAATACCGCTACCTGCCTGAAGAGGTTCTTACCTACATAGCCACGGCCATGAAAGTGTCACCCGCCACAGTATATGGGGTAGCCACTTTTTATACACAGTTTTCGCTGATACCGAAGGGGAAATACGTAATTAGGGTTTGTGACGGTACAGCCTGCCACGTAAGGGGCTCAGAACCTATCCATTTCGCTCTGAGGGAGAATCTCAGACTAGCTGGAGGCGAGTCCACCACCCCAGACATGCAGTTCACTGTGGAGACCGTTTCCTGTCTTGGCGCCTGTGGCCTGGCGCCGGTGGTTGTGATTAACAGCGACGAGGTGCACGGCCAGACATCACCGGAATCAATACTGAGAGCTGTAAACAAGATTGTGTCCCGGGAGCAACAGGAAGAAAACAAAAACTCCTCAGAAACGGGGTGTTGTAAAAATGCTTAATTCAAGAGCGGAACTGGATGTCTTAAAGGAAAAGGCCCTTACTGAAATCAGCAGCATGCAAAAAAGAATCCTTGTCTGCGCGGGTACTGGGTGTGTCGCTAACGGGTCCTTGAAAGTGTTCGATTTTTTCAAACAGTTGTTGGCTGAGAGGCCTGAACTTGCAATTAGTGTTGAATTGGAGAAAGAACATTCAAACCAGGAAATAAGCGCTCATACCAGCGGCTGCCACGGCTTCTGCCAGATGGGTCCGCTGGTAAGGATCGAGCCACGGGGAACACTTTATTGCAAAGTCAAGCCCGAGGACGTGCCGGAAATCTTTGAGGAGCACATCATAAACAATAGACTGGTTGCAAGGCTTCTTTACCAGGACGATAACACCCACTCCCCCATTGAAACTCAGGACGAAATACCTTTTTACAAAAACCAGTTAAGGATCGCTTTGGCAAACTGCGGGCGCATTGACCCGGACGACATAGAGGACTATATCGCCCACGACGGATACCAGTCTCTGGCCAGGGCACTCTTTGAAATGACCCCGGACGAGGTGGTCAAGGAAGTACTGGATTCAGGGCTGCGGGGAAGAGGCGGCGGAGGTTTCCCCACCGGGAGAAAATGGCTGTTTGCCCGGGAAGCCGCAGGGGAAAAGAAATACATTATTTGCAACGGTGATGAGGGAGACCCGGGTGCTTTCATGGACCGCAGCGTAATGGAAGGTGACCCTCACAGGGTAATTGAGGGGATGATGCTGGCGGGCTATGCCGTGGGAGCGGACGAGGGTTATATATACGTCAGAGCTGAATACCCCCTGGCCGTAAAGCGTCTGCGCAGGGCGGTGGAAACTGCCTGTAAATACGGGATGCTTGGTACTGATATACTGGGCAAAGGCTTCAGTTTTAAGGTAAACATAAAAGAAGGGGCCGGAGCCTTCGTTTGCGGTGAAGAGACTGCACTTATCGCCTCTATAGAAGGAGAACGCGGCATGCCGAGGCCCAGGCCTCCTTTCCCAGCTGTCAGCGGTCTCTGGGGCTGCCCCACTATTATAAATAACGTGGAAACCCTGGCCAACCTGCCGTCAATAATACTGAACGGCGCGCGGTGGTTCAGCGGTATAGGCACTCCCACCAGCACCGGAACAAAGACCTTCGCGTTGGCCGGCCAGGTTGCCCATACCGGTCTGGTAGAAGTCCCCATGGGCCTTACTTTAAGGGAAATAGTATTTGACATAGGAGGCGGGCTCCGGGACAATAAAACTTTCAAGGCTGTGCAGATAGGAGGTCCCTCAGGGGGCTGCCTCACCAGGGAGCACCTTGACCTGCCCCTTGATTACGATTCTCTGCAGAAGGTCGGGGCGATGGTAGGCTCCGGCGGGATGGTAGTGATGGGTGAAGACACCTGCATGGTGGAAGTGGCAAAGTTCTTCATGGGATTTGTCCAGAACGAATCTTGCGGCAAGTGTGTCCCCTGCCGGGAAGGCAGCAGGAGGATGCTGGAGCTGCTTAACAGGATAACAAATGGCAGTGGAACCGAGGAAGACCTGCTACTGCTGGAAGAGTTAGCCTTGATCGTAAAGGACGGATCACTTTGCGGCTTAGGTAAGACTGCTCCCAATCCTGTACTGACCACGCTCAGATACTTCCGATCTGAATACGAGGCCCATATAAAGGACAAGAAGTGCCCGGCCGGAGTGTGCAAGGACTTGCTTGACTACCGGATTGATCCCTCCTTGTGCAAGGGGTGCGGGCTCTGTAAGAAGTTCTGTCCCGCCGACGCCATATCCGGGGGAAAAAAAGAGCCCCATCTGATAGACCCGGAAAAGTGCATTAAGTGCGGAACCTGTATAAGCAAGTGCAAATTCGGAGCAATAGTCACTAACTAGGGAGGGAGCTATATCCATGAGTAGCAACGGAAAACTGACCATAGACGGCCGGGAAATAGATATCCGGGGAGAGAAGAACCTGCTGGAGATAATCCGCAGGGCGGGAATCAATTTGCCCACCTTCTGCTACCACTCTGAGCTGAGCGTTTACGGGGCGTGCCGCCTCTGCCTGGTGGAGACCGACAAAATGGGCCTGGTGGCTGCCTGCTCAACCCCTCCTCAGGAAGGGATGATCATAAGAACCAACACCCTTCGGACCCGGAGGCTGCGTAAAATGGTAATCGAACTCCTGCTGGCCAACCACGAGAGGGAATGTCCCACCTGCTCAAGGAGCGGGAGGTGCAAGCTCCAGCTGCTGGCCAATCAATTGGGAGTAAAAGAAGTAAGATTCGGCAAGAGGGACAAAAAGCTTCCTTTAGATCTGACCAGTCCCTCGATAGTAAGGGATCCCAACAAGTGCATACTCTGCGGTGACTGCGTCCGCATGTGCAAGGAAGTACAGGGACTGGGAATCTGGGACTTTGCCCACCGCGGTTCAAAGACAGTGGTTACCACGGCCTTTGACAAGGAACTCTCCGACGTGGCCTGCGTTAACTGCGGCCAGTGTGTATCTGTGTGCCCGACCGGCGCGCTTACGGTTAAAAGTGAAATCGACAAAGTCTGGAATGCGATACATAACCCTGATAAGACTGTTGTCGCCCAGATAGCCCCGGCGGTCCGGGTTGCCCTGGGGGAAGAATTCGGCCTGGGCGCAGGAGAAGACGTTACAGGTAAAATTATTGCCGGGCTGAAGCTTACAGGGGTTGACAGGGTGTTTGATACTCTGTTTACCGCCGATATGACCACTATAGAAGAATCCAACGAGTTTCTGGTACGCCTTGAGAAAAATGAAAATTTGCCCATCTTTACCTCCTGCTGTCCTAGCTGGGTAAAGTACTGCGAGCAGTTTCACGCCGAACTGCTGCCCAATGTTTCAAGCTGCCGTTCACCACAGCAGATGTTCGGGTCGGTAGTTAAGAAATACTATGCCAAAAAACTGAACAAACGGCCGGAGGATGTATTTGTAGTATCCATAATGCCCTGCGTGGCCAAGAAGTTTGAAGCCCAAAGGCCGGAATTCACTACGGACGGGGTTCCCGACATCGACGCTGTGCTGTCCACGGTTGAAACCGCCCAGATGTTTAAAGAAGCCTCCATCGATTTTAATGAGCTGGCGAACAAGGCTTTCGATAACCCGCTGGGCGTGGGCTCAGGGGCCGCCCTCATCTTCGGGGCTTCCGGCGGTGTAATGGAATCGGTGGTACGCTACGTGGCAGGACTGACCGGAGGGGACGAGGTGGGCCGTATCGATTTCCTGCCGGTTCGAGGCATGGAGGGAATCAAAACAGCTTCGGTTGAAGTTAAGGGAAGGGTTCTGAAGCTCGCCGTGGTAAACGGACTGGCCAATACTGAAAAACTCATAGCTATGATTAAATCCGGAGAGGCGTCCTTCGACGCCATTGAGGTAATGTCCTGTCCTGGTGGCTGCGTCGGAGGCGGAGGGCAGCCAGACGTCAACGACACAGTGGCCCGTGCCAAGAGAGCCGGGGAAATATACGAAATGGACAGGGTACAGCAGCTTCATAAACCCCAGGACAACTATTTTGTAGGCAAAGCCTTTGAAGAGTGGTTCGGCGGGGTCAACAACCATGAAACACACCACGCCCTTCATACAACATATGTCCCGCGCCGGCGTATAAACGGAAAACCTTTTATAATGAACGATTCCCGGTCGCAACCGCTGCGGGTAGCGGTATGTCTCGGCACCGGCTGCTACCTCAGGGGCGCATACGACGTGATTAAGGAATTCACCGATCTGGCGGAAAACCAGGGCCTTGCCGAGCAGATAGAAGTCAACGGTACCTTCTGCCTGGAGAAATGCGATAACGGCGTTTCAGTAAATATAAACGATGAGATTATTACCGGAGTTACCACAGAAAATGCCGGGGAATTATTCAGAAACAAAATTTCCCCACTGGTTAATAAAAACTGCAACTAAATTTACCCCCCATATATACTCCTATACTCCTTTCCATACCCGGATGCTGTGGCCATCAGCACCGGGTTTTTTTTGCCCCGCGGGTGACAAAGCCTGCAGCCCCAGCTTG
>CAZJGV010000079.1:4692-13306 GCA_964545615.1 uncultured Pelotomaculum sp.
GTTAAGTGTAAATGGACTTGTGCTGCGGTTTGCCATAAACTTACTCATAGAAAGCTTGTCAAAGCATGATTGATCAATACACTTCAGCTTTGACAGGCTTGATGGTCCAACATGGTTGTTTGTATATCCCGCTTAGTTGTAAATCAGCGGAAATAATTTTTATATACAATCGTAACCGGGCATAATATACTTTAATAAGATCCGCTAACATATTAAATAAGCGGAATTTAAGGTGATAAAATTGAGTAAGATGAAAAAGGTTTTTGATAGCAACAATGGTTATGCTTCTACTGATGAAATCAGGAAAAGAGGCATAGCCTATTCTGATATTCAAAAACACCTCAAAGATGGCAAGATCAAAAGAATCCGCAGGGGCTTCTATAAATGGTACATAACAGATGAGACAAATGAGGCGGCTACTGTTGCAGGGCTATTCCCTGATGGCGTGCTTTGTATGGACACTGCCTTTTTTCATTACGGCTATTCGGACAGAACTCCTGCAGAATGGCATATTGCCGTTGATAAAGACAGCTCAAAAATTAGATTTAATATATCTTATCCATTTGTAAAACCATATTATTTTGAGCCGGACAAACTCACAATTGGTATCACAAAAGAAACGATAAACGACATTGAAGTTATCATGTATGACCGTGACAGGGTTATCTGCGATTGCCTGCGGAATATAAACAAAATGGATAAGGAGATTTTCAATAAAGCCATTCAAAGCTATGTTGCAGATTCCCAAAAAAATATTAGCAATCTTACTGCCTACGCAAAGAAGCTGCATGTATATAAAAAGGTTCAAAGCTGGATTGAGGTGTGGCTCTAATGGCGGACAGAGCTGCATCTGTACTTACAAGGTAACACTTATTCTCTTGAGAGCACCATAGCCGAGAAGTTGGACGCTATGTTGCAAAGGATGGAATTTACCAGCCGTATGAAGGATTATTTTGATGTTTTTTATCTCGCAAACACCTTTTCCTTTGACGGAAGGAAGCTGCAAGAAGCTATCTTTGAAACCCTGCAAAACAGAGGAACGAATTATGGTAAAGAAAGTCTTAAAAGTATTGTCGGTTTTGCAAATGACAACGACATGAATGTTAGATGGCGTCTTTTTTTACGGAAGCAGAAGCAAACCGAGCCAGCATTCTCATCTGTGCTCAACACATTGTCAGTATTTTTAAATCCTGCATATGAAGCAATAGTCAATGAAACCGAGTTTTTCGGTCTCTGGGATAAAGACAGTATGAGTTTGTGATGGTGAATTGTCATCAACGCCAATTCGGAATGGGGCAACAAATTCTTTGAAAGTCTAGCTCGCGATATTAAGCTCGATTTTCCCGACACCACGGGATTTTCTGTCCGCAATTTGAAGTACATGGCCAAATTTTCAAGCCTTTATTCGGATATTGAATTTGTGCAGACGGTGTCCACACAATTAAGTTGGTCGCACAATAGCGCTCCTTGACAAAGTAAAGGACGATGAACAAAGAGCTTGGTATGCGAAAAAGGCGATTGAAAACGGCTGGTCAATCAATGTTATGGTGCATCAGATAGAATCGATGCTTTATAAACGGCAGGTGCTTTCAGATAAATCAACGGCGCTCGTTTTCTTTTAAAAGTCGGGAGGCGAAGGCTAAGGCCTCTTGCCTGCTGGTTACCTCCCCGCAAACCTGGGCCTCGGTGATTTTTCCCAGAAGGTCGCCGAGCTGCCTGGAAGGAGGGAGTCCCAGTTCTTTCATGAGATCTTCGCCTCTGACCAGGGCAGTCGGGTTGATATATGTTTTAGCCTGAAAATAATATTTATACAGGAGATCTCCGATAAAGGTTCGGTATCCGGTCAGGTCAAAGGCGCTTTTTGCAGCAGAGCCGGATGCCAGGACATTGGCCAGGGAAAGCAGCAGGACATCCGCAGCGTCCGGACCCAGGTTGATAAAGAGGCGGTGTATATCAGCCGGTCCCAGGGTCTCCTGATGAAAAAGGCTGACGGGATACATATGTTTGACAGCCAGGTTTTTCAGGTAGGACTCTTCCATCTTGCTCGTTTTAAGCCTGCGGGCAAATTCGTTTATGTGAACTTCGATATTACCGGGGTCATGGAAAAGGGCGGCCAGTTTAATCAGCTGGCTTCTTTTTCGCTCTGAGGTAAGGCCCTGGTCAAGGTGCTTGAGAAGCAGTTCGTGTATTTCCCCGGCATGGTCGCCGCCAGGCACAATATTTCCAGCCGGCTTGCACCATAGCTCTTCCAACAGTTTATAGGTTTTCAGGCTGTGTGCCCAGACACTGTCCGAGGTAAGGTTTTGACCGCTTACCTTCATAATTTCTTCGAGCGGGAACACCTCGGAAAGGACTCCGGTGGCATCCAGCATGGTGATCAATGGGTAGGATTGCGGCAGGGCCAGTATACCCAGCAGTTCCTCCCAGATCCGCTCCCCCGCGATCTCTTGCAGCAGCCAGCGGCTTTGTTCCATCAGGCTTAACGTTTCAGCATCAATTTTAAAACCCAGTTTGCCGGCCAGACGCACACCTCTCAGAATCCGGACCGGGTCGGCTTCAAAAACGTAGCTGTTGATAGCCCTGATGGTTTTACCCTCCATATCAGCCAAACCGCTGTAGGGGTCGATTAAAACTTCAGGCCAGAGCCACCATTCCGGGCTTTTACCCGCTGGGGAGCCGCTTTCCTGGGACAGTTTTAAGTAAGCGGATAGTTCCATGGCCATAGCATTAATGGTAAAGTCCCTGTTTGAAAGATCTTCTTCTATGCTCAAGCCTTTAAAGGAGGAAAAGTCTATTTGCCACTTGTTGCCCCGTGGTTCGAGTACTACCCGGGCAACTCTGTTGATTCTGTCCAGGGGAATATAAGCGCCCTTTAAAATCTCAGCCAGATCCTGGGCGAGGTTCATGGCATTGCCGCTGACGGCAAAATCCAAATCGCGTCCTGGTTGTTCCAGATACATGTCACGTAAAAAACCGCCCACAAGATATATATTTTTATTTTTTTTGGCAGAGAGGTTGCCTATTTCATCCAGAATAGTTTTCAAAAACATAACTATTCCCCCTTAAATAGACTTGCCAGCTTTATTATACCACTTTTGAAATTGTGCTAGTAAAAGCTTATTTTGATTTAGCAGATTTAACAACAAATTATTTGGAAAATTAATTTGCCCTGTAATATTATCTTGTGTTAAAATGTAACCGAATTAGGGTGGTATCATTCAGAACCACACCTGCAAAGCCTTACTTAGTTAGATAAGCTTGTTTACCGCTTGGAGCCGGGACGGACCGAGACGGAGGTTTTTGAACTAACGCCTTTCGGATATTCCGGAAGGCTTTGTTTTTGATCAAGAATAAAAAGTGGGGAGACAGCGCCGTGCGTAAACCTAAAATCGCTGTTGTGGGAGCCGGCAAGGTTGGGTCAGCCCTGGCGCTTCTTTTGAACCGGCAGGGTTACCCTGTAGCCGGGGTGGCCAGCAAGCATATTTCCTCTGCCAGCCGTGTGGCCGAACAATTAAATGTACCCGCGACCGTTAAACCGGAAGAGGTGACCACCGGTGCGGAAGTGGTTTTTATCACCACGCCGGACAGGGTGATTGCCCAGGTTGCAGCTGAGATTAACGAACTTGGAGGTTTTAAGCCAGGCCAGATAGTTTTTCATACCAGTGGGGCGCACGCTGCGGACGAGGTTGGGGCAGCGCGCGGCTCAGGCGCGCTGGCCGCGTCATTACACCCGTTGCAGTCATTTGCTGATGTAAAGATGGCGATGGAGAACCTGCCCGGCTCTTATTTTGCGCTGGAAGGAGATCAGGAGGCGCTGCCGCTGGCTGAACAAATTGTTAAAGACTTGGACGGCAAGAGTTTTTTTATTGCTGCCAGGGACAAGCCCCTTTATCATGCCGCAGCCTGTATAGCTTCTAATTATCTGGTGTCTTTAATGCACTTGGCTACGGGGCTTTACAGCCGCTTCGGGCTTTCCAGGGAGGAGGCCTTTGCAGCGTTGTTCCCGCTGGTCAGGGGAACGATTAATAATATAAGCCAGGTTGGCCCGGCCAGCGCTTTGACCGGACCGGTGGCAAGGGGTGACGGTCCTACCCTGGCGGGGCACCTGGAAGTATTGAACGGGGTTGGGGAGCAAGAACTGGAATTGTACTGCAAGCTTGGTCTTTACACCGTTAAGGTAGCCCTGGAAAAAGGGAGCATCAGCGCTGAAGAGGCGCAAAGGATTGAAGATATACTACTCAGGAGGTGTAATAAATGAGTAAAGACAAGGTGACCACTGCTACTGTAAAACAGTTGAAAGCTGAAGGCAGGCCTATCACCATGCTTACCGCTTATGACTACTCTATGGCCAAACTGGTGGACGACGCGGGTATCGATATGATCCTGGTGGGCGACTCACTGGCTAATGTGATGCTGGGGTATGATTCCACCCTGCCGGTAACCATGGATGAGATGATTCATCACGTCAAAGCGGTCTGCCGGGGCGCCGGCCGGGCTATGGTGGTGGCGGATCTTCCGTTTATGTCCTACCAGGTTTCTGTTAAAGAGGCGTTGCGTAACTCGGGGCGGTTCTTAAAGGAGACCACTGCCAGTGCGGTTAAGCTGGAAGGCGGCCAGGAAGTGGCCGATGCTGTCCGCTCTATTGTTAACGCCGGCATACCGGTGGTGGGTCACCTGGGGTTGACCCCTCAGTCGGTCCACCAGATGGGCGGCTACAAAGTGCAGGGCAAGGATGAGTCAGCGGCGAAGAAACTTCTGGCTGATGCCAGGTGTTTAGAAGAAGCCGGAGCATTTTGTCTGGTTCTGGAATGTGTGCCTACGCCACTGGCCAGGCTTGTGACCGAATCGCTGCAGATACCTACAATAGGTATCGGGGCGGGTCCGTACTGCGACGGACAGGTACTGGTTATACACGACATGCTGGGTCTTTACCCCCGTTCTTCACCAAAATTTGTTAAAAAATACGTCAACCTGCATGAGCATATAGCTGCTGCCCTGAAACAGTACAAAGAAGAAGTGGCGGAGCGAGCCTTTCCCGGTCCCGAGCACAGCTTCAGTATGTCCGAGGAAGTGCTGAAGAAGTTATATTAGAAGAAAACAATATTTAACACAGGTTTAACAGGATTTTTAGGATTTACAGGATAAAACGTATTTAATATCTTAGCTTTTTAAAATTACTTTTTTAAATTATTAGTGATAATTTCTTGATTAGTTAATCTTGTTAATTAATCTTGTTAATCTTGCGAATCCTGTAAAGCCTGTGAAAAGTTCCGGAGGTTAACATGTTAATTTTTCACACTATCACGGAAATTCGCCAGTATGTGCGGGAAGTCCGAAGCAGCGGCCAGAGTATTGGGCTGGTGCCGACTATGGGTTACCTTCACGAAGGACATCTGGAATTGATGCGGCAGGCCAAAAAGCAATGCGACAAAGTAGTTGTAAGTATTTTTGTCAACCCCACTCAATTTGGCCCCGGTGAAGACCTGGAACGTTACCCGCGGGATCTGGAGCGGGATGCCCGGATGTCTGAAAAAGTGGGGGTGGACGCCATTTTTAATCCGGCGGCAGATGAAATATATCCGTCCGGCTACTGTACTTATGTTGATGTCGAGCGGATCACCGAAAGTTTGTGCGGGCTTTCCAGGCCCGGCCACTTTCGCGGGGTGGCTACAGTGGTTACCAAGCTTTTTAATATCGTCAAGCCTGATTTTGCTTTTTTCGGACAAAAGGATGCCCAGCAGGTGCTGGTAATTAACCGGATGGTCACCGATCTGAACATGGACCTTGAAGTTGTTACGGTACCCACGGTGCGGGAAGCAGACGGCCTGGCCATGAGTTCACGCAATATATACCTGGAACCTGAACAACGTCGGGTCGCGCGGGTGCTCTCCAGAAGCCTGCGCCAGGCGGAAGAAGTTTTTCAGGCCGGTGAGCGGGATGCGGCCAAAATACGGCAACTGGTTATTGACATGATTGAGCGGGAAGATCTTTTAGATATTGATTACGTTGAAATATACAGCCATCCGGATCTGGAGCCGGTAGAGCGGATAGAGAGAGCGGCGCTGCTGGCTCTGGCTGTAAAAATTGGGCGGACGCGGCTGATCGACAATATCATTTTAAGGAAAGGGGACACACCTCTATTCGGAGTATGCATCTAGGGCCGAGGAATGTCCCCGATCGGAATGGGGACACACCTCTCTTAACATACGTTTATCCTTAAACGATACCAGACATAGGAAAGGGGACACATCTCTCCCATAAGCATTCCTCTTGGGTCGGAGAAATGTCCCCAATAGAGACAATCAATGTGGGGGTGCGGGTCATGTTTCTGACCATGTTTAAATCAAAAATTCACCGGGCTACAGTAACAGAGGCAAACCTGAACTATATGGGCAGTATCACCCTCGATGAGGCGCTGATAGAAGCTGCTGATATTATGCCCAATGAAAAAGTTCAAATTGTCAACAATAACAACGGCGCCCGCTTTGAAACATATGTGATCAAAGGGCAGCGCAACTCCGGGGTAATCTGCCTGAACGGGGCTGCCGCCCGCCTGGTTCAGCCCGGAGACACAGTAATTATAATTTCTTATGCCATCATGGATCGCAGTGAGGCAAAGTCTTACAGCCCGACAGTTGTCATGGTTGATAACGAGAACAGAATAACTGAAATTAAACAGGGGGAAGTCCACGGCGAGATCAGCTAGCGGTTGCTTTGGAGTTGGGAGGTTAAATCCTCTTATAGACCGCTGCAGCTTGGGTGCTGTGTGTAGAACTTTCCTTGTTTTTTTATCTAATTTCGTTATAATATACACATCTGTACATTTCCTAGAAAGCGATAATAAATGCAAGTTTTGCTTGGGAATTGGCTGGATAACGGAAAATTATATAATATTCAGTTTACCACACGTGTGTGGGCTGTTGTTTTAAAGGGGGGGGTATTTTGCCAGACAACTACATGGTGAACTTCGACACCCGGGAACTGTCCCAGGTGGAAGAGGAATATATTATCCTGGGCAGCGGTATAGCAGGGTTATATACGGCCCTTTCGGCTTCCGAAGCGGGTAGTTCGGTAACAGTTCTAACCAAGCAAACCATGATGGATACCGGTACAGATAAAGCCCAGGGCGGTATTGCAGCCGCACTCGGGGACGCCGACTCCCCGGCGCTGCACAGGCAGGATACCCTGGTGGCCGGGGCTGGCCTGTGCGACTCGGAGGCGGTGGCGGCACTGGTAAGTGAGGGGCCTGACAGGGTCAGGGAGCTTATCGGCCTTGGCGCTATCTTTGACCGGGACAGCCAGGGCCTGGCCCTTACTATGGAGGGGGCGCACAGCCAGCGGCGTATTCTTCATGCCAGCGGTGATGCTACCGGGGCGGAGATCCAGCGGGTACTCACCCAGCGTGTGCGGGAAAACGAAAGAATTAAGGTGCTGGAGAACCACTATGTTGTTGACCTCCTGGTGCGGGAGAACACCTGTTACGGGGTCCTGGCTTATGACCGTTTTAATAAGGAATACAAGGTATTTCGGGGCAAAGTGGTCGTTCTTGCCACAGGCGGGCTGGGACGAATTTTTGAACACAACACCAATCCTGAAATAGCCACCGGTGACGGTATCGCCATCGCCTTCCGGGCCGGCGCGGAAGTAATGGATATGGAATTCATCCAGTTCCACCCCACAGTATTGAATCTGCCGGGCGCCCCGCGCTTTCTAATCTCGGAGGCTGTGCGCGGTGAAGGAGCTTACCTGCGCAACATCCATGGCCAGCGTTTTATGCAGCGCTACCATGACCTGGCGGAACTCGCGCCCAGGGACATAGTTGTGCGCGCCATTTTAAAGGAAATGGCAGCAACCAACTCCAACAAGGTATTTCTGGACCTGACCCATCTCGACCCGGAGCTTGTAAAACTACGCTTTCCCAATATCTTGAAGACCTGCGCGGAATACAAACTGGACATTACCGTTGACCGCATTCCGATAGCGCCCGCCGCTCATTACATGATGGGCGGGGTAAAGATTAACCTGGTAGGGGAAACAAGCATCAGGGGGCTTTATGCCTGCGGCGAGGTTTCCTGCCCCGGCGTTCACGGCGCCAACCGCCTGGCCAGCAACTCCCTGCTGGACGGCCTGGTGTTTGGCGGCAGAATAGTTGAAGAGACCAAAAATTTCCTGAAGGATTACCAGCCCCGCCACCTGGAATTTGCTTGTGACTGGCTGCTTGAACCGGCAAAAACAGATTACGCTGCCCTGCGTAAAAAGCTGGAAGTAGAGATGAATGAGAAGGCAGGCCCGGTACGCAGCAGTGAAGGATTAAGAGAAGCCTTAATTTTTTTTGATGAATGGAGCTACCTCAAGCGGCACGGGGTCGATAACGCTGAACAAATGGAAGTAAAAAACATGCTCCAGGTAGGGGAACTGGTGGCTGAAGCGGCCCTTGCCCGCAGGGAAAGCCGTGGGGGACACTACCGGGTTGACTGCCCGGATACCTACCAGCGCTGGCAAAAGCATATTATATTCAGGCGTTAATCTTAAGGGACGGGTCTGGGAAGCAGGGGGGAAGCAGGGGGACGGTTCTTTTGCTTCCATTAATGGAAGCAAAAGAACCGTCCCCCTG
>CAZJGV010000080.1:0-2138 GCA_964545615.1 uncultured Pelotomaculum sp.
GCCCAGGCCAAACCCGAAGGCAGCCAGGTAAAATAGCGGTTCAAAAAAATTAAATGAAAGACTTACCTTCCAGGTTCTGCTGTATACCAGCAAGTGCCGCCTGAAGACTTGCCAGATCAGGGGTGAGAGGTCGGGCCTGTACACGTTTATTCCACCAGCCCCCTTCCGGTAAGCTTCAAAAACATATCTTCCAAGTTGGCGTGACGCAGCATTTGATGAGAAAAGCTTTCTGAAATAGGCCGCAGCCTGTCAATAAGAGTCTGACCGTTCTCCGGATAAACAAAAAGCATATCCCCCACTATTTTAAATCCTTTTATATCAGTTCCGCCAACCTTAAGGATTTCATCAATATTTTCCGCACCCCGCCCTATTTCTAAAACCTCATAACCAATATGTTTTTGCACAAGCTCTCTGGGCTGCCCTTCTTCTAAGATCACTCCGTTATCAATTACCACCAGGCGGTCGCAAAGGTGCTCGGCCTCATCCATATAGTGGGTGGTTAAAAGCAGGGTGACTCCCTGCTCTTTCAGCCGCCTTAATCTCTGCCAGACCAGATGCCTGGCCTGGGGGTCCAGACCGGTGGTCGGCTCGTCCAGGATCAATATTTGCGGCGAGTTGATCAGCGCCCTGGCTATGGTAAGCCTTCTTTTCATGCCTCCTGAAAGCCTGTCAACCTTTTCATTCTTATAATCCAGCAGTTCAAAAAAGTCTAACATTTCATCGGACTTTTCCTGGACCGTCCGGGTGGGAATTTTAAAAAAGCTGCCATATACAATCAGGTTTTCAATTACTGTGAGATCTGTGTCGAGGTTGTTTTCCTGGGGAACCACACCCAGTCTTTCTTTAATACTCCTTTGCCTTTCCCTGACATCCATACCAAGGACCAAGAGGTCACCCTGGGTAACCGGTGAAAAACAATAAATCATTTTTGCTATCGAAGATTTACCGGCGCCGTTTGGCCCCAGGATACCGAAGCATTCTCTCTGATTTACAATAAAATTCACACCTTTTACTGCTGCCTTGCCGTTATATTCTTTGACCAGGCCTTTTGCGGCAATAACTGGTTCCAACCAAAAACCCCCGCGTGACTTGATTAATATTTCCATTATATCTTTAACGGGGACATCTGGTCAAATATCTATAAAAACCTTATAAAGCACAGATCATTTGACCTGTCAGCGAAGGATTGAAGCATGTCTGCGTCGAAAATAACGACTAAAAGAACCAGAAAGGAGGTCTGCCAAGATTGAATGTTTTTGAGATACACCTTAATCACAACCAGTGCTTAGATGGTATTGCTTTAAGATTTCAAGAGCAGGAAGTAACTTTTGCCGAGTTGGAGCGAAATGTTGACAGTTATGCCAGGTATCTTTCACAACTAGGTCTAAAGGCTTATCTGTTTATAGTAGGCCGTAAGAAGGAATTGATTATAACCTCGGGGTTCAATGTTTATCCCAGGGAGATTGAAGAAACCCTGGAAGAGTACCCGGCAGTGAAGGAAGTTGCTGTAATTGGCATACCCCACCCGGTTAAGGGTCAGGATATTAAGGCCTACATCATTCTTGAAGAAGGCTGTTCAGCAGATAAACAGGAATTTTTTCTTTTTTTGAGAGATCGCCTGGCTATTTATAAGATACCGGAAGTATACGAATTCAGGACTGAATTGCCCAGGGCTGCCAACGGAAAAGTTCTTAAACGCATGCTGGATTGAGAAGGTAAGGAAGGCACGGTGAAGCTTATGAGGACGTATACGTTTATCGCTGTGATACTTTTGGTTCTATATTTTTCAACCGGCTGTACCCCGCAGTCTCAGGCGCCGGATCAAAATAAGCCTGAAGCTGTAGATAACAGCTCCAAGCGTTTTCAGGTTATCCAGGAAGAGGGAGAGACTAAAAACATCGGTGGTTTTACGGTTATCAAAGACACGAACACTGGCAAGGAGTATCTGATTATAACCAGCATGAACGGTTCTGTCGCCGCTATTGATATACAGTGAATCCATACAACTTTTCACTAACATCATGCTTGCGATAAAAAGCTTTGCTTTTCATCCCCTCAGCATCTGGTGGGCTCTGAACGCCTATTTGGCGCTATTTCTTCGCTCGGCATGTTTCCCTCCACATGACCGGCGTGACTGC
>CAZJGV010000080.1:2148-13287 GCA_964545615.1 uncultured Pelotomaculum sp.
CCCTCCAAAATTAAACCCTGGCAGTTTCCCTCGCGGGGTGTAATAGGTGTGCAGCAGTTTCCTTGACTTTTCACTTAAGGGGTGTCCCAGGAAATCCTCGTAGATTTTCTTAACTGCCGGGTTTTCGTGTGCCCGCCTCAGTTCCTTTGAATAATCAATACGGTCCAAAGCGTCCGCCCTGTTATGCCTGTAATCCAGCGATATCTCTTTGTGCTCCCTGGTGCCGAATATGGGTTGACCGCCTCCACCCACACAGCCGCCCGGGCAGGCCATGATTTCCACATAATCGAATTGCTCACCTGCTTTTAATCTGTCCATCAGCACTCTGGCGTTGCCTGTCCCGTGGGCGATGGCCACCTTGATCGACCGTCCTTTAAGCTTCACCCATACTTCTTTTAATCCGCTGAAACCTCGCAATTCCTCATAGTCCAGGAGGTCCATTTCCTGTCCTGATTCTAAATAATAGGCTGTCCTTACCGCTGCTTCGATTACACCTCCTGTCGAGCCAAATATGGCGCCAGCGCCGCTGGAAATACCCATAGGCGTGTCATAGTCCTGGTCAGGCAGGTCGTGAAAATTTATGCCTGACTGCCTGATCATCCTGGCAAGTTCTCTGGTGGTTAAAACCCAGTCCACATCCTTGAAGTCGCCGGTGCCCATTTCCGGCCGGCTGGCCTCGAACTTTTTGGCGGTACAGGGCATGATTGCTACCACCACAATTTTTTCAGGATCCAGCCCTTCCTTCTCAGCAAAGTAAGTTTTGGTCAGAGCGCCGAACATTTCATGTGGTGACTTGCAGGTAGAAAGATTTTCAAGAAACTCGGGGTAAAAATGCTCGGCAAACTTGACCCAGCCAGGACTGCATGAGGAAAGCAGGGGCAGCTTACCTCGGCCCTCCAGCCTCTCCAGCAGTTCGTGAGCTTCCTCCATAATGGTCAGGTCGGCCGAAAAATCCGTGGCAAAAACCCTGTCAAACCCCAGTCGCCGCAGTGCCGCCACCAGTTTTCCGGTTACCACGGTTCCCACAGGATAACCGAATACCTCGCCCAGAGTGACCTGGATAGAGGGCGCAGTTTGCACCACCACATACTTGTCCGGGTCCTCCAGAGCCTCCCAGACTGACTCAATGCACTCTTTCTCAGTAAGGGATGCTGTAGGACAGGCAATAACGCACTGACCGCAGGTTATACAGTCTACCTGTGACAGATCTTGCATGAAAGCTGGAGCTATTACCGTGTCATAACCACGGTTTAAGGCGGAATATACATTTACCTCCTGCACCTTGCTGCAGATGGCTTCACAGCGCCGACACTTGATGCATTTGTTATAGTCGCGGACTATAAACGAATTCTCATTTTGAACCGGTAACGATTTTATTTCTCCTGTGTATTTAATATTTCTGATCCCCAAGTTATCCGCGATATTCTGCAGTTCACAGTTTAGGTTTCTGATACAGGTGGTGCACTCCCGGTGGTGGTCCGACAGAAGCAGTTCCACCATTGTCCTTCTCACCCGGCGTACCCGCGGTGAGGAGGTGTAAACCACCAAACCGGCGCTGGCCGGGTAAACACAGGAAGCCTGGAGGGTCATAGCTCCATTTATTTCAACTTCAACCAGACAGACCCGGCAAGATCCGATCTCATTTATGTGACGCAGATAGCACAGGCTCGGAATTTCAATGCCAGCCAGGCGTGCCGCCTCCAGTACATTCATACCCTTGTCAGCTTCAATTTCCCTGCCGTCAATGGTAAGCTTTATTTTTTCCACCTTTTTTTCCGGGTTGTCATAAAGCTGCCCTGTTTTCTGTACTACCGGGCCTGGTGTGAATTCCTGGGTTTTCATTAATTGAAGCCTCCTTGCGGGAACCTTTTGTAATTGCTTTTTTGGGGCATTTGGCGGCACAGGCGGCACACCTGGAGCACTTGGCAGGATCGATCCGGTATGGTTGTCCGGGCTTACCTGTTATCGCCCCCATCACACATATTTTAGCGCAGATACCACAGGCGGCGCATTTTTCTTCATCCACTGTAAAGTCCAACAGAGCTTTACATACCCCCGCCAGGCAGTTTTTGTCCCTGATATGGGCCAGGTATTCATCCTTGAAGTAACGCATGGTAGAAATAACTGGGTTGGGCGCTGTCTGACCAAGACCGCACAGGGAAGCGTCGCGAATATCAAAGGAAAGCTCTTCCAGCAGCTCCAGGTCCTCCATTTCCCCCTGCCCCTCAGTGATTCTCTTTAATATTTCCAGAAGCCTTTTTGTGCCCACGCGGCAGGGTGTGCAGCGGCCGCACGATTCATCCTGGGTAAACTCCAGGTAAAACCTGGCTATATCAACCATGCAGTTGTCTTCGTTCATGATAATCATGCCACCTGAACCCATCATAGAGCCTATTTCTTTTAAAGATTCATAATCAATGGGCATATCAAGATACCTATCCGGTATACAACCACCTGAGGGTCCGCCTGTTTGTACCGCCTTAAATTTTTTCCCGTCGGGAATACCCCCGCCAATATCAAATATAATCGTACGCAGGGTTGTACCCATCGGCACCTCGATAAGTCCGGTGTTATTGATTTTTCCGGCCAGGGAAAAAACCTTGGTGCCCTTGCTGCCGGCTGTCCCCTGCCCCTGGTACCATTCCCATCCTTCTCTTAGGATCACTGGTATATTGGCGTAAGTTTCAACATTGTTGATTAATGTTGGGTTACCCCAAAGCCCTTCCTGAGCCGGGTAAGGAGGCCTGGGACGCGGTTCGCCGCGCTGTCCCATCACCGAGTGAATCAGCGCGGTTTCCTCTCCGCAGACAAAGGCTCCGGCGCCAAATCTAAGTCCGATCTCAAAGTCAAAGGAAGAACCAAACAAATTATTACCGAGCAACCCTTTATCCCGTGCCTGATCAATAGCAATTTCCAACCTTTCAACAGCAATGGGATATTCAGCCCGCACATAGATATAGCCATTATTGGCGCCAATGCAGTACCCTGCCAAGGCCATGGCCTCGATGACACTGTTCGGATCACCCTCAAGGATACTGCGGTCCATGAAGGCGCCGGGATCTCCTTCGTCAGCGTTACATAAAACATATTTCGGTTTGATCTTCTGGGCGGCAGCCATTTTCCACTTCTTGCCGGTAGGGAAACCCGCGCCGCCTCTACCTCTTAAACCAGACTTATTGATTCTCTCGATTACCTCTTCCGGATTATCGTGTAAAATAGCATTGGCCAGGGCTAAATAACCATCCCTGGCTATGTACTCTCCTATTTCCTCCGGATTAATTACACCACAATTACGCAGCACAATCCTCTTTTGAGCCTCAAAAAAATGTATGTTTTCAATGCTTTGCGTTCTCTGGTTATCAACATTCTGGTACAGCAATCTCTCCACAATCTGACCGCCCATTAAATGAGTTTCAACAAGTTCTTTGGCGTCTTCAGGCTTAACATTGCAGTAGAATACTTCACCGGGGTGTACCATTACAATGGGACCATGCTGGCAAAAACCAAAGCAACCGGTTTTGAACACTCTTACATTTTCCTTTAAGCCGTGTTGCTCCAGTTCTATTTCCAGATTTCTCCGTAGGGTCTGGCTTTCCGCGGAGGTACAGGCTGTTCCGGAGCATACCATCAACTGGGTTAAGCCCAAGCCGTTGCGATGCCCCAGCCGCTGTTTGATCAAAGGAAGATATTTCTCTTTTATTGCATTGAGATCTTCAGTGTTTCGTACTTTCAATTTTTTCACCTTTCCGGTACTTTTGAATTATTTTTATGACCTCGCCGGCGCTGATTTTTCCGTGTACATCCCCATCGGCTATCAGGACTGGCGCCAGTCCGCAGGCGCCTATGCAGCGAGTGCTTTTCAAAGTGAAAAGGCCATCTTCTGTGGTCTCACCTTCATCCACTTTAAACTGTTCCTTTAAAGCATCCATCAATTCCTGGGCGCCCTTGACGTAGCAGGCTGTGCCCAGGCAAAGATTAAAGATATATTTGCCTTTAGGCTCAGTGGAGAAAAGCGAATAGAAGGTGACGACTCCGTTGACTTCACTGATCGGGTTCTCAGTCTTTTCGGCAATATACGACTGAACTTCCTGTGAAAGGCACCCGAATATATCTTGAGCCTTTTGCAGGATGCGGATTAGCTGCCCGGGCTCTTTTGAATAACGGCTGATTACCTGGTCCAATTCTTTATACTGATTGGTTTTTTCATTTTCTGCCGCAAAACCGACTTTCTGCTCAACTACCTCCGGGTGAGCGGTTGCACCTGCATTTCCCTTGACCTGGATTTCCTGTTCCATCAGCAACATCTCCTGGTATGATCTTGTTTAATAGTGTTTATCTTTGAGCGTCTTTTATGCTGAAAAATAAAAATACCTGCCGAGGGCAGGCATTATCTTTTTATTTTTATTTCTGAAACTGTTATAAAAAACGTGGTTTCCAGATAAAAGTGAGCAGATAAAAAAGAGCTGCTATTAACACGATGGTGGCGCCTGAAGCTGTGTTGAGGTAATATGACATAAGCAGGCCCGTTATGCCTGAGGCAACGGTAATTAATACAGCAACCACATGGTACTGTCTGATGTTTCTGGTGATATTACGTGCCGCCGCAGCCGGAAGGATCAAAAAGGAATTAATGATTAGAATACCTACCCACTGAATAGAAATTGTAATTATAACAGCGGTAGCCACACAAAAAAGTATTTCAATTAAATGAACGGGAATACCCCTGCTGCGTGCTAAAGACAGGTTAACACTCACCAGCAGAAACTTGTTGAACATGAATCCCCATAAGATTATTACACCACCAAAGGCAATTGCCAATATCAAAAGCTCTTCAGGGGTTATGCTAAGAATGTCACCAATGAGAAAACGGGAATATTTAGCAAACCCTCCTCCCCGCGAGAGAATCACAATGCCCAGCGCCACCATGGTAGCGGATACAGACCCGATAATAGTATCAGTTGAAGCGGTAGTAAAGAACTTTAACGAGGTAATAATTAAGGCTAACACTACGGAGAATATAACCATAATCCATAAAGGGTCGCCAAGGCCCAGGATTACCCCGATGGCTATACCTGTCAGGGCGGAATGGCCGATTGTGTCTGAAAAGAAAGCCATCTTATTGTTGACTATCATCGTGCCAATGATGGCGAACATCGGCCCGACCAGCAGGACTGCCATCAGTGCATTTTTCATAAACATGTGCTGGGCCCAGGTAAAGGGGAAAAGGTGGTCAACTATTGAATACCATATTTCCATCAGGCGATAGCACCTCCGCCTTTTTTCGCGTATTCTCGTTTTCCACCTGTTTTTTCAATATAAAAAGGGCCGTATGCCAGGCTAATCTGTCCGTTGGGAAATACATCTTCAGGTGTTCCGTCGCAGACCACTGTCTTATTTAACAGCACGACTCTTTCCGCGTATTGTGAAACAAGAGCCAGGTCATGGGAAACCAGTATAATGGACAGGTCATAATTACGGCGTAAATCAGATACCATATCATAAAACATTTCTCTGCCCTGCACGTCTATACCTGAAACCGGTTCGTCCATCAACAGCAGGTCAGGTTTTGGCTCTAGGGCCAGCGCCAGAAGAACTCGCTGCAGTTCCCCTCCGGAAAGATCTCCCAGGCGCCGTTTTAGTAAATGATCTGCCCGTACGCGAACTAAACTTGCTTCGGTACATTCCTGCATGCGGCGGGAATGACCAAGACAGACAGGCCAGGAGGACAAGGCGGCTGAGAAAAGATCCAGAACGCTTACCGGAGCGCCTTTATCAAAGTCAATCTTCTGGGGTACATAACCGACTATGGGCTTCCTGGCCCTACAATTACTGGCATCAAGAAACCTTAAGCAGCCTGTATGAGGAATCTCGCCTAAAATTGCTTTTAATAAAGTTGTTTTCCCCGCACCGTTGGGACCGATCACTGCCATCAGTTCACCACAGTGGATGTGTAGATTTATATCCCGCAGAATTTCTGTTCTGCCTATTCTAACTCCAAAGTCTTCCAACCGGGTGCAGCACAAACCGCAGGCTCCTGTTTGTTGTTTTTGTATCGCATTAGGACAAGGCATTTTATTATTCTCTTTTCTCTATTCAATCAGTTAAATAATCATATTCCGATCGATATTTATTAAACGTCATTGAGTTTATTATTCTCCTGAGCTACGCAGTCAGGACAATATCCGTATATTTCAAAGGCATGTCCAGTGATTTGGTAGCCTTTTTCCCTCAATACACCCATGTGTCTGTCCAGGATGCAATTATCCAAACAGACTGCCTCCCCGCAGCCGAGGCAAACCAGATGGTGGTGATGGTTTTTTAAAATCTCAAATCTGCTGGTTTCGCTGTTTATTAGATTTATTTGGATCAGGCAGTCTATTTTCGCAAGAAGATTTAAATTTCTGTACACTGTGTCAAGGCTGATATCGGGGTATTTGCCCCGCACTATATCCAGTACTTCTTTTGCTGTGGGCGGCTTTTCTAAAAACAACAGTGCTTCAATAATAGCCCTTCGCTGCGGTGTTACCTTAAAACCCTTATTCTTTACCATATTAATAATATCATGCTGATTCATATATTCCTCCAAATAGGAATATTCCTATTTAACAATATTAATATTACGCCCTGAGCCAACCTATGTCAAACAAAAAACCGGTTTTCACCGGTTTTTTACAAAAATAAGGCAGATTTCCTCGTTCTCTTCGCATTGAAAAATATTACCTGCATGTCTCTTTTTTCAGCAGGCTCTGATAACTGTCAATGAGCCTGGCGGTACAATTGGTGGAAGAAAGTCTTTCGGCGTTATGCCTGGCCCTTCTGCTCATTTCTTCTATAAGGTTATCATTTATAAGGAGCATATGCACTTTAGACGCAAACTGTTCCTGGTTGAGTTCTGTCAGGTAACCATCAACACCGTCTTCAACCATTTCAGATACACCATAGGCTTTTATGGCCACAACCGGCAGTCCGGCGGCTTTCGCCTCCGCAATCACTATGCCCTGGGTTTCTGTAACAGAGGGGAAAACAAATAGACTGGCGCTTGCGTAGCATTTAATAACATTCTCCGGAGACAGTGTTCCGGTAAAAATAACTTTTTTCTCTATATCAAGTTTAACAGCTTTATCCCTGAGTTCTTCTTCCTCCGGCCCGCCTCCGACAATAACAAGAACTGTATTACCCATTCTATTTTCTAAAACCTTAAAGCTTTCCATTAGAAAATTGATGTTTTTTTCCTTACCCAGTCTACCTACAAAGAGCAGTACCTTATCTTCAGGTTTTATCTTATACTGTTTTTGCAGCCACATGCGGTCGACTTCCTGGTAATCTGAGATTTTAATCCCGGTGGGCACACGGTTAACAGGGGTACGCACACCAATATCGCGCAGATAATCTCCTACAATGCCGGTAGGAACTATAACCAGATCGCATAAATTACAAAAATCACGGCTGATTTTCTGGGCCAGTTCCCTGGAAAAAGTCTTGGCAAAAGGAAGGTAATGGACGTACTGGTCATAGAGAGTGTGGAAAGTAAAAACAAGCGGCACACCAAGTTTTCTGGCGTACCTTACCCCGACCCGTCCAAGCAGGAACGGTGAGTGAACGTGAATTAAATCCAACTCCAACTTTTTAATTGTTGGTTTGAGTTTTAGAGAGAATGGTACCGCCAGAGTAAAGTCTGGGTTGGTAGGTGAAGGAATTGAAGCAAAACGAAATACCCTGCTTTCATGGTCGCAGTTTCTGTAGCTTGGCGCAAAAATATAAACTTCATGTCCAAGAGCAGTAAGTTCTGCGGTAAAAGTTTGAATAGAGCGGACGACTCCGCTAGTATAGGGCAAATAGCTGTCGGTGAAAATACCGATTTTCACTTTCTTCCTCCTAATTGATTTCTGAGGCTTATTCTAACATGAATTGTCAGTTAACAGCAAGTTCAGGCAGTCACACCGGTGAACAGCTTGTCTTCAGCATCCCAACATAAATGTTACTGGTTAACCCGGCCTGACTTTTCTGGCTGCTATTCTCCATCCGGCATCCGTTTTTATCAAAATGTAGTCTAATTGAGTGTAATAACTAACACCGGTTATTTCATCAGTTTCAATCACCTCAATACAGATTCCCGCAGCATCTGTTGAGATAAAGGCTATCTTACATTCACCGGCTTTAATAATCAGATCCCAACTATTGGGAATACTTGCAAAATCCCAGGCCTGACCTATTATCTCCTGTAGAAGAGGTTCGGTGTAATATTTATCCAGGATTAGCTCTAATTCACCGCGTGATGTAACATACAGCCAAGTTGTATCTTCAATAGCCTCGCATACTAAACTGACAATGGTGTTTTCTGTCTCCCTGGTTAGATGTTCAGGCTTAACATATGGTTCACCCGATACTGGCGAATAGAAAAGAAATATTAAAATAGCAGCTGATAAAAATTTTTTAAACATTTGTGGCACCCCTTTTCTATCATATAAATACGGTGTGCCACAAAAAATACCTTCCTAAATTTTCCATTTTTATAAAAAACTGTATCTATTTAGCATATAAAATCTTCTGTTTAAAAAATAGAAGTCTTGCCTCCAGAATCTGACGTCTAACGACTGAATTACCCTCTTAGAGTTGCGACCAGCCTTTTAGGGTTAAGGAATAGATCTAAACCGCAGTTTATATCTTTAACAACCACATCAGCCGCTAACAAAGCTGCGGCTGAAGCGCCTTCGGGTCCGGTGACAGCAATCCCCAGTGCGGCCTCTTTAAGCATCAGGCAGTCGTTAGTACCGTTACCTATCGCTGCTGTCACCCGGTCTCCCAGTTCTGTAATGAATTTTAGTTTTTCTCCAGCCACCAGAGGACCGGGGAGAACTGCAACCTTGCCGTTGATGGGGGCACAAGCTGTACTGGCCGTACCGAAGGTGTCAGCGGTAAGGATATAGATGTTTAAATCCGCCGCAAGAGTGTTTAGCTTCTCCTGCACATCAGGCAAAAGCAGTCCATCCAGGGCTATGGTACCGTTAAAATCAAGGACGATGTTCTTTATAGTAAGTTTTTCTTTACCCGGAATCTCAACATTTAGCATTTTCTTCACCTCTCTCAAAGCAGGGGAGGCAAACAATCTGGCCGGACTCTAATCTGGCCCTGGGTTCCATAACTCCCTCACCACATTTGGCGCATTGCAGGGTCTGGTAAATAACGGCTGCTGCCGGCAGAACGACATTCACTTTTATAACCTCAAACACTTCTTCTCCTGCCATCAAAATGTTTTGAATCCGTTTTTGCATTGCGGCAGGATACCTTTCCCTGTCCTCCAGGCTGGCTGTGCCAGAACCAATCCTCTCTTTAAGTCCGCTGTAATCAGGATCGAAATTGGAACCATATTTTACCGCTACTCTGACTGCGGCCCCATCCCTGCGGCGTACAAAGGTGTACACCTGCTTTCCATGGTCCCTGAATATAAGGTTGCCCTTGCCAAAACTGCAGCCGGCCAGTGTTTGCACAGCATCCACTCCACAGGCGTTGTTTTCTACTATTGCCAGCAGTTCCTCGTCCACAGCACGTTTAGCGCCCAAAGCTCCCATGGCAAGTTCTGTGGCCCGGAAGCCCATGGCCAGGCCAGGGCAGCTATGACCATGAAATTCAACGGCTATTTCCCAGGGGTTTCTTTTATGCATAGTTTCATCTCCTAATGCCAATTAATCACCCAGGCTTATGCCAATCTGCCTTGCTGTGCGTACCAGATCGCCGCCAACCGGTACCAGACGTATTTCGCCCACAGCTTCGGCCAGGGGCACTGACTCAATATTCGGCGTGCGCAAACAAACCATTTCGCCGTACTTGCCGGCCATTACCAGCTCAACGGCGCCCGCTCCGTAACGTGTTGCCAGGATACGGTCAAATGCGGTTGGGGTGCCGCCTCTCTGGAGGTGACCGAGTACAGTTACCCTGGCCTCCATTCCGGTCTCCTCTTCAATTTGTTTTGCCACTAAATTCCCGACACCACCTAAACGAATAGGATCGAAACTATCTTCAACCGTCCGCTGCACTACCAGTTCTCCGCCAATCGTTTTGGCGCCCTCGGCAGCAACAACAATGCTGAATAATTTGCCGCGGTCCCTTCTTTCATATATTTTCTCATAAACCTTTTCTATGGAATAAGGTATTTCCGGAATCAAAATAACATCCGCGCCACCTGCTATACCGGCCTCAATGGCAATCCATCCCGCATAGCGCCCCATAACCTCAAGCACCATTACCCGGTGGTGTGACTCAGCGGTTGTGTGCAGTTTATCAAGAGCTTCTGTAGCAGTATTGAGGGCGGTATCAAAGCCAAAGGTCTGGTCGGTGGCTGAAAGGTCATTGTCAATGGTTTTAGGCACGCCCACCACAGGTAATCCCTTTGTTTCACAAAGCTCCCTGGCGATACTGAGGCTTCCGTCACCACCAATTACAATCAAAGCGTCAATCTCCAGGATATTAATGTTCTCTATAACCCGGTCCGATACATCCCTGAATACCTTCTGGCCTTTTATAAGCATTGAGTAATGAAAAGGGTTGTCCCTGTTGGTAGTTCCAAGAATAGTGCCGCCCCTTGGCAGAATGCCGGCCACATCCTTCAATGATAAATCTCTGGACCTGTTTTGAATCAAACCACCGAAGCCGTTTTCAAAACCTACTACCGCAAGCCGGTAGTTTGTAACCGCTGTTTTCACCACCGCCCGGATGACCGCGTTTAAACCGGGACAATCCCCACCTCCCGTTAAAACACCAATCCGTCTGACTTTTTTGTTTAGAGTCAAAATATCACACCCCTTTTAACTAAGACAGACTTTACCCAGCCTGCTTATTAATATAAAAGCAAAAGCTGCGGCGCCAGGACCGGCAGCTTTTCATCAGACATAGGTACCATTTATTGTGTCTCCGGCATCATAATTTAATTTGAATTATTGACCCGCTTGATTTACCAGATCTGTCAATGTCTGTTTTAATTTACCTATGGTTTCGCCGTAACCGGCCCAATCACCGGCTTTCAACTTATTCTGCGCCTCGTCGTACAACTGATTTGCAGTTTTAGCCAGATCGGCGATATTAAGGGGCGCGGTTGGGACGCCTGTTTCCGCCGGTCCGACGGGAGCCTTGACCCCGCTTTCC
>CAZJGV010000081.1:0-1250 GCA_964545615.1 uncultured Pelotomaculum sp.
GGCCGCCCGGTCCGGCCCCGCTTTCTCAAGCGCGTTCACCAGCAGGTAAAAGGCGTCCCAGGCGTACCCGCCAAACGCATTGGGCTGGGCGTTGTATTTCTTACTGTACTCATCCATATAAGACGTCAGCACCTTCTTCTGCGGGTCGCTGTCGGGAATCTGCGCCGCTACAATCAGTTTGCCTATGGGCAGGATCACACCATCTGCGGCGCCCTGGGCCAGGTCGATAAAATTCTGGTTGCCGACACCGTGGCTGTGCAGCAGGGGAATGCCCATATTCAGGTCCTTGAAGTTCTTGGTTACGATTGAGGCGGACGGTGGAATAGCCCATACCACGGCGACCTGAGCCCCGCTGGTTTTGACCCTGGTAAGCTGCGGGGTCATATCCTTGTCCGTGGCCTCAAACTTTTCTTCGGCCACGATCTGCAGCCCGCCGGCCTGCGCCGCCGTGCTGAAAGCCTTCTTTCCGCCGTCACCGTACGCGTTGTTCATGTAGAGAAAAGCCACTTTGGTCAGGTTGTTTTCTTTTAAATAGCCCATCAACTTGTTGATGGTCACTATGTCGCTCTGAGCCGTTTTAAAAACCCACTGCCTATCCTGGACAGGCTCAACAATCTGGCTGGCGGCGGCTAAAGAGATCATGGGCACTTTTTCTTTTTGCACAGTATCAATCATTGACATTGAGGTGCCGCTGGCGCTGCATCCAATAACAGCCAGCACTTTTTGCTGGTCAATTAGTTTTTTAACCGCCAGCACAGATTCAGTTTCATCGCTCTTATTATCCAGAATGGTCAATTCCAGAGGGTGGCCGTTCACTCCGCCGGCAGCGTTTACTTTGTCGACCAGCATCTGTAGAGTATTCCGCTCCGGCACTCCCAGTGATGAGGAAGGACCGCTGATATCAATAACTGCGCCTATTTTGTAAGGCTCATTGCCTCCAGCGGCCTTTCCGGTATCTTTATTCCCCGCGCAGCCGCTTATAAGAAAAGCGGCGGTGGTTACAAGTATGATCAGGCAGGTTAATAATCTTCCAGTCTTTTTCAACACTCTTTCCCCCTTTTATGTATTAGTTTTTCCGGCAGACAGACTTCAGTGCGAATAAAGAAAGCTGTGCACCACCTTCCCGGGGCGGATAACCGGTATCAGCCCTTTAGAAATAAAAAATCCGCAGCCTTCGCGAGGACGAAAGCTGCGGACTTCCGCGGTACCACCCCGGTTTTTGCAAAAGAGCAAACACTCTCGGACGCGGT
>CAZJGV010000081.1:1260-13210 GCA_964545615.1 uncultured Pelotomaculum sp.
GCGGTACCACCCCGGTTGGTTAACTAATTAACCCACTTGCAAAGGTACGGGAATCCCTTTCCTGCAGAGATGGTCCAAAATAAAAAAACTTTTCGCCCAAAGGGACGAAAAGCTAGTTTCGTGGTACCACCCAATTTGGCTCAATTAATGAGCCCACTTACGGCAGGGTACGGGAATATTTCCTTATACCCTCTTCCTTTTAACGGCGGAAGACTCCGGCCGGACCTACTTTCCTTTGACGGTTTCAGCCCGGAAACTCGGTGGAGAACTTCAACGGATCATGCTGTGAAGGCGCTTCCAGTCACGGCGCTTTCTCCCTGAAAAGCTGTATTCCGCTTACTTTTCCACTTCATCGCTTCTGTTGATTATGATGCTTTGATTCATATGATACAGGCGCCGGAAGTATAAGTCAAGAATAAAATGTCAGTCGGCCTGTCCTTTTTTAGGGTCCGCTTTGGGCCATTATATTTTTCAAAAAGACATTTATCACAATTTAGAGGATAATATCCGTACTGTATTGAAATAATTGTTGTGTTGAGATAAACATAGCGGGGGTTTGACATGAATGGCTATGCTGTGGCAGCCTGCGATATAAGAATAAGCAGAGGGAAAAATCAATTATTAGACATTGAGCAGTTCCGCCTGAAAACCGGTGAAGTAATGGCTTTGATCGGTGTTAACGGCTCTGGTAAAAGCACACTGGTGCAGACACTGGCTCTTTTACTGAGACCTGATTCAGGAAAAGTTTTTATACAGGGCGAGGAGGTCACACCAAAAAAAGAACTCAAACTGCGCAGAAAGATGGCGGTTGTTTTTCAGGAACCTCTTCTCCTGGATACAACCGTTTATAAAAATGTCGCCTCCGGCCTTTCACTAAGAGGCTTCCCGTCAGCGGATATTGACCGGCGTGTCACGGAATGGCTGACACGGTTGGGAATTAAGTCCTTAGCGAACAGACAGGCGCGTTATCTTTCCGGGGGAGAGTCGCAGAGAGTAAGCCTGGCCAGAGCCTTTGCCGTGGAACCGGAGGTGCTGTTCATGGACGAGCCTTTTTCCGCCCTGGACTATCCAACTAAGAGAAATCTGATTTCCGAATTGAGTGAGATTCTCAAGGCCACCAGGATTGCCACCTTGCTGGTTACGCACGACCCCAGCGAGATACCGCTGATAGCTCGAAGTGTAACAGTCCTGCACGGCGGAAAAATTGCGCAATGCGGCAACCTGAAGGAAATCCGGACCAGACCGGCAAATGAAACCGTGGCATCTCTTGTAGGCGTGATTGACCACAAAATGGAGCGGGACAGCCGCCGGGTCAATCAAACACAAACCTTTTAAAATACCCCCCCCCGTTAGAGGGGGGCGGATAACAAAATGCCTGTACCTTTTTATGAGCTGCTGTCAGCTCGTGCGCCTGCTGTCCACTTTGCTTGGTATGTACAGGTGCAAATTCTCGTGTTGGATGTTGCGGATATGCAGCGTGTGCGACCATACTTTGTTTTTACGCATGGCAAATCCTATATAGGCTACCGGGATCCAGGTCAGGGCGAAAATCGGGTAGAAAAATAGCCACCAGTATGCTTTTACACTTACTTTTTCCAGAAGCAAACCGATTCCGAAATAAAGGAATTGGGAGAAAAAACCTACAATTGCCCATCCTGGTTTGTCAAAGGCCTGATCAAACATAAAGATATTGCCTATAAACCCTATACCCGTTAACATCAGAACAAATGGCTGGATCAGGTACATAGCCCCGTCAATCATCGCAAAATTTTTCGTGCGGATCCCTTCCAGGACCAGTTTGCCCACATAGCGCCCGGCAACGTTAGTGTGTCCCTGCATCCAGCGTTTGCGCTGGCGCCAGGACTGCATCAGACTCAGGGGTTTTTCATCGTAAACCTTGGCGTCATGGGCCCAGGAAACCTTGATGTTGTTCATCAGCGCCTTGGTTTGAAACTCCAGGTCCTCAGTCAGAGAAGTCATACCCCAGCCGTATTTTTTGAGCACTTCCGTGGAAAGGCACATGCCGGTACCGCCCAGGGCGCAGGTAAGACCCAAATTATACTTGGACAGCTGCCAGAAACGGTTGGTCAGGATATAGCTAATGTAGATCGATTTTGTGATCCAGGTGTCGCCCGCGTTCTTGGTATCGAGGTAACCCTGGATAATCTTTTCTCCCTTTAACAGGTGGTTGTTCATAATAGAGAGGAAATCTCTGGCTACGAGGTTGTCGGCGTCAAAAACCACAACTCCGTCGTAGGGAATACCGTTTTCAAAAATCTCATCGAAAGCGTACTCCAGAGCGTATCCTTTGCCCATATCAACATTATTAAAACGTTCAATAACAGCTGCGCCATTTTCCGCCGCTATTTTAGCTGTTTGGTCTATGCAATTGTCAGCTACCACATAAACATCATAAAGTTCTTTGGGGTAATCCAAGTCATTGAGGTTTCTAATCAGCTCGCCGATTACCGTCTCTTCATTATGCGCCGCCACTACTATAGCAAAACGTGAAGCGGGGGGCAGGGAGTAGTCTGTAAACTTGCGGTAGAAGCCAAATAAAGAAATCACAAAAAAATAAAAATAGAAGATAGTTACAAAAAACTGGGTAGCGTAAAAAATCGCCTCCATGGCCATCTCCTTCGTATAAAAAAAAAGTTTCTTAAATTAATACATCAGAAGAAGGTTCTGCTAAATAATTAAAAATCCTTCTTTTTTATTTATTAATACATCATATAAATATTAGACAAAATCCATTGGATTTTATGGCAGAACATAAGAGGTGGTTTCGTTTGCCACCCCTGCTGATGTCTATGCTAACCACCATTTGCCGCTTTTATACTTTTCTTCCCCTGGAAATCTGGGTTGAAATATCGTTTCACCCCATTAGACAATATGCGCCATACCAGTAATATTATTACAAATAAATAACTCTTAAGGCAATATTTACTTATTTATTTTCTTCGCAGGCTGCTTCGTCCTGTCAATTACCTCGGAGTGTATGGCCACCCTGTTTTTGCCCAGCCTCTTAGCCTCATACAAAGATTTGTCAGCTGCCGCCAAGAACATATTCTTATCTGTAAAATCTTCATCCAAAACAGCAATGCCAACTGATACGGTTACTTTCATAAAGGTGGTCAAGCCTTCAACCGAACGGTTCACATTGCTAAAGACGCGTTCGGCCACCTGGAGAGCATCCTCTCTTGCAGCGTTTTGCAGAATTACCGCAAACTCGTCACCGCCATAACGGAAAACCAGATCTTGTTTTCTTACCGCCCACAGGATCGCCTCGCTGATGATCTTGAGAACCTCGTCTCCCCGCATATGCCCGTACGTGTCATTTACAGCTTTAAAGTCGTCAACATCGATAAACAAAAGGGAGACAGGTTCTTTGGTGATTTCATGATGTTCAACCGCACGATCCAGGCATTCCTGAAAATAGCCGAGATTATAGGTTCTGGTCAGGCTGTCTGTGGCAGCTATCTTCATAGCCGCCTTTTTATCCCTGTAAAACAGTAAAGCTGTTAAAGAAGTGACCAGAATGATTGCTAAGAAAAAATCGAAGGGAACATTTTTTAAAGAATGCTCCCCATAATAGATTGCCAGAAGATAAAAAACAGTGCCGGCAGCCGCGACTGCAATACCGGACTGCCCGCCCCAGGCAACAGTAAATGATATGACCGGGGCCAGGTATAACGGCCATAATACACTTGAACTACCCCCGGTAAGTATGATCAGACAGGATATGAACAACATATCAAGAGCTGCATCCAGGTATTTATGGCTCACAACAGGGTTTTTAAAAAACCCGCCCCCAAAAAGCTTCGCGACCGCTAACAACATATAAACTGCAAAAGCTGTAAAGACGTCAACTCTGAACCTGTCAAAGAAAACTATGATTATGAAAACAGTTGTAATGATTCTAAGGACAGGCACTAATTTCTCATATTTTATCGCCCGTTTTCTTCCCTTTGCCTGCATCGGCAGCCCCCGTTATTCGTGCTTTGACCTTTTGATAAGAGTAATACTGTCATTTTTATATCGGCTTATTTCACAATACTTTAACTGGACACAACTTTATTTATTTAAACAAAAAAACGCCCGGCTTTTAACCATGGCGCCATTTTTATATATTGCATTACTTTTATTTACTTCTGAAGCTCTGTTCGGACACCGCAACATAAATCCGCTTGCCTCACTCCTGTTTACGGGCTTATTATCTCGACTATGTCGCGGTCCTGGAGCACATAGTCCCGCATTACCGACTGCCCGTCATAGCGGGCCGATCCCCAGACCCTGGCGTTTTTCATCAGCCGCGGCAAATCACGGTGGATAGTTTCGGCCAGATCCAATATCGTGCTGCCGCGTTTCAAAATGAATGGTGTTTTCAGATCAGGCTCCTTGCCGGGTATTTTAGTGTAGACACGGATAATCCCGAGCATCCGGAAAATTTTTTCCCGCAGGTCCTCCAAACCCAGACCCGTGACGTTGGACACGGGAAAAAGCTCAATTTCCTGGGGTCCCAGTTCCTTTATTATCTGCATATTGTCAAAGCTGTGCGGCAGGTCGGCTCTCGCCGCCAGCACCAGCATTTTATCGGGAGCCACCCCGCGCACACCGGGCGCGGTATCCTCGCGTATAATTTTTTTCTCTTGCAGGTAGTTAAGACAAAACAAAAGTTGTTCAAGACAGTCATCATTGGCGGCGTCAATCAGAACCAGCAGGATATCGGCGTTGCGCAGGGTACCGGATAACCCGGCCGGAATAATTTCCTCGGTCACCGGAGGGGTATCCACCAGTTGGATGAAAATATCCTGGTAAGGCATCATCCCGGCCAGGGGCACAGTTGTTGTAAAGGGATAATCGGCCACTTTCGGTTTGGCCCTGGTCATGGCGGCCAGAAGAGATGACTTGCCCGAATTTGGAAATCCCAGCAACACTACCTGCCCCGCTCCCTGTCTTTCAATATTGAAAGGATCGGCGCGGCTGGTCTTAGCTTTCTTCTGTCCTTCCTGCCTGAACTTAGAAAGCCGCTTTTTCAGTTCCGCCTGCATCTTTTCCGTGCCTTTATGTTTGGGAATAACCGCCAGCATCTCCTCCAGTGCCGCGATCTTTTCCTCAACGCTGGAAGCCTTCTTAAAGGCTTCCTCCGCCTCGTAGTACTGGGGTGTCAGGTTGGCCGCCAAAAGTTTTACCCCCCTTAAAAATACTCTTGCTATTACATTAACATGAACTCCCGGAAAAAATAAAGGTCTGTTGGGTGAAAAGGGATTTCTCCTTCTAAAAAGGACCAACGTCATGAAAAAATAGGACCAACGTCCGATGTTCCGCAGCAAAAAAAATATTAATATATTGTAACAACATACTTTCTGACAAGGGCAAACTCACCGAAAGGTGGGGACGCAAAACCAACGGACCTAAAAGCGGGTGCTATGGTGGCCGGGTTACCAGAAGTTATTTTAGGAGTATACTATAAGTGTACGTTTAAAGTAAGTAATCGGTAACCTGCCCTTAAGGCAGGTTTGCTTTTTTCTCAAATACTTTACCTGCTTTTAATGGCGGACATATTAGGTTTTATACTTGTCCAGATAAATATTGCTCCGCCGATTGTTAATATGACATCCCCAATGCTGAATACCCTGGTAATCATAATCCAGTGAGGCATCAGGAAGATATCCGACAGAAAATAAAATTTTGTACTTGGCCCTGTGGCTATATGATTATACAGCGGCAAACCTTGGCTGATCTTCACAAGCTCCTCGGGTGTAGACACAAGATTAAGATATTCGATCTTTACAGGCATATATCCTGAATTAAAAACAATAGCAGTCAGATTACTGATAAGACCTAAACCAACTAAGGATAAACCACGCAAATGCATATTTAGCAGAACAAAAGCAGCTACCAGCAACAGAGAGATTACATAAAATTTCGGGGCAAGCGAATCTGGAATGCCAAGGACAAATCTAAGGTTTGAATTAGTTATAATTTTTATGGCAACCGCAACAAATACCAGCCAGGAATGACGGAACTGAATATTTTTAAGATTTTGTATTCTCCCGCCGGCAATTAGGGCGACAAAGCCAACTATCATAATAAATATTACAAAAGCCATGATTTACCTCCATATCATTAATTATTCTCATCTTTTGTGAGATATCTGATAAAGGCTTTAACTATACATGGATCGAATTGTGTGCCCGAGCATCTGTTTAATTCGTTAATTGCTTCTTCCCGCGTCATCGCCTTCCGGTAGGGGCGGTCGGAAGTCATGGCGTCAAACGCGTCCGCCACGGCTAATACTCTCGCCCCCAAAGGAATATTGTTCAAGCTTAAACCCTGAGGGTAACCATTACCGTCGTACATCTCGTGGTGGCAGCGGACAAGTTTGGCGCCGGATTTATAAAAACGCAGGTTATTAAGAATATCGTAACCCACCTGTGAATGGCTCAGTATTATTTCTCTTTCAGCTGGAGTTAAACGTCCGTTTTTCAATAAAATTGAATCCGGTATCGATATCTTTCCCAGGTCATGAACTCTGGCCGCTGTATCCAGGGTTTCAACTTCACCCGGCTGAAGGTTAAGTTCTTCTGCGATCTTTCTACAATAGTTGGCGACTCTTAAAGAATGTTCAGCAGTATATGAATCTCTTCTGTCAATTATGTCGGCCAGTACTTCTATTGTTCTTTTAGTTTCAGTTCTCAAAACAATATAGTTCTCAAAACTAAAATGGGCCATAGCCAACGGTAATATTACAATTAAGATTGATAATGGTTCTGTAATATACAATATTACAATAAGTAAGCTAACAGGTACCAAAGAGGCAAAGTGCAACAGCTCAAGTTTTATATCTCTGGTTAATTCTCTAAGTAGTTTAGTTTTATTCTGCAACGAAACAACCGTTGAAACTAATGTGTAATTTACTATGACATATATGAGGCAACTGAGGAACATTGCTGGAAAGTATTCTTTTAAATTTATGTGGTTTACTAAACTCAAATGTTCTATACTATCTGGCAATAAATAATGATATCCTATGTATGCCGCGTAGATACTTATTGCGTATTGACTAAAATTAAATAGCAATTTTTTTAAACCACGTCTGCCAACGGCATCAACAATAATATTGGAAATTGTTGATATTAAAACCGCAGCGGGCAGTCCAAAAAGAAATAATGCTGAAATGTGCACCGCAAAAGAGACTGTTAATTGATCTCCGTATGAAATGGTAACTGGTTTTAACTCAGTGGCAGTACTAAAAATAATCCAAAAAGTATAAATCCAAATCAGTTCCATGCTTAATTCTGGCGCCACATATACAATTAAGCATAATCCTGAAATATCTATTAATATGTGATAAATAAATTCGGGTGTTCTAATTTCATTAATTTCTTTATTCTTTAAAATAATTGTAGCTGCCCCCATTTAAGTTGTCGTTTTTAAACTATTTTCTAAATTTTTTTTTAAATTCCTTTTAAAACAACAATTTTTTTATCAACTAAAAAAATTGTAAAAATTTGTTGGAAAAAATTAATGTACAGGCTATTGAAATAGAATTATAATGAAAATAAGAGTAAACTGGGAAAATAAGTGAAAATATTATAAATGAAAGGAGAGATCAAAGAATGCGCTGGAAAATATTTCAGATTATGCTTGTTTTGTTGTCCTTAATAGTTGCTTCAGGCGCTGGTCACAGACATTAGAAAAACAAAAAGTTCTGGGCGTCTTTTTGACTAAAGACGCTTCTTTTTTTAGTGTTTCATATTATAAATGACTTTTAATTAAAAACTTCTAGATTAAAGAATTTAAAAGGATTTTTAAAAATTTTTAGAATTTTTCGTACCAAATTTCGCTAAATTATTATATAATTTTTTATAATAAATATCGGTAATAGACTAAAGAGGTGATTTAGGATTTTGAGCTATTATAGTAATCGGAATAAGCACAATTTTTATTTAGCACTGTTCAGGAGAAAGCATTTATTTGTTTTAGTAACTTCATTGCTAATATTTATTCTCGCAAGCGGCTGCGGCGGCGCCAAGCAGACCGGAAAAGAAACAAAGGATCAGTTAATCAGGTATAATGTTTGCGTTGAACCTGAAACTCTTGATCCGGCCAAAGCTACCGGTATGCCTGAAGGCACTATAATTTTGCAATTATTTGACGGTTTAACCCGTTATGATGAAAATCATGAGATAAAGCCCGCAATAGCAGAAAACTGGCAGATATCGGATGACGGCCTGATCTATACTTTTAAGCTGCGTGACGCAAAATGGGGCAACGGCGAGCCAATAAAAGCACAGGACTTTGTTTTCAGCTGGTTGAGGACACTGGCGCCTGAAACCGCATCCGAGTATGCCTACCAGCTTTTTTACGTACAGGGTGCGGAAGATTACAACAGCGGCAGCGGCAAAAAAGAAGACGTGGCCATTAAGGCTCTGGACGACAAGACCCTGCAGGTGACCCTGGCTAAGCCCGCGCCACAGTTCCTGGGACTCACGGCCCTTTACACCTTGTTCCCGGTGTATGAAAAAAGCGTTCAGGACAATGACAACTGGTTTACTGAGCCTGCCCAATATATGGGCAACGGACCATTTAAGATGGCCAGTTGGGAGCACAATCAAAAAATTGTTTTAGAAAAAAACCTGAATTATTGGGATGCGGCAAATGTTAAGTTGAACAAACTGGAAATCTATTTGATTGATTCTGTGGACACCGGCTTCAACATGTTTAAAACAGGTCAGTTGGACTTTCAGGAGGAAGTGCCCGTACAGGAAATAACCGCCATGAAGGACAACAAAGAACTGCGGATTGCTCCGGACACCTCAATATACTTCTACCGGTTTAACGTAAACAGCAGGCCCTTTGATGATGTGAGGGTACGTAAAGCGCTGGCTATGGCCATAGACCGCAAACAACTGGTTGACAATGTGCTGATGGCCGGTGAAGAACCCGCCTTCGCCTTTGTTCCCTTTGGTTTTAAAGACGACGGCGACAAAGATTTCAGGCAGAGTGCCGGTGACTTATTTGATGAAGATTTGATTCAAGCCAAAAAGCTGCTGGCTGAGGCCGGCTATCCGGATGGCAAAGGGTTCCCCAAAGCAACTGTATTGTTTAACACCAGTGAAAACCATAAGAAGATCGCGGAAGCCATACAGCAGATGTGGAAGAAGAATCTCGGCATTGAAGTATCGCTGCAGAACACTGAATGGCAGGTATACCTGGACAGGGAGGAAAACGGTGATTACGATATAGCCCGTTCCGCCTGGACTCCTGATTATCTGGATCCCATGAGCTTCATTGACATGTTCGTTACCAAAGGCAGCAACAACTATACCGGTTGGGGAAAAGACGCATACGACGCGCTGGTTGCTGAAGCCAACTCCACCAGTGATCAGAAAGCCCGGATGGAAGCTATGCATAAAGCAGAAAGAATCCTTATGGATGAAATGCCGGTTATGCCCATTTACTTCTATACCAACGCGAACCTGATTAAAGAAAATGTCAAAAAGATTATCGTTCCGCCTTTCGGGGTTCTCGCAGATTTTAAATACGCGTATGTAGAGTAAAGAAGATACAGTAATGCAAGGTATATGAGTGAAAGCTCATATACCTTTTTAATTAAACAGGATTTGAGCATAAGCAAACCTGTGGAGCAGATGTTTTTCAAATCTTATTAAGGAGCGTGTTTATGTACTATTTGCTCAGAAGATCATTGATTATAATCTTAGCCTTATGGGTAGTAGTTACGATGACCTTTACAATTATGCGCCTGATACCGGGCGGCCCTTTTGCCTCTGAGAAAAAACTGCCGGAAGCCATTCAGCGCAACCTGGAAGAGCGCTACCACCTTAATGATCCTTTATCCAGGCAATATGCCGATTACTTAATCAATCTAATGCGCGGTGATCTCGGTCCTTCTTTTAAATATGAGAACAGAACCGTGAACAGCATTATTGGTGAAAGCTTTCCTGTTTCCGCCGCATTGGGCTCACTGGCAATAGTCTTGTCTCTGTCAGCAGGTATTTTCGCGGGTACTGCCGCCGCCTTACGTCAAAACCGCTGGCATGATTATTCGATCATGGCTCTGGCCACCTTTGGCTTCTCTGTGCCCAGTTTTGTCCTGGCCGGATTACTAATGTATATATTTGCATATAAACTTCAGCTTCTTCCTTCAGCCCTGTGGGGCGCCTGGCAGCAGGCGGTTCTCCCCACCCTGGCGCTGGCCGCGCTGCCCACAGCTTATATTGCCCGCTTAATGCGTTCCAGTATGCTGGAAGTACTGCGGCAGGACTATATAAGAACCGCCCGGGCCAAAGGGCTCTCTGAAACATGTATTGTCCTGCGCCATGCCCTGCCCAACGCTATTCTGCCGGTGGTGACTTTCACAGGCCCGCTAATTGCCACCATCCTTACGGGAAGCTTTGTGGTGGAATATATTTTTGCCGTCCCCGGGCTGGGCCGCTGGTTTGTCCTGAGTATTACCAACAGGGACTATACGGTTATTCTGGGAGTTACGGTTTTCTACAGTGCTTTTTTGATGCTGACGAATTTTATTGTAGATTTGATCTATACGGCCATTGATCCACGCATCAAGTTATCAGAACTTAAGGAAATATAGCGATATGGAAATAAGACCACAAATGTTTCAGCCTCTGCCGGATATTCGGCAGAGCGAGGAATACGCGGACCACCCTTCATACAGTTACTGGCAGGACGTCCGGCAGCGTTTCACCAAACACAAGCCGGCCATGACCGGTTTAATCATTATCGCCTTTCTGGTAATAATGGCGGCCATAGGTCCCTGCGTGTCCGGTCATACTTATTACGGCCAGGATCTGTCAATGGTTAACAAAGCGCCCAATAATACTTACTGGTTCGGCACCGATGCTTTAGGAAGGGATATCTTCACCAGGGTCTGGTGCGGCGCCCGTATTTCCCTGCTCATCGGTCTTGTTACCAGCGTAATTTGCCTGGTTATTGGTGTGTTTTACGGTGGTATTTCAGGGTATTTAGGCGGCCTCGCGGATGAGATCATGATGCGCGCGGTTGAAGTGCTTTCGAGCATCCCCTTCCTGCTGTACGTTATTCTGCTTATGGTGCTTTTTGAACCTGGCCTTAAGGCAATTTTTTTAGCCCTGGGACTGGTGTACTGGTTAAATATGGCAAGAATAGTACGGGGGCAGGTACTGTCCCTTAAAGAGCGGGAGTATATTCTCGCCGCGCGTCTGCTCGGTTTGAGCAAATGGCGGATTCTTTACCGGCATCTGATTCCCAATACCCTGGGGCCGATCATCGTCACCGCGACTCTGCTGGTACCGGAAGCTATTTTTACGGAAGCATTTTTAAGCTTTTTGGGGTTGGGAGTAGCGTCGCCACAGGCCAGTTGGGGTGTGCTTGTAAGCGAAGGCATGCCTGGCCTGCGCAACTATCCCTGGCAGCTGTTTTTCCCCGCTGTTTTGATCAGCCTGACTATGTTTGCTTTTAATTTTATTGGTGACGGTTTGCGTGACGCGATGGATCCAAACCTGCGCCAGGAGGTCTAACATGCGGCATCTGCTCTCAGTAAAAGACCTGAAAGTTATTTTCAAAACAAACCTGGGGGAAGTACAGGCGGTACAGGGTGTAAGTTTTAACCTGGAGGCGGGAGAGGCAATCGCCATTGTGGGGGAGTCGGGTTGTGGGAAAAGTGCCACGGCCCACTCAATTATGAAACTGATTCCATCACCTCCGGGTCGTATCGCAGGCGGACAAATACTATTTGAAGGCCAGGACTTGCTGCTCAAAAACGAAAAAGAAATGAGAAAAATACGCGGCGGTAATATCGCCATGATCTTTCAGGAATCCAATACTTCACTCAATCCCACGCTTAAGATTGGCAATCAATTATTGGAGGCTCTGAAAAAACACAGCGGGATTCCTGTTCAGGAACAAAGGCGAAGGGCACTGGAAA
>CAZJGV010000082.1:0-5516 GCA_964545615.1 uncultured Pelotomaculum sp.
CCTGCGGCTTGTAAATAACCGCCCGCCTGGCCATCTCCTCAAAATCTACCAGGTGACCGTCAAACTCGGGCCCGTCGATACAGGCGAATTTGGTCTCTCCTCCGACAGTTACCCGGCAGCAGCCGCACATCCCGGTGCCGTCGACCATAATCGAATTAAGGCTGACAATAGTCTTTACGGCATATTGCCTGGTCAGTTTGCATACCGCCCGCATCATTGGCAGCGGCCCTATGGCGACACACAGGCTGGTATCCTTTTTCTCCTCAATGACCTCGCGCAGCAAATCAGTCACAAAACCCTGCCGGACGTATGAGCCGTCATCGGTTGCAACCCGCAGTTCACTGCAGGCGGAACGCATTTTTTCCTCCCAAAAAAGAAGTTCCTTCGTGCGCGCCCCCATAATCCCGATCACTTCGTTGCCCGCTTCTTTTAAGGCCCGGGCAATCGGAAATACCGGGGCCACCCCTACGCCGCCGCCCACGCAAACCACTCGGCCATAGTTTTCAACATGCGACGGCAGCCCCAGCGGCCCCACAAAATCCTGCAAAAAATCCCCCTCACCCATGGCACCCATCTCTTTTGTTGTTTTGCCGACCTCCTGAAAGACGCAGGTAATGGTTCCCCTGTTTCGATCGAAATCAGCGATGGTCAGCGGAATCCTCTCTCCCTCATCATCCATGCGCAGGATGACAAATTGTCCTGCCACAGCCTTTCGCGCCACCAGCGGAGCCTCGATTTCAAAAAGGTTCAGTGTCGGCGCCAAAACTTCTTTCCTTGCAATCCTGTACATATAAGTGTTTTCCCCCCTTCTTCAGACAGCCAGTAGCTAATCCTTTTGAATAAGTACTTGAGCAAATAGCGTGCCAGGGGAAAAACAGTTTTATTTTCTGGTGGTACTTATTAACAGTTGTTAATTAATCAGGTTTACCGGCACTGGCAAAAAAAGAGTTTTGAAGTTTGCCGGGCTTAATGCCGCCGAAAAAACGTCAGGCTGCCGAAATTTCGGCAGCCTGACAATCAAAAATTAACATATTTTGTTAGAATCAGTCTTAAAAAGTTTCCTTATTCTTTCTCATGAAGCAAATATCTCAAGACTCTCGGGCTTACATTAAGAAGCCTGGCCGCCTCCAACCTGTTATTGCCGGTTTGCTCCAGCGCTTTTTTGATTATGTCCTTGATAATGCTGTCCGTTTCACTTTTCAATATGCCTGAAATCTCTTTTATATCGATGCTATCCTTGTCCAAAATCACCTTCTGCATCATTTGCGCCAGCGCATGAATTGTTTTTCCCGGATCCTGACTTGAAAGATTAGCGGGTTTTTCTAAAAAACTATCACCATAGCGCAGAGAAAAACTTCCGGGCAGGCATTCCGGACCCATGGTGTGGTCCTCCCTTAGAGCAATAGCCCTGGCGACTACATTTGAAAGTTCTCTGACATTACCCGGCCAGGCATAGTTCTGCAGCAGTTCTCCGGCCTCAGCACTGAATTCGACTTTTCCCCGCAAATCTTCCGCCGGCAGATTCTTTTCAATAAAATAGTTGACCAGGAGTGGGATATCCATCCTTCGCTCGCGCAAAGGTGGAATATTTATACACACAACATCAAGCCGGTAAAGCAGATCTGCCCGGAACAATTCATGCTTCACCGCTTCGTACAAATTTTTGTTGGTGGCGGCAATTATGCGCACGTCTGTTTTAATCGGCTTTTCAGCTCCAACCCTGAAAAACTCGCCGCTTTCAAGAACCCTGAGCAGTTTAACCTGTATTGCCGGTGTGGCTTCTCCCACTTCGTCCAAAAAAAGCGTTCCCCTGTGGGCCAGCTCGAAAATCCCGTGCCTGACACCCTGGGCTCCTGTAAAAGCTCCCTTTTCGTGCCCGAAAAGTTCGCTTTCCAGCAGTGTCTCGGTTAATGCGCCGCAGTTGATGCCGATAAACGGGTAATCAGAGCGTGAACTTTTGGCGTGAATAAACCTGGCCAGGACTTCTTTCCCCGTTCCCGTTTCACCCTCAATTAAAATTGACACTTTCCTGGTGGCCACTTTTTTGCACAAAAGAAGCAGGTTTTTAAACGGACTGTCCTTCGATGTAATAATTCCGTATTCAGAGGCAAGTTTTTCAATTTCTTCGTCAGCAAACCGCTGCTTGTTTAGAATCAGGTGCACCGCCCGGTCGATTATTCTATCGAGCTCATCCAGTTCTTCAAACGGCTTGTCAATATAATCAAGGGCGCCGAGCCTCATCGCTTCCACCGCTGTCCTGACCGTGCTGTAGCCGGTCATGATGATGACCTCGCAGCCGTAACTGACTTCTTTAATCTCCTTTAACAAAGTGATCCCGTCCGTGTCAGGCAGCTTTAAGTCAACCAGGGCGAGATTGAATTTCTTCTCTCTCAGAAGCGCCCTGGCCTCTCTGCCGCAATTGGCGACATCTACGGGATAGCCCCTTTCTTCCCTCAAGTAGTATTCAAAAAAGGTCCCTACTTCAACTTCATCGTCAATAACCAGTATAGCGGGTTTTCTCATGTTCTTTCTCTCTCCTGTTGTGGTCACTTGCCGGATTTGTTATACAGCGGCAGGATCAAAGAGAATGTACTTCCAGCGCCAGGCTCGCTGGCTACATCTAATCTGCCGCCATGAGTCTGAGCGATGCCCAGGCTTACCGATAGGCCCAGGCCGGTTCCCCGGGTTTTTTCCTTGGTTGTGAAAAAGGGATTGAAAATCTGACTCATAATTCCCGACGACATACCCAGACCGTTGTCGGTCACCTTTACCATTACAGCCGGGCTTTCCGTTTCCGGGTCCTCTATCACACCAGTACAGATTTCAATCCTGCCATCACTTACACCATCCAGAGCGTCTCGCGCATTAAGCAAAAAGTTGATAATTATTTGCTCCAACTGCAGCTTATTGCCCATGATCACCGGTATAACGTTTCCCTTTTTTTTGACAATGGTTATTCTACTTTTTTCAATCTGGTAGGAAATAAGGTAAAGGCTGCTTTCAACAACATCATTTATTGAAACCGGCTCAAAGGAGTAGCTATCCTGCCGGGCGAAAGTTAAGAGGTTCTGAATAATCCTCTTGCTTCTCAGACCGCAGTTTTTGATATCATCCAACAGCTTGTAATGCTTATCATCACAAGCTGTTTTTCTTAAAATCAATCCGGCGTTGCCGATAATGGCGGTCAGCGGGCTGTTTAATTCATGCGCCACCCCCGCCGCCATCTCGCCTATGGCGGCCAGCTTGGCCGACTGGAACAACTGGGACTCCATCCTTCTTTTGGTCGTGACGTCATTAACATAAACAACCATGGCAGAAAGTTCGTTGCTTTCATTATACACAGGGTAAGCTGATATGTTAAAGATGGATCTGGTCAACGGGTGGGTTAGCTCCCGGACGATAGACATTCCGGTTTTAAACGCTTCAACTGCCGGGCAAAGCTGCCGGTCATCACCGCAGCAGGCCAGAAGATGGTAGCACTTATTTTCTCCCGCGTCGTAATCGCTCCGGAGGTTTTCCTGATTATTGCATCTCAGCATGTTAAACGAACGGTCAATCAGGAACAGCTTATCGGGTACCGCTTTGAAAGTTTCCTCCCACTCTCTTTTGCTCCTGGAAACCTCCCCGAACAGGCGGGCGTTGTTGATACAAACAGCAAGCTGGTCGGCGAGCTGCTGCACGAAAATAAAATCATTCTCCGAATAAGCGTAAGTCTTTTTACTGCCGAAATTCAGCGCGCCGATTGCCTCGTTATTGACCAGAAGCGGCGCCATAATCGCTGATTTTATATCAACCATTCGTAAATAATCATCTTCTTGATATTTATTGGGATCATGCCAGATGTCCTGCCTTAAAAAACACCTTTTCTCATGGATTGCCTTCCAGGGCGCTGAATTGTGGCTATGCAGCACCCAGCCCTCCCCAAGGATTTCCTGTTCTTTGGGTATGCTGGCCTTAATAATCAACTGACCTTTTTCCAGCAAACAAAAACTCAGCAGGTCATAGGGCAGCACACTGCGCAGAGGGGTGGCCACCTCGTCGATGATCTCTTCATAGGTCATTTCCACGTTAATACTTTTGGCTATTTGCTGAATGATCGCCATGCGGTTATTCTGCCTGGTCAATTCTTCGATGATTTTCCGAACATCGCCATCAGCCAGATCTTTTTTTGTTTTCGCCGCAGCTTCCCTGTATAAAACCATTCAAGTCACCTCCCGGCCAGCATCCGAGTTTTTATATGCTGCGTCAACCTGAATTCTAACCCATTTTAACTGATTATACCACCGAGTAATTTAGGTAAAAATAAACTTGCTGAAAAAACCTTGACACATAATAAATCCAATTTTATACTTATAGTCAGCAATAGTCAGTGTTAAATACGAAGATTGCTTTGGAGGTGTTTAATTAGTGACAGATACACTAAACAAGAACTTTGAAACCAGGGAGTTTCAGGCTGAAGTCAAACAACTTCTTGATATCGTGGTCAATTCCCTGTACACAGAACGCGAAATCTTTCTGCGGGAACTGATCTCAAACAGCGTGGACGCCCTGGAAAAATTCCGCTACGAGTCGGTTGTAAGCAGTGACCTGGCGGAGAAGGACACCCTGCCGCTGGAAATATCCATAGAAGTTGACGAAAGTGACCGCACCGTCACAGTCGCTGATACCGGCATCGGCATGACCAGGGAGGAACTGGTTGAAAACCTGGGCACCATCGCCCACTCCGGGTCCAAAAATTTTATCCGGCAGCTAAAAGATTCGGAACAAAAAGATCTCAACCTCATCGGCCAATTTGGTGTGGGTTTTTACTCCGCTTTTATGGTAGCCCAAAAAATACGCGTACTGACCCGCTCTTACCGCCCCGGGGAACCCGGCTGCGAGTGGATATCGGGCGGTATCGGCAGCTATGACCTGGGGCCGGCCGAAGGACTGCAGAGGGGCACAAAAATTGTGCTGGAGATGAAAGGAGACGCCGGTGATTTTACAAAGGCAGACAGAATAAAAGAACTGATCAGGCAGTACTCCAGCTTTGTTCCTTTTCCCATCAAGGTCAACGGCGAACAGGTCAATACGGTCCAGGCCATCTGGACGCGCCATAAGAGCAAAGTGACCGATAAAGAATACAACGAATTTTATAAATTCATCGCCAATGCCTTTGACGAGCCGCATTACCGGCTGCATTTTTCCGCTGACGCGCCGCTGGCTATTAACAGCCTGCTGTTTGTGCCAAAAAATAATTATGAGCGGTTTGGTTTCGGCAGAATGGAGCCGGGCATCAACCTGTACAGCAGAAAGGTACTGATTCAGCAGCATTCAGAAAACATTCTGCCCGAATGGCTGCGCTTCGTAAAGGGCGTGGTGGACAGCGAAGATATCCCGCTCAACATTTCCCGGGAGACTACCCAGGACAGCGCGCTGCTGAACAAGCTGCAAAAAGTTATCACCAGCCGTTTTCTCAAGTTCCTGCATAAACAGTCCCAGGAGGACCCCGCCAGGTACACCGAGTTCTGGAACAC
>CAZJGV010000082.1:5526-13164 GCA_964545615.1 uncultured Pelotomaculum sp.
TATGTTTCTAAAAGAGGGGGCAACCACGGATTTTACCTACCGGGACGAGCTGGCCAAACTGCTGCGTTTTGAGTCCTCCAGGTCTGAACCCGGCCAGCTGGTTGCACTGGCCGACTATGTTGATAGAATGAAGGAAGGGCAAAAAGACATTTATTTCATCAACGGACCTTCCAGGGAAGCCATTGAAGCAGGCCCCTACCTTGAAGTTTTCCGGCACTGTGACTATGAGGTGCTTTACACCTTTGAACCCATAGACGATTTCGTTCTCAGCAACCTGTGGGAATACAAGGGCAAGAAGCTTGTTTCAGCCGACAGCGCCAATTTGGAGCTTCCCGGCCTGGCGGAAAGTTCGGACGAGGAGTACCTTGACAGCGAAAAGACAGCGGCACTGACAGTGTGGCTCAAGGAAATCCTGGGGGATAAGGTAAGCGAGGTAAAGAGCTCCGCACGCCTGGTGGAAAGCCCTGCCATCATCTTAAACGTGGACGGGATGTTAACCAGCAGCATGCAGCGGGTGATGCAGGCGGCACATAAGGACTACGGCGCCCTGGGCAGAAAAGCCCTGGAGATTAACACCCGGCATAAGCTGGTTAAGCGCCTGTCCTCCCTGCGCGAAGAAGAACCGGATTTTGCCCGGATTGTAGCGGAACAGATTTTCGACAACGCGCTCATAGCCGCCGGTTTGGTGGTCAACCCGCGGGCCATGGTCGAGCGTATTTATCAAATACTTGAGAAAGCCTTATAGAAATTGATAATGCCACCCTGAAAAGAGTGGCTAAAACTCTTGAAATACCGTTCTGGGTGCCTGTATGTAGGTGCGGCTTTAGTCGCACAATGATGCAATGAAATCAAACAAAATCGGCGCTAACGCGCCTTGTTCGATTGAAATCGAATCTACAGTTTTTACTGCCGCATCAGCGGCAGTGGATTTTTCACCATGGTGTTGAAACATTGTCAGTTTCAACACCATGGATATTTTTTCGGTAAATCTAAGCTACTCTGCGGAAAGTGTCTTTTTGTCTGAGTAGTAGAAAACTGGGGTATTTATTACTTGCGGAAGGATAGCCGGGCAGTCTCCGGGTTCTTTTCCTGGATAATTCCTTCCATCCATTTTTTCACCGCATCATTAAACTCGGGGTGAGTCAGGATATAAAACTTTTCCTCCCTGACAGCGGAAAACACGGCGTCAGCAACCTGATCCGGCGTTAAAACTTTAAATTCCTTCTCTAAAAAAGCCCAGGCGGCCTTTTCAGCTTCTAAATTCAGCTGCCTGGCGGAGGAACCAGACCTGTTTTCCACCGGCAGGTTTCTTGCCGAGCTGAGAATCCGAGTCTTTACAAAGCCGGGACAAAGGACCGAAGTTTTAATTTTAGCCTCCTGCTGAGCCAGTGTCCTGTAAAGGTTTTCTGACAGGGCCACCACCGCGTGCTTAGTCACATGGTAAGTCACACCAGGGTGGTAGGGCAGTATCCCGGCAGTGGAAGCGGTATTGACAATGTATCCCTCTGTTTTCTGTTCCAGCATAATCGGCACAAACACCCGCAGACCGTGAATGACACCCCGCAGATTAACACCTATAGCCCATTCCCAGTCGGCCAGGCTGACCTCCCAGATGGCGCCGTCTGCTCCGCTTACTCCGGCATTATTACAAAGGAGATGCACCGCCCCAAAGTGTTCAAGCGTCTTCTCAGCCAGCTTGGTGACATCAGCCGCCTTTGACACATCCGTTAAAACCGGCAGCACATTACCGCCCATAGCTGTCAACTCTTTTTGAGCCTTGATCAAGGCATCCTTTTCAACGTCAGCCAGAACCACCCGCATCCCCTCCCGGACACAGCGCCTGGCCAGGCCCAGTCCAATGCCGCTGGCCGCACCTGTAATAACCGCCACCTTGTCTTTAAAATCCTGCATGATTTACCCTCCCCCTGACACTTACTATATTTTTACAAAATCAAATGTGGGCAGTCTTTACCCTTCTGAAAAGACCTCATTTTACAGCCTACCCTCTTATAAATCTTGAGCCGGGCGAACAACTGCCCCGCTTAGAAAAAGGTCAATCTCCCTGTCTAAAATATCCGTTAAAGGTCTTTCCGGAAAGGCCAGCCAGACCATCATTATTGAAGCGCTTAGCCATTCCAGGTGGTTTGACAGTTCTTCGGCCGGTATGTCCCGCCTGATTTCACCATCTTCCTGCCCCATTCTTATAACTGGTGTCAAAATGTTGTTAAAACCACTTCTCATATTTTCATCGCGCAAAGCTTCCAACGACCTCTGCATCAAGTAAACCAAATATTTTTTTAGAACATCCTTATTAATGTTTCTTTCAAACCACTGCATCGTTTCACGAAATAACACAATCAACCTTGACCGGATGCCCGGTAACCGCTCCAGCAGGCTGACCACCTCAGTTCCAGTCTCCCTTGCGGACATCTGCACATATTCGTGAACTATAGCTTCCTTGGCGGGAAAATAATTGAATATAGTACCTTTGGCCACATCCGCCTCTTCCGCTATTTGCTCCACGGTAGTAGAGTCAAATCCCTGCTTGTTGAAAAGGTCTATTGCCACAGAGACAATCCGCTGTCGGGTCTGTTCTTTTTTTCTTTCAGTTCTGTTTCTTCTGACTGGTTCCATTCTGTCTCTCCTTATACTCAGTTCAATATTATACTTAATCTAAATTTGACCTTGATACATTTTACCAGTATTTAATGTGCCTGACAAGGGGTGTCAATAACAAAATTCATTCCTTGCGCATATTATATTTTATGGGTATTCTGACTAATTTTGTTATTGGAGTGAGTCAATAATGAGCGCTGGCGTGCAAAATAAAGATACTTGCCAGAGTAAAGCCACAAACTTGAATCTGAACCTGGGGGTTTCGTGTGAGATTGGACCATTAAGCAACAGTAAGCGACTACAGGAAGCATACGACTTTCGCCTGAAAGCAGCTCTTTTTCAAAGGGACCTTCCCCTCCCAAACCATCCTTGTAACGGCGATGAAAACCTTTATCCAAATAAAATAGGCAATTTTTCCAAAGCCCTGCCCCATAATCAACTCGGCGAAGTTATCCTCACCGCATATAACGCCCTGATCAGGGCGTTATCGACTGGTGCTCCGGAAGAATTTGAATTCATACCTTTAGGCGGGGTTGCCAAGCTCGTCGATCCACAGGCGGCATATGCCTTTGAAATGGCGGGGCCCGATTCCCACCACCTAAGCATGGTCCCGGCGCCTTCTATTAGCAGCGCCGAGATCGCCGGTGAAATGGCCGAAAATTACTGGCAGGCGCTGACCCGTGACGTGCCTTTCACAGACTACGCCATCAATTCGCTCACCATCGCAGCCGCCGCAGATCTATCCAATTTTTCGGTTTTTCTGGGGCCGAAAGAAGGTGGCGTGGTTACCCCAGGGACTCTATTCCGAGGGCATACTCCGGGGGACCTGGTAGGACCATATATTTCCCAGTTTCTCTGGAAAGATATCCCTTTTGGAGCGAAAACGGTCACTCAGCAATACCGCGCTACAGTGACCGGAGCAGACTACCTGACCTTGTATGAAGAATGGCTTAAGATCCAGAATGGACAATCGCCGGCAATCCAGAACGTGTACGATCCCTTACCCCGTTATATTCGCGACGGCCGTGGTTTGGGCGATTGGGTTCTCAAGGATTTTTCCTTCCAGGGTACACTCTCTGCCTGTTCAATTCTGCTCGGCTATGGGCAGGAAGCTCTGGCCCCGTCCAACCCTTACCTGCGTTCCGCAACCCAGGTAGGTTTCCCCACCTTTGGCGGCCCGCATATCCTGGATTTTGTAGCCAGAGCATCAAGAGCAGCGCTGGAGGCCGCATGGTACCAGAAATGGCTGGTCCACCGCCGGCTCCGTCCCGAGGCATTCGGAGGTCTGGTCCAGAACCTTTTAACGGGCGCTTCCAGTTACCCGATCAACCCGGAACTGCTCAATTCGCAGGCGGTTACCGAAGTGTTCAGCAAATATGGCTCCTACCTGCTGCCCCAGGCCTTTCCGGGAGGCAGCCCGGCCCATCCCGCCTATCCCGCCGGTCACGCCAGCTTTATGGGGGCGGGTGTTACCATGCTGAAGGCCTTCTTCAAGGAATCGTTTATAATACCTAACCCGGTAGTCGCCAGCGCTGATGGACTCTCGCTGCTTCCTTACTCAGGGCAGCCTTTGACGGTAGGCGGGGAATTAAACAAACTTGCCGCCAATATCGCCCTTGGGCGTGATTTCGCGGGTATCCACTGGCGCAGCGACGGGATCGCAGGCATGATACTAGGTGAAGCGGTCGCCATCGGCATCCTTCAGGATTACAGAAACACCTGCAATGAGCAATTCAGCGGCTTCTCCCTCACCAAGTTCGACGGAACTACCGTCCTCATCTGAATATCATTGCGGATTATCATTGCGTACCGGGTACCTAAGTTATTAAGTTATTGATGCCTTTACAAAAACTTAGTTTTAAGTAATTTTAAGTACCCGGTACGCTTGCTAAGTTATTACCTCCTTGTCTCGCTGTAACTCAGGCAATTAATTTCCTGAGTTGTTTTTTACCCTTGTTTAATTAAAAAATCTTGACAATGATAATCGTTATCATTTATTATTGGCTCATCAAGGATTTCCAGGGGATCGTTTGGTCTTATAGTGATAATGATTATCATTATCACTATAAGATGGGTAGTATATTTATATCAGCATTCTACTGGAAGAGATTATTAGGGTTGGGGGTGTGGAAGGATGAGCGAACCGCTGAGTATGATCAAATGCGGTAAAACTGTTTACGTTCAATCCATTGATAGCAACGACGGCTGCAGAAGACACCTGGAGGAAATGGGCTTTTTGCCTGGCACCCCGGTAAAAGTCTGCCGGGTTTGCGGCGGGCCGCTTATTGTAACCGTTCGGGGGAGTAAACTGATACTCGGCCAGCAACTGGCCCGGAAAATTATTGTTGATCAGACAAACTGTTTAAAGAGTCAAGGAGGAATGCCGTTATATGAAGACGTTGAAAGACGTGCCGCCAGGCCAGTCGGCTGTTGTAGAAAAGGTCACGGCCGCAGGTCCTGTCAGGTTGCGGCTGATGGCAATGGGTCTGCTGAAGGGAACCAGGGTCAGGATAATTAAAGTTGCCCCTTTGGGTGACCCGATAGAAATGGCGATAGGAGGCTATCATCTTTCTCTGCGCAAAGCAGAGGCTGAAAAAATCATGGTTATTTGATAGGTAGGAATTGTAACAGTAGCACGATAAGGGGTGATTAAAAACATGCCTGTTATAAATGTGGCGCTGGCCGGCAATCCGAATACCGGGAAGACCACACTGTTTAACGCTCTTACAGGTGCACAGCAGCGTATCGGCAACTGGCCGGGAGTTACCGTGGAGAAAGTAGTTGGTCAGATCAAAAAGGGAGGTAAAGTGATCAGCATTGTCGACCTCCCCGGCACTTATACCCTGGCGGGCTATTCCTTGGAAGAAAAAATCGTGGTGGACTACATTACCAAGGAAAAGCCGGACCTGGTGGTCAATGTGGTGGACGCTTCGAACCTGGAGCGTAATCTTTATCTAACCATTCAGCTAATTGAATTGGGCCGTCCCATGCTGGTGGTCTTGAACATGATTGATGAGGCGCAGGGAAAAGGTTTTGAGATTGACACCCAGTCCCTGAGCCATCATCTCGGAGTTCCTGTAGTGACCACCGTCGCCAGCCGCAAGGACGGTGTTCAGCGTCTACTTGAGCAGTTCGACATATCCGCTCAGCCGCCGCAGGCTGCGGCAGACTCCCTGCTGCCGGCTTACCTGGAAAGGAACAGGTCACTGGCGGCAGCGCAGTTAGAAGAGGCTCAGATAGAGGCCCGCTACGCCTTCATCGGACAGATTTTAGAACAAGCGGTAAAAAAAGAATCGACTGATCAGAGAGGTTGGAGTGAGAAATTAGACGACATACTAACCAACAGGCTGTTGGGCATACCGATTTTCCTCGCCATTATGTATTTTTTATTCGAGCTGTCTTTCAGCTGGGTCGGCAGCCCGCTTTCAGACCTGTTGGACGTTTTGATTAACGAGAAGCTTGCGGCATGGACGATTGAAGTGATGACTGCGGCGGGAGCGGCGGATTGGCTCAGTTCACTGCTGGTGGACGGCGTAATTGCCGGGGTTGGCGGTGTGCTGGTATTCGTCCCCATAATATTTACCCTCTTTTTACTGATCAGCTTCGTTGAAGGGACGGGTTATATGGCCCGTGGCGCGTTCATAATGGACCAGGCCATGCGCAGACTTGGCTTATCGGGAAAGGCGTTTCTGCCCATGCTGATGGGTTTCGGCTGCTCTGTGCCAGCCATCATGGGCGCCAGAATTCTTGATACGGAAAGAGACCGGCGGGTAACTATGCTGATCACACCGCTGATGTCCTGCAGCGCCAGGCTCCCTGTGTACGCCCTGCTGGCAGCCGTATTTTTTGCCGGAAAAGAGACCCCTGTGATTTTTTCTCTTTACCTGCTCGGTATCGTTTTTGCAATCCTGATGGGTATCCTCTTTAAGAGCACAATTCTAAAAGGTGAGTCAGAGCCATTAATCCTGGAACTGCCGCCTTACCGGATGCCTGCCCTGCGCACGGTTGTACTGCAGACCTGGGAGAGAGGCAAGGGCTTTCTGATTAAAGCCGGTACGATCATCTTCAGCATGTCGGTTCTGCTCTGGTTCTTGTGCGGCTACAACCTGAGCGGTCCCGCCGAGATCCAGGACAGCCTGGCGGCGGCCATCGGCGGTGTTATCGCGCCTCTCTTTGCCCTGCATGGCTTTGCCAACTGGGAGTCAGGAGTGGCCTTGTTAACCGGTATCATGGCTAAAGAAGCGGTCGTTTCGACCATGGCGATAGTATACGGCGCAGGAGAACTCGCAAGCGAAGCGCCAGAGATGGTGACCCAAATACAGGCCGTTATGAGTTCTGTTTTCACTCCCCTGGCCGCCTATGCTTTTCTGGTCTTCAACTTGCTCTACACGCCTTGCATGGCGGCACTGGCCACCCTCAGAAAAGAGTTTGGTTCATGGAAGTGGACACTTTTTGCGGCTGGCTACCCGTTCGTTTTGGCCTGGCTGGTGTCACTGGTTATTTACCAGTCCGGCCTGCGCCTGGGATGGGGTGGGTGAACACATGGAAGGTTTCGGATGTTGTCTCACCACCGGAATCATAACTATGTTAGTTGCTTATCTCCGGTACCAAGGTACCTATAATAACTTAATAACTTAATAACTTAGGTACCCGGTACACTAAGTATATTGAACTTTTTCCCGTCATTTTTGCATATCTTCCTGATCACTGTCCTTCCTGACAGGGCGTTGGCGAACAGCGCACCGGTTGAAGTGACCCAGGCTCCCACCAGGTGGAAGTTCGCAAGGCCCGGCAGGGTAGTCTCCGGCTCCCTTTTGAACAAGCTGCCGGCAATGTTTAATTTTTTGTTAGGCATATTGGCGAAACCGTGCGTGCCCCCCATGTACCGCTCCCAGGTCATCAGGGTGGGCACGTCTACTGCCTCTACCTGGCTTCTGATGCCGGTATAACGCTTCTCCAGCAATTCGACCACTGTTTTGGCCACCCTGGCTTTTTCCTCCTCATAGAGGGTCCGTTCACTGT
>CAZJGV010000083.1:0-2577 GCA_964545615.1 uncultured Pelotomaculum sp.
CTATTTGGGCAGCGCCCTGCCTCCTTTCAAAAAAAGATCCAGTAATCCCTGAATATAGTTCCGGGCAGACAAACCCACAACAAACTTTACTTAATAAATCAGACGGTCAGCGCTAATTACCGGTTCGCTAGAAATTCTATATTTTTCTGTAATAAGGAAAAAAGATAGTTTGTCTTACTAAATTGATATACTGCTTCTTTTACTTTGTTTGCCAGGGATACCGCTTTCACAAGGTACCCCAACCTGACATTTTCCGCAACCATATCTTGGTTTGTATTTTTCAGATGTTTTGTCTATAAATCCTGAACATATATTGTGGTTTTTACCCTTATCAACGGATATTGCCTTAACGGGACAATGCTTGACACAGGCGCCGCACATGGAACAATATTCATAGATACTTTCGTATTCTCTTTGGTCAGGAGACAAATATAGCTCTGTGATGATGCTGCCGAGTCTGCCGGCCATTCCTTTTTTTGTTATTAAACCTTTAGAAAGCCCGAATGTTCCAAGCCCGCACACAAAGGCCGCGTGTCTTTCAGACCAATTGCTTGTAAATGAAAGAGTATCTCTGCTTTTATTGTCAGAAGAAGCGTTGTTAGATCGGGTATTTGTATTGGCCCAAAACCTTTCATCTAAAGCCGGCACAAGGCTATCGTAGCCGGCACTTTTCAATGTTGAATTCAGATACCTGCCCAACTTCATCTTAAAAGCCTGTCCTTCAATGCGTCCATGCAACCATTCTTCAGAAGGCCAGAGCATGTCCCGCCTGTTGCCCTTTTTTACTGCTTCGGTAAAAGGCAAGAAAAAGGAAATCACAGTTTTTGAACCCGGCAGCCATTCCTGGGGAAGCATGAAGTGTTCCCCTATTGCAGTTGGCTCTTTCAATAATCTGAAATACTCATCATCAGCTGCACCAAAAGCAAAAATCGGCGCCTCGAACATTTTCATGCCGAAAACAGTCTCAGAAAGCGCAACTTGCTCTGTTATAAGGTTATCTTTTGAGTTCTCCACAAAGGACGATGCTATTTTTAGCAATTCCTGCTTGTCCATATCTTCCCTCCACAATTAAATGCATACTATTAACATTACTCCATAATATTTCTACATGTACTATAAAAACACCTTGAATTCCAAGAGGCCTCTCTTTTAATAGTTAATTACACCGCAAGCCAGCCGCTTGCCCGAGTCGCCTGCCGGCTGACTACGGTAATCATCGGGGTTCTGATGGATTATCACGGATCTGCCTACAACTTGCGCAACTCTAAATTTGTTGGTGAAAAAGGACATTACAGCCCGTCCGTTGTTAGAAAACAGCACGGGAAAGTCCCCCGCGTGGTTGCCATGCGGCTGGTTGTAAGGATTCCAGTGCTCGCCGGCGGCGAGAAACGGAGTCTCGGGATTGCCTATATCACAGTTGCCGAACTCATGTATATGAAAACCGTGGGGACCTACAGGAGGCCTGCCGTTTTGAGCTGGTTGATACGGTGGGAGTCCCGCTACATCCACAGACACCAAGGTACCGCCGGACACATCTGTAAAGCGGACGGTCCCGGTTATCTGCGGCGCGAGCGGGCCGCCCCGAATAAAGGCTGCCGCCTCCTGGGTATTGTAACCGGGCCACCATACTGTCGTATTCATAAAAGTTTGCCTCCTTTTCTAAGCAAATGTACAGGCTGCAGGTGTGAGACTGCAATACATATTATGCGATATTGTTACAAAAGAACCACTAATATCCATGACAAGGGACAAATTAAAAAGGAGCCCTTATTTCAGGCTCCTTGCTGTACCTAATGAATCCTATATCTTGGTTAGCGCATCCTGGCATTGTTTGATGCAGGCGTCAATAGATACATAGGCCTGATCCAGGGAATGTTTTGCGGGCGCCGATGCATCCGTGGACATGGTCCTGAGTTCGCTGGCCGTACTCTGACAGCGTTGTATACAGGACTCCAGTTGATGTTTGCTAAGCATGATCTCACCTCCTCAAATGTTAGTATCTTCAAAATTACCTGTTATAATCATATACTTGTAATTTTTATTAATAACATCCGGCGGAGGAAAAGAAAAACCAACTGTTACTGGTTGGTTTTAAGTGATAATTCTGGGTTGAAACGCCGCAATCTAAGGGCATTGGTCACAACCGATACCGAACTGAAGGCCATTGCAGCTCCAGCAATCACAGGGTTGAGCAAGCCCAGAGCCGCCACCGGGAGGCCCACGGTGTTGTAAAACAAAGCCCAGAACAGGTTCTGCCTGATATTTCTGATAGTAGCCCGGCTAAGGTTGATGGCAGCCGCCACCCCTCTTAAATCACCCCGCATCAGAGTGATGTCCGCAGCTTCGATAGCCACATCGGTTCCGGTGCCTATAGCGAAGCCAACGTCTGCGGTAACCAGGGCCGGGGCGTCATTGATGCCGTCGCCGACCATGCCGACAACCTTGCCCTGACCGCGCAGTTTTTCAATCTGGCTAGCTTTGTCCTCGGGAAGCACCTCCGCCAATACATTGTTTATGCCCACCTGCCGGGCGATAGCCGCAGCGCGCTGAACGCGCAGTACACGTTCGCGGAGTTTG
>CAZJGV010000083.1:2587-12975 GCA_964545615.1 uncultured Pelotomaculum sp.
GTGATCATCCAGACTTCCAGGCCCATCCTCTGCAGTTGGCTTACCGCTTCGCTGGAGCTTTCTTTGATCGTGTCCGCCACACCGATAACTGCCGCCATCCTGTTATCCACGGCCATGTACATGGCTGTCTTGCCTTCCTCTTCCAGCTTTTCAACACCCGCAACCAGTCCGGCTATTTCGATGCAGTTTTCTTTCATCAACTTTTTGGTACCCAGCAGTACTTTGTGGTTATCTATTTCAGCGGCGACTCCGTGGCCGGGTATGGCCTTGAATTGCTGCGGGTCATCTAATACCGCACCCTTCTCTTTAGCGTAATTCACAATAGCCTGCGCCAGGGGATGCTCAGAGTTCTTTTCCGCCCTGCCGGCGATCTGCAGCATTTCGTTTTCACGTCCTTTATATTCCGGCGCCGGGATAAGGTCGGTAAAAGAAGGCTCACCCCTGGTAATAGTCCCGGTTTTGTCCAGCACAATGGCGGTAAGCTGGTGGGCTTTTTCCAGGTACTCGCCGCCTTTAATCAGGATGCCGTATTCAGCTCCCCTGCCGGTGCCCACCATTATTGAAGTAGGGGTGGCCAGGCCCAGGGCGCAGGGGCAGGCAATCACCAGCACAGCGGTAAAGTTCAACATAGCCCTGGTAAAATCACCGGGGGCGCCGAGGTAAAACCAGGTTAAAAAGGTGAGCAAGGCCACCATAATCACCACCGGGACGAAATAAGCGGAAATAACGTCAGCCATGCGCTGGATCGGAGCCTTGGATCCCTGGGCTTCTTCCACTATTTTAATGATCTGGGCCAGGGCGGTATCCTTGCCCACCCTGGTAGTCTCAAACTTAAATGTGCCCAGTTTGTTAATAGTGGCGCCGATTATTTAGTCCCCGACCTTTTTGTCTGCCGGCACGCTTTCCCCGGTGAGCATGGATTCGTCTACCGCAGAATAACCTTCCCTGACCACACCATCGACAGGAATCTTTTCACCGGGGCGCACCACTACTAAATCACCCGCCTGTACTTCTTCTATAGGTATCTCAATTTCCTGGCCGCTCCTGATCACGTGGGCGTGCTTGGGTTGAAGCCCGATCAGCTTTTTAATGGCCTCGGAGGTCCTGCCCCTGGCGATAGCCTCCAGGGTTTTGCCCAGCAGCACCAGGGTTATGATGATTGCACTGGTTTCATAATAGATCTCGGTAACCCCGGTTTTATCACTGAAAAAAGTAGCCACGACACTGTACAGGTAGGCGGCGGTAGTGCCCAGGACCACCAGCACCGACATGTTGGCGCTCCTGCCCCGTAAGGCGCTGTAGGCATCTTTGTAAAAATTGGCCCCCGCTATAAACTGGATCGGGGTGGCCAGGGCGAACTGAAAGTACGCGCTCATGAAAAATACCGGCGCCAGATGGTGCAGGTTAAAAACCATCACCAGCATATTGACCAGCAGGGGTGCGGACAAAATACCCGAAAAAATCACCAGGGACTTCTGCCGCCTGATTTCCCTCTCCCTTTCCGCCCGCTCCGAATCCACCGCCGCGCGGTCTTCCGCCAGAGCAGCCCTGAATCCTAAATCGTCTATTGCTTTTTTGATCCGCATAACATCAATCTCGGCGGGGTTAAACTCTACCACCGCCTTTTCAGTGGCCAGATTGACTGCCGCCCGGGTAACGCCCGGCAGCTTGTTCAGGCCCTTTTCAATTCTGGCGGAGCAGGCGGCGCAGCTCATGCCGGAGATCTTCAGCTCGTTGCTTTCCAGCAGCGGTCGGTAACCGGTTTCCCTGATCTTGTCAAGAATCTGAGCAGGGGTCACCGCTTCCGGCAGGTATTCCACAGTGGCCGTTTCCACAGCCAGGTTTACCCTGGCGTCCTGCACACCAGGCACTTTGACCAGCGCTTTTTCAATACGGCTGGAGCAAGCCGCACAGGACATCCCTTTTATCTTAACTGTCAGTTTTTTCAGCCCTTGTGTCTTCTGAACCTCTGTTTTTTCAACAGCTGTCATATCAGTGCCTCCAAAAAAAACTGCTATACTAATATCATTTTAAGATTATTCCACTTTATTTTTATCTCATCACTATATTATCTGAATAAAGTGTTGCAAAATCATAATAAAATTGTTACTGAATCTATTTCTCTGTTTTATCATCACCACAGGTGCTAAGCATTTGTTCTTTGCCCCATTGGTTTATAATTTCCAAGGCTGGCAGTAGCCGCTTACAGCTTTCGGTTAAGGAATATTCAACATGAGGTGGTATTTGATTGTGCTCAACTCGAAGCACAAGGTGGTGTTTCTCTAATCCCTGTAAGGCACGCGTGAGCATGATATTGGTAATCCCGTTCAGATGCCGTTTCAGCTCATTGTATCTCATACTTTCCTGTGCGGACAGTTCCCAAATAATCGGCAGCCTCCATTTGCCACCAATTATTTCAAGCGCATGAATAACCGCGCATTTTTGAAAATGTACGGGTTTTACTTCTTCCGCTTTTTTAACCATAATCAGTGTACCTCCAATTTTAAGGCACAAAAATGTGCGTACTTGCAGATTTGTTCCTTTTTCATATACTTAGTATAAACAGTTGCCCGGCACATGTAAAGTATATGGATACGAGGAGGACTATGAAAGCTATGAATGTTATTGCGATTAACGGCAGTCCACGAAAAAATTGGAACACTGCCACACTTCTCAAAAAAGCATTGGAAGGTGCGAAATCATGTGGCGCCCAAACAGAGCTGGTAAACCTGTATGACCTTGATTTCAAAGGATGCACCAGCTGTTTTGCCTGCAAGAGAAAAGGCGGCAAGCATGGCGTATGTGCCATGCAGGATGACTTGACGGAAGTGCTCCTAAAAGCAAAGCAGGCGGACGCCCTTGTCTTTGGCAGCCCGATTTACATCCATAATACGAGTAGTGGTATGCGTGCTTTTCTTGAAAGATTTCTTTTTTCTAATTTTCTGTATGACAAGGAGTTTACCAACTTTTTTCCCAAAAAGATTCCTGCCGGATTTATTTATACGATGGGAGCCAGTGAGACTATGATGAATGACTGGGGCTATATGGATAGCCTCGGGAAAATTGAAAGCATGATCATTAATATAGTTGGATCTCTTGAAACGCTGTACAGCGTAAGTGCGTACCAGTTTGATGACTATTCCAAATATGAAGCCGACAGATTTGATGCCCCTGCAAGAAAAATGATTCATGATGAACAGTTCCCTATAGACTGCCAAAAGGCATTTGATATGGGTGTAAGATTCGCAACTAAATAAAGAGATGCCCTAAAATGACTAAGAAAACAGATGAATTAGTTCGTAAAAATCACGAGAGTCATCAGTTCAAAAACTGATGACTCTTTCTGTTTCGCCAAATATACTACATCTTCACTTGATGGGGTTCAACTTTTACCCGCAGTTCAGGGGGATTAACATCCCAAAGATCATGGCTATATGCGCGACTACCAGCAAAACAAGTGCAACTTCATGATACTAGTTTATCTAATTAACGGTAACCGTTTTAGTTAGCGTATCCCCGAACCAGCAGATGTACTCCCTGAGCATTCTCCAGTCAGTGGTGTATGAGCCCGCCGTGGCGGGGGCGGTCATTGTATAGGTGAAGGTCCTGGACTGGTTGGTAGCGATAGATTCTGCCGGACTCAAGTATTGCCTGGCCACAGCAAAGGGGTCGGTGTTGCCCACCGCGCCCAGCCGGTAGTTTTCAGCGGCGGTCCAGGTGTTGGCGCCGGTGTTCATGACCGTGACGCTGACTGAATACGACTGCCCCGCTGTCATAGTGGTGGGAATGGTGTCTGACGTAATTTGCGCGCCGTAAGGAGCTATCGCCAGGGCGCTTAATGTCTTCTGGGCGTTAATCCTGCCGCCGGTCAGCACCTTTCCGCCTAAAGAGCTTATAGTGTCGACGTTGTCCAGAATAGCTTGTTTTATTTGCAGGTTTGTAAGATTTGGCCGATAAGCCCTGGTCAATCCCGCGAGTCCCGATACATGCGGGGTGGCCATTGATGTTCCACTAAAATATGCGTATTCTGTTCCGGTATATGTTGCTGATGATGATGTAACTTTTATATCGTCTATGTAGGCGCCATCGTAGGCAGCTGAAGAGTCAGATTTCAGCCTGAACCTCACATAGACTGACGGCCTACCGTCATAAGCAGTAAGGTCTTCTTCAAAGGAGTAAAACGCTCCGCCGGTAGATCCTGTCCAACCATAGATGTTTTCCCAATCTGAGCCGTTTTGCGATGCATCTATAAACAATGCGTCATATCCGGATTCAGTTTCAAGACACATCTTGTATTCCAATTTTACTCCATGTTCACCAGTCAAGTTAATGGGGTTTTTGAGCGACAAAGAAGTTTCAGAGTTGTCGCCGTAGTTGCCGTCCGGACTGTCGGTGGCGCAGGACGGGGAGCTATAATATTTTGAGGTTGTAAGTGCCCAGGGTATTTGAGCGTTCCAGTTGTCCATATTGGTCATGTTGTCAAAAAAGACTTGCTTCCTTGCAGGCACTGAGCTATAGATTCCTACACCAGGAGCTGCCACATCTACGGAAGTGGCTCCGCGGCACGAAAAAGACGCAAGGGAGTCATTCTGGTTGGTGGCTGCCACTGCAATAATGTTGCTGCAATCATAACTGGAAGGATACTGAGCAGTTGAATCATTATCTGTGCCATCATTCCCGGCCGAACATGTTACAACGGCGGGTGAGGCATTTATGGTGTCTCTCAATGCTTGTGAGTAACCGCCGCCGCCCCAGGAATTGTTTATGACGTTGGCGCCCATCTGGTTGGCATAGGTAATCGCATCTATTGCATCTTCTGTATCACCTGAACCGGTGGGACCGAGAAACCTCAGTGGCATAATCCTGGCGTTCCACATAACTCCGGTGAGTCCCTGACTGTTATTGCCAACCGCAGCTATAGTACCTGACACATGAGTTCCATGAGAGTTTACATCCATGGGGTCATTGTCATCCTGGTAAAAATCCCATCCATGTACATCGTCTATATAGCCGTTCCCATCGTCGTCCGTGCCGTTGCCAGCAATCTCACCAGGGTTTGTCCATATATTATTTACAAGTTCCGGGTGGTTATAATCTACACCCGAATCCACAACGGCTACTATAACATCGTATGAGCCTGTTATGTAATCCCATGCCTCAGGCGCATCGATATCCGCGTCTGCCGTGCCTGCAGTTCCATTAACTGACTGGCCGGTGTTATTCAACCCCCACAGCTGATTGTAAGAGCTGTCATTAGGAGTTACATTTACGAAATACAGATAATTCGGTTCAGCATATAGAACGTTAGAGTTCGGTTTGTATTTGTTTACCGCAGCCATTACAGCTAAACCCTCGGGGAGTTTAACTAGTTGAAGACCGGCTAAGTTTTTAAACTCTTTTATAACACTAGCCCCTATTTGAGAGTGGAGGCTGGCTATCGACGCTGGATTACCCGCATTTTCAGGTTTAACCCTTATAAATAGCTCACCCTCAACATACTTGTCGGTAATATAGTTATTAGCATCGTTAACATTTTTTACGTTTTCCAGTGGTGTTTTAGCCGTAGCTATTCCGGCAAGGGAAAAGCAAAAAATTGCCGTAACGACTAAGAATACCAATTTTTTACACAGCTTTATCATTACTTATTGTATCCCTCCAATCAAAAGAGTACTTTTGCAACCAGTTAGACGAAAAAGTATAATTATTCTTCTAGGTAAAATAAATTCTATGAAAAATTTATTAATCCTATGATGTAATGGAATTATTTTCCCCAATCTGCCTTTTACAAGAATGAGTCAGGAAAGTACTCCCTGACTCAAGCTTAGCTTAAAAACTTTTATTTTGTTAACCTGGATAATACAGGATATTTTTAGTAGTAGTTGAAGTTCTCTGGATAAGATTAAATATTGTATTTATTTTATACAATATAGGCTAAGTACGAAAAAATTTTAATAAACTCCCCATTGTCTACAAGAATCTGTAAAGGTCACAAAAATACCTTCAGGCAGGTTTGGGTTCAAAGTTGACTTAGCCTTCCGCTCCCCGCTTAACAAAAAGACAGCCTTCACCGCACTTAATCGTTCCATCCTCACAGACAGTTTCCACTGGCTGGCTATTTTCCTCCATCTGCATAATTCGTTTTTCCAGCATGTCGATTTTTTTCTGCAGGCAGAGGATCATTTCCGCCACAGGGTCCGGCAGCAGGTCATGGCGCAGGTCTATTTCGTAATCTTCCGAACGGGTGATCTTTTGTCCGTTTCGGGCTACCACTTTGCCGGGCACTCCCACCACCGTGCTTTCGGGGGGAACTGCTTTCAACACTACCGACCCCGCGCCGATTTTGGAGTTGTCGCCTACGGGAAAAGAGCCCAGCACCTTGGCGCCGACGCTCACCACCACGTTATCACCTATGGTCGGGTGCCTCTTGCCTTTTTCCTTGCCCGTGCCCCCCAGGGTCACGCCTTGGTAGATGGTAACATTATTGCCTATCTCGGTTGTCTCACCGATAACCACTCCGGAACCATGGTCTATAAAAAGCCCTTCCCCTACTTTCGCGCCCGGGTGTATTTCGATCCCGGTTAAAAAGCGGGCGACATGAGAGATAAACCTGGCTGTGACAAACCAGCGCCACTTGTAGAACTTGTGGCCCAACCTGTACATCAGTATGGCATGAAACCCCGGGTAACACAGAACAACTTCCCAGGGCGACTTGGCCGCCGGGTCCCGCTCCATAACCACCCTGATATCTTCACGCAGCCGCTTGAACATAGCTATCCTCTCCACTATAGATTTATCTGATAATAAATACTTAGTCCTGGAACATGGGCGTGCTCAGGTATCTCTCCCCGGTATCCGGCAGGATAGCCACGATGAGCTTGCCCTGGTTTTCCTGTCGCCGCGCCAATTCCAGAGCCGCAAAAACTGCCGCCCCGGAAGATATACCGACCAGCAGCCCTTCCTCCCGGGCCAGTCGCCGTCCCGTTTCAAAGGCATCCTGGTTGCTTACTCTGATAATCTCATCAACCAGCGCCAGATCGAGAACTTTGGGAATGAACCCGGCGCCAATGCCCTGGATCTTATGGGGACCAGGTTTTCCTCCTGACAAAACAGGTGAATCAGCCGGTTCAACCGCAACTAACCTCAGTTCCGGCTTCCGCTCTTTGAGCGCCTGGGCGATCCCTGTAATGGTGCCGCCGGTGCCCACACCGCCCACGACAGCATCCACCTCCCCGCCGGTGTCCCGCCAAATCTCTTCCGCCGTGGTCAACCGGTGGATCTCCGGATTAGCCGGGTTTTCAAACTGCTGCGGCATGAATGAACCGTCTATTTCCCCGGCTAATTCTTCAGCCTTTTGCACCGCTCCGTTCATTCCCAGTGCCCCTGGCGTGAGTACCAACTCCGCCCCGTAGGCCTTGAGCAAATTCCGCCGCTCAACGCTCATGGTTTCGGGCATGGTCAGAATCAAGCGGTAGCCGCGTGAGGCGGCTAAAAAACCCAGGGCAATACCGGTGTTACCGCTGGTGGGTTCGATAATCACCGAGCCGGGCTTAAGCAGTCCCTGCTCCTCCGCACACAGGATCATATTCCAGCCAATGCGGTCCTTGATACTACCCCCGGGATTAAAAGACTCCAGTTTAACCACCAGATCAGCTTCTGACCCTTGTGATATGCGCCGGAGCCGGAGAAGGGGGGTGTTGCCGATCAAATCCGTCAGGTTGTCGGCGATCCTGGTCATAACTTATCCCCTTTCCTTATGAATAAATTAGCCCCCATAAAATAGGGGCTGTGCATGATACAACTACACTGAAAACACATTGGGTATATTGCGCCGTTAAATGTAGGCATCTTCTTCATAAAACATTATGATATTTCCAGCATCCTTTCCAAACACCGGATGGCCTGCTTTCTCACTTTTTCCGGAACAGTCACCCGCGGCTCGAGGTTTGTAAGAGCCTGGTGCACTTTATCCAGTGTTGTCTTCTTCATGTTGGGGCAAACCAGTTTATTGGATGCCATATAGAACTGTTTATCAGGGCAACGCTTTTCCAGCGGGTGCAGTATACCCATTTCCGTGCCGACTATAAATTCACGGGCATCGTTTTCCCTGGCGAAATTGATCATACCCGCTGTGCTCGACACCTTATCAGCCAGGGCCACTACCTCCGGATGACATTCCGGGTGGATCATAATCAGCGCTTCCGGATGTTCGGCCTTGGTTTTAAGCACATCTTCGGCGGTCAGACGGTGGTGGGTGTTGCAGTACCCTTCCCACAAAATCATCTCCCTGCCGGTTTGGGTAACTATGTAATGCCCCAGGTTCATGTCCGGCACAAATATAACCGGCTTATCCTCCGGCAGTGACGCTACCACTCTGACAGCGTTGGCTGATGTGCAGGCGACGTCGCATCCAGCCTTTACTTCCGCCGAAGTGTTCACATAGCAGACCACAGTGGCATCAGGGTACTCCTGTTTCTTCCGCTCCAGCTGTACCGCGTCGACCATGTCGGCCATCGGACAGCCGGCTTGTTGATCAGGCAGAACCACAATCTTGCCGGGAGAAAGGATGGACGCGCTCTCTGCCATAAAGTGAACGCCGCAAAAGATAATCACATCGGCATCAGTATCTGCGGCTTGCTGTGATAGCGCCAAAGAATCGCCGATAAAGTCAGCCACGTCCTGTACTTCCGGCCGCTGGTAAAAATGAGCCAGAATAACCGCGTTGCGCTCTTTCTTCAACCTGGCAATTTCAGCTGATAAATGTTTTACGGTTTCTTGATCCATATTTCTTCATTCCTTTAGCGGCGACATGTCCCGCAGTTTTTCCACAATAGGTCCCATAACGTCAAGGAAATAGTCCACGTCCTCTTCAGTGTTGTCCTTACCCAGGGTCAGTCGCAGGGAACCGTGGGCATCTTCGGGGGGGACACCCATGGCCAGCAGCACGTGGGAAGGCTCCAGTGAGCCCGAGGTGCAGGCGGAGCCGGTGGAAGCCGCTATGCCTTTCATGTCAAGGCTGAGCAGCATTGATTCCCCTTCGATGTATTTAAAAAGAAAACTGGCGTGGTTCGGCAAGCGCATAGTGGGGTGGCCGGACAGGCTGACATGCTCGAAGCGGCTGGTTAATTCTTTGATCAGCTTGTCACGCATAACCTTTAACCCGGCGCTTTCCTGCTCCATATTGGAGTCAGCCAACTCGACTGCCTTGGCCAATCCCATAATCCCCGGAATGTTCTCGGTACCGGCCCGGCGCAGGCGCTCCTGCGCGCCGCCGTGAAAAAGGCTCTGCCTCCAGCGTGAGCCCTTACGGATGTAAAGCGCGCCGACTCCCTTGGGTCCGTATATCTTATGCCCCGATATTGACAACAGGTCAGCGCCGATTTCGTCTACCTTCACCGGTATTTTCCCGAAACTCTGAACGGCGTCCACATGAAAGAGGATTTTGCGCTCTTTGGCCAACTTCCCTATTTCTGCCACAGGCATGATTGTGCCAACTTCGTTATTGGCGTGCATAATACTGATGACAGTGGTTTTGTCGGTTATCGCCGCAGCCACATCATCCAAATCGACCATACCGTAACGGTCCACAGGTAGAATGGTAATTTCGAAACCTTGCTTGCCCAGAGCCTTTACCGTGTTGAGCACAGCGTGGTGTTCCACAGCACTGGTGATAACGTGGTTGCCCCTGTTCCTGTTAGTGTAGGCGGCGCCGTGAATGGCCATGTTGTCTGACTCAGTGCCGCCGCTGGTAAATACGATTTCCCCACTGCCGGCGCCCAGGGCCCGGGCTAGCTTATCCCTGGCCTCCGCGACCCTTTTTTTAATCTGCAGCCCGTAATAATGCACGCTGGAAGGATTGCCGAAAGTTTCCCCGGTAAGATAGCGGAACATTTCTTCGGCTACAGCCGGGTGCACCGGTGTGGTCCCGCTGTGGTCAAAATATACTCTGCGCACTAAAACAAACCCCCTTGAGACACCGAACTTAATCTTCCTATTAAACATAGTATTTTAATCGGAATTGCTTTCATATAGCATATTAAAACGCTCGGGATTTGTCAATAAGCATTTTAGCCTGCGCCCTCAATCCGCTCATGGTTGGCGTACACACTGAGCCTGCCCTCCCGGGCAAAACCAATTACGCTGATCCCTAACTGCTCCGCCAACTTTACGGCAAGCTCTGTCGGAGCCGAGCGGGACACAATCATAGGTATGCCCATCTTGGCCACTTTGATTAGTATTTCCGAAGAAATACGGCCGCTGAAAACAAGGATTTTATCGTTTAAAACAATACCCTCAAGAAAACATCTGCCGAATATCTTATCTACAGCATTATGGCGGCCGATGTCCTCGTAAAAACAGACGACTTCGGTACGGGTGCAGAGTGAGGCGCT
>CAZJGV010000084.1:0-7432 GCA_964545615.1 uncultured Pelotomaculum sp.
GTAGAATAATAAAGTCTGGAGTTGTTTATGAGTCAGCTTAGTTGATAATAAAAAAAGGGAAAAAACCTGTAGTGTCGAAAATAAATACGGTACACACTATTTTTACACATTATACCAGGAGTGAACCAATGGAATATTATCCGAATATAGCCATAGACGGGCCGGCTGGGGCCGGTAAGAGTACCGTGGCTAAGTCAGTTGCGAAAAAACTTGGCTTCATATACATAGACACCGGCGCCATGTACCGGGCCGTAACTCTGCAGGCGCTGCGCGATGGTGTGGACCTGCACGACACGGTGGCTCTCGGCCGTTTGGCCGCGGTTACACCGGTAAGCCTGCAGAATGGTGAGGATGATCGACTGAGAATTTTTTTAAACGGCGAGGATGTTTCAGAAGAGATTCGTACACCGGAAGTGTCAAGAAGTGTTTCTCTTGTGGCCATGGTTCCGGCAGTGAGAAGAAGAATGGTTGAATTGCAAAAATCCATGGCCGCCAGAGGCGGAGTTGTGATGGAGGGACGGGATATCGGTACGGTGGTTTTGCCGGATGCGCCCGTAAAAATATTTCTTACAGCTTCCATGCCGGTTAGAGCGAAAAGGCGAAGGGAAGAGTTGGCCGCGAAAGGCAGTGTCATCAGTCAGGGTCAGATGGAAGAAGAAATCATCAGGAGAGACGGGATCGACTCTACGCGAGAAACAGATCCCCTAACTCAGGCGCCGGACGCGGAAATTATAGACAGCACTTTATTTTCGGTGGAACAGGTGGTAAACATGATCATAGACCGAGTTTCAGCGGCAAGGTAGTTTAACATGGAAAACATGGTATACCGGGTGCTCAAATATCTCGTCCGGATTGTATTGGCGGTGCTGAGGCGTTGGGAGGTGCGGGGAAGGGATAATCTCCCCGCCAGCGGTGGGATTATTCTAGTGGCCAATCACGTCAGCAACTGGGATCCGGTGGTAATAATTTGCGCTTTTAAACGAAAAGTTCACTTTATGGCCAAATCGGAGCTCTTTAAAATCCCGGTCATAGGTTATGTGGTTAAATCGTCCGGAGCCTTTGCGGTGCAACGGGAAAAATCTAATCGCAATGCGATCAGGATCGCTGTCAAACTCCTGGAGGAGGGTCAGGTGGTCGGCGTTTTTCCTGAGGGCACCAGAAGCCAAACCGGGGAAATGCTCAAGCCCCATCTGGGCGCTGCCCTGCTGGCTTTCAAAGCTGGGGTTCCCATGCTGCCCATAGCTGTAAGCGGCACCAGAGGCGTATTTAAAAAGATAAAAGTCCATGTTGGCAGTCCGGTTATTTGCCGTAGTGCCGGAAAGGCCGGCAAAGAAGATCTGGAGAAGGCCAGCGATATGATTATGGAACAGGTGGCCTCGCTGCTTGCAGAGAATAAAAGCAATGAAAAGTCTGCGCCAGATATTTAATTTTAGAAGGAATTTAAGATACCTGGGCGAATCTTTTTAAGATATGGATAAAACGGTGATAAAATGAAGGTGCGGTTGGCCGCCAAAGCAGGTTTTTGCTTCGGTGTTAAAAGGGCTATTGAAATAGCACAGGCAACGGTAAGCAGCAAAACCGGTCCTATATATACCCTGGGTCCTTTGATTCACAACCCCCAGGTGGTGGCAAGCCTGGCTGAGATGGGCATTAAGGAGATCAACGATCTTAAAGATGCGAGCCATGGTACGGTAGTAATCAGATCCCACGGCGTAAGTCCGGAATTGATGGATGAAGCCCGGGAGCAAGGTTTAGATATCGTGGACGCTACCTGCCCGTTTGTGCGCAGGGCGCAGGATCTGGCCCGCGATTTGACGGAGCAAGGCTATCAGGTTGTGGTAGTGGGAGACAGGGATCATCCGGAAGTTCAAGGGATCAAAGGCTGGACCGGCGGCAAGGCGCTTGTTGTGGAAAACCCGGCAGAAGCGGCTCTCTTAGACAAGGATGACGCCTTCGGGATCATAGCCCAAACAACACAGCCACTGGGAAACTTTAATTCCGTTGTCGAAGTGATACGCGAAACCGGCGCGAGGTTCAAGGTGTGCAATACCATCTGCAGCGCCACCACCCAGCGGCAGCGGGCGGCCCAGGAACTTGCCGGGAAGGTCGGTGTAATGATCGTGGTGGGAGGCGCCAACAGCGCCAACACCAGGAAACTGGCCAGTCTTTGCAGTGCTTCAGGAACTGCCACTCACCTTATTGAGACGGCTGATGAACTGGACCCGGCCTGGTTTCAGGGAGTAAAAACGGTCGGGTTAACAGCGGGTGCGTCCACACCTGACTGGATTATAGAGGAGGTAAAGAGACGAATGAGCGACATTGAAGAACAAAACGGCCCTGAACAGGAAGAAGAAATGAAAGACGCTGTGGAAGTGAAGGCTGTGCGCCACGGTGACATCGTGACTGGTACGGTTGTGCACGTCGGCCAGGACGAGGTTATGGTTGACGTGGGAGCCAAATCAGAAGGTATTATTCCGATCAGGGAGCTGTCCTGCTGTGAAGTTACTTCCCCCCAGGATGTTGTTAAAGTGGGGGATGAAATAGAGGTTTATGTGTTAAAAGCAGAGGACAATGAAGGAAAACTGATCCTGTCAAAAGAAAAAGCTGATGCTGAAAAAGCCTGGGAAAAGCTTGAGGAAGTTTTAGAATCCGGGGAATTGGTTGAAGGAATTGTGAGGGATGTGGTCAAAGGCGGGCTGCTCGTGGATGTAGGGGTGCGTGCTTTCTTACCGGCCTCACTGGTTGAAAGGGGATATGTGGAAGACCTTTCCAAATATCTTACCCAGAACATTACCGCCAGAGTCATTGAGTTGAACCGGGGCAGAAAGAAGGTAATCCTCTCACGCAAGGCTGTGCTGGAAGATGAATATGCCAGGGTACGCCAGGAAATGCTGGACAACCTTGAGGAGGGACAGGTAGTTAAAGGGGTTGTGCGGCGCCTGACCCAGTTTGGAGCATTTGTGGATATTGGCGGTGTTGACGGACTGTTGCACATTTCAGAAATGTCCTGGCACCGGATTAACCACCCTTCAGAAGTTGTGAAGGTTGGTGACGAGATAGAGGTTAAGGTTTTAAGGGTTGACCGGGAGAGTGAAAAGATTTCTCTTGGCTTAAAACAGGTACTGCCAAACCCCTGGGATACTGTGGAAGAAAAGTATCAGGTAGGCAGCGTGATCAAGGCCAAGGTAGTACGGTTGGCGCCGTTTGGAGCCTTTGTACAACTGGAACCCGGTGTGGAAGGACTGGTCCATATATCGCACCTGGCGGACCATCATGTGGCTAAGCCTGATGAGGTAGTCAGCGAGGGAGAAGAGGTTAACGTAAAGGTCTTAAGTGTGGACCCTGCTGAAAAGCGCATTCGTCTATCGATCAGAGAGGTTGCCAGAGAGAAGCAGGAACGGGAATTCCATGATTTTAGCAACGTCAAAACCCAGGAAAACACCGATGTGGTTACTATTGGTGATATGGTGGGAAACCTTTTCGAAAAAAAGGATACTTAATAAAGAGCGGCTGTAAGCCGCTCTTTTTTTGCGTGCAACAACGCCCTCCGGTTAAAATCGGAGGTTTTTTTTGTATAATTTCAGTCCGAATGGACAGCCTAATTCATGATATTCCCAAGGATGAGGAGGTTTAAATTTGGACCAGAATAATGTCGGCATAATAATTTTAATCGTTTTGTCAGTGGTAATTTACCTGGGCCTGGCCCAGCGGGCGCTGGACCGGATGAGGCTGTCGGACAGGGGCGCCCTGTTAGTTATAGGGGCCATAATAGTCGGAAGCTATATAAACATACCCCTTCCATTTCTTCCATTTAATACTTCTTTCAATGCAGGCGGCGCTCTGGTGCCGGTAGGGCTGGCAATCTACCTTTTAGTAAGAGCTGGCAGCGGCAAGGAATGGACCAGGGCACTGGTGGGAGCCGCGGCTACGGCGGTGGTGGTTTACCTTATCGGCTCTGTTATCAATACAGGGACGACCATGGAACCGGCGGGGCGCTACGCCGTAATTGATCCTATTTATCTTTATCCACTCGTGGGCGGTATAGTCGCTTATCTCATCGCCAGATCGCGGAGAGGCGCTTTTATAGCCGCAACCCTGGGTGTGCTCCTGGTTGATGTTCTTCACTACGTCTGGCTTCTAAATCAAGGCGCGCCCGCTAGCTATACGGTAAGCATCGGTGGCGCAGGAGCATTTGACACCATTGTCCTGGCAGGCATAGTCGCGGTGATCCTGGCAGAGCTCATTGGTGAATCACTGGAAAGGCTGTCAGGCGGTCCCAGCACCAAAGGACGCCCGCGAGAACTGGTGCAAGGATTGAAAAAACCCGGCCCGGATAGTGACAGCGATATAAGCAATGACCGGGAAAAAGCACAGGATGCAAGGGCAAAGGAGATGGAAAACGATGAATAGAAATAGGCTGAAAATCATTTATTATGGATTTTTGCTGCTGGCGTGTGTCTCCTTAATATATTACGGCGCTGCCAGGAACATGAATGCATATCCAGCCTTAACCACTGCAGGATTATTTAATAAGGAAAGCCCCGATCACCTTTCCGGAAAATACACAACCATTTTTGACGAACAGGGTAATATGATAAGCATGATGGCCAGGACCACTTATGTGGGAGACGAGCTTTTTACCTCGGAAGGAAACAGCTACCGGGTCTATAAAGTTGAGGGCGACCGGGCCGAGGCCAGATTTTTGGGCGTTGATCCCCAGATAGTAGCCTATAGCGAACTATACGCCAGTCAGGAAGTACCGGTTAGCACAAATTTAGCCGAGCAGAAAAAGGGAAGTATCGCCATTTATCATTCCCATACTGATGAGTCTTACGTTCCGTCGGACGGAACTGAAGCGATCCCCTTTAAAGGCGGTATCTACCAGGTGGGCAAGGCTATGGTGGATAAACTGCAGAGCAAGGGCGTAGCGGTTAATTACGACCAGACCGCCCATGACCCGCATGACAATAACGCCTATGTACGTTCCCGCCGGACCGCGGCAAATTTACTCAAGACAGGTCCCGCCGCTATCTTTGACGTGCACCGGGACGGTGTGCCCGACCCCAGTTATTACCGTAAGGAAATAGAGGGCAAAAGTGTGGCTACACTGCGCCTGGTGATAGGCAGGGAAAATCCCCGCATGGACACCAATATGGATTTTGCCAAGCGCATGATGGCCGCAGCCAACAATATGCATGCCAGGGTAGTTAAGGAGATTTTTGTGGGCAAGGGTGATTACAACCAGGATCTGACTTCGACCGCCCTTTTAATCGAGGCCGGCACCCATACCAATTCCAAAGAAGAGGCCGAACGCGGTGTTTCGTTATTCACTGAGGCTGTCCCAGCCGTGCTCGGGGTGACCGGAGGAACCCCGCCTGCCGCTGCTGCCCCAACGGCCAAGCCGCCTGCGACGACGGGAGGCAATTGGAGAGCGGTGGGCTGGATTTTAGGCATCACCCTGGTTTTAGGTCTGGGGTATCTTTTGATTACTTCAGGAAGTACGGCAAATATGAAAAAGAACATGTCTAACTTCAGCAGAGAAATTACCGGACTGTTCAGTATGCGCGGGGCAGCCCGCAAGCCAGGCCTGCGCGAAAGGGGCAAACAGGACAGTGACAATCAGGAGTGAGCCGTAGGGGCTTGGGACGTTGAACTATATACCCGACTACCTCGTTGTTATATTGTCCGGTGTACTGACCGGTACAATCGCCCGAATAGCCTTGCTCAGGATTGACTACCGGCAGTATCCGGGTTATCCGCACGGCTTCCTGGCACACTTTCTACTGGGGCTAATTGCCTCGGCACTGGGAGCCGTGGCTGTTCCAGCCATAATGAAGCCGGACTTTGCGGCTGTAACCTTCCTGGCTCTGGCCGCGCAGCAGTTCCGTGAAATAAGAAACATGGAGCGACGGACCCTGGAAAGCCTGGAAAGAAGCGAATTGGTCAAAAGAGGCCGGGATTATATTGAAGGAATCGCCAGGACCTTTGAAGCCAGAAACTATCTGGTGATGGGGGCATCTTTCGCTGCCAGCCTGGCTGTACAGTTCGGTGGCCTGATTACCGGTGTTTTTGTAGCCGGCCTGGCGCTGCTGGCCTGCTTTCATTTTATGTCCGGCGAGGTTATCGGCGATATCTGCGAGGTTGTTCCCGCCACTCTAAGTTTTAGAGGGCCGGTCCTGATGGTGGATGAAATAGGGATAATGAATGTCGGCTTGCAGTCCATGCGGGATAAAATTTTGAGAGACGGACTGGCTGTAAAAATCAAGCCTAAAGACGGCAACGCCAGAGCTGCCGTGCACGATATCGGCCAGCGCAACGCCATGGCTTTTACCGCCGCGGTTATCCTGGGGACAAAAAAAGATATAGACATTCCTGAATTCACTCCACTGGCCAGAAAAAATCCGGACACCGGTGAGGTGGGACTCTACGTTTTACCGGTGGAAAAGGATTTAAAACAACTAATTGCCGCCGTCAAACTCACTCCCGTACTGGAAAGCGCCAGGAGCAAGCCTTTAAAGGCAGGCCCATCTATTAAAGCGGCGAAGAAAAAGGTGGAATAACTATTGGATGAAATGGCTTCCGGCATTATTTTAGCTGTTGTTGCCCTGAATATGGAACAGGTCAGTGGGGGAGCGCCTATTTTTTTTGCCCGGGATAAAACGGAACAAGAGCGCACAGCCAATTCTTTAGCCAGAATTTTTGACGCGATGGTGCATGATTTAGAGAACGGCTGCTACATTTTGGTCAGGCATTGAGGTGAGTCAATGAAAATTATATATCACTGTTACGGTGGGGCACATTCGTCAGTAACCGCCGCGTCTATTCACCTGGGCATACTGCCTATGGATCATGTCCCCGACCGGCAAATGTTCTGGCAGCTGCCGCTCTATGACAGGCAGGACGCAGACGAGCACGGGCATATATTTTTCATGGGTATCGATGAGTTTGGCCATGAAGTTTACCTTACGGCTCGGCGCAGCCGTCCCTTGGTTTTAGAAAAATTATTTGCAGACATGGCCGGTATTTTTGATATCCCCAAAGAAGACTACCTTTTTGTCAATGTTATGGAGCGGGTTAATCTGACTATGAAATTCGGAGGATACATTTCACGCCGGTGGGGGTTTATCAGGTTTGGGCGTCCGATAGTGACTATGGGAACCCAGGCCGCGTATTTTCGGGTGGTTGAACTGGTGCGGAAAATAAAAAGCCAGGTGGGTAAAGACAGTGAAAAGGATTCTGTACTTCAGCGACAGCAAACTGCCTCTGGCCGCGCTGGCTGGGGCGATACACACGGGGCGGCTGCCCGCGGGAGCAGATCCGGGCCAAAGCCGGTTGTGGGGCCAGCCGTTTTTGAATATGAGAAACGGGGAGGGTAATATAGTATCACTGGGAGATGATGAGCAGGGAAATAAAATATATGCCTTATCTGTAA
>CAZJGV010000084.1:7442-12922 GCA_964545615.1 uncultured Pelotomaculum sp.
AGGGTGAGCGGGGCATGGTCTACCGCCTGCTTGAAAGCTTTCTCAGCATTTACAATATACCGGAAGGAGAACTGGACCTGGTTGACAGCGGAGTCAGGGATAATCTTTATCTGCTGACAGGCAGGTTGTTATGCGGCTCCAGGTTTCTTGCCCCTCTAGGCTACTCTCTGGCCACAGCAGGGATCAAAAAAGTTTACGGCAGACTCACGCAGTGGGTGTTGGATGTGAAAACCGCACGGTCAAATCTCCCTTGACTATATTATGGAATTTATAGATAATTGTTTAGAGTAAACGCGGGAGGTATGCCCGATATGAAAAACAGGGGGCTGAAAGTCTGCCTGGTCAAACCGGAAAGCATCGCCGCAGAGCTCGGGCTTGAACCCGGGGATTGGATAATATCTATAAACGGCGAGCCTTTACAGGACTTAATTGACTTCCGCTTTTGGGAGTCCGAAGAGAAATTAAGTATAGATGTGAAAAAAGCTGGCGGCGAGGCGTGGATTCTTGATGTTGAGAAGGACTACGATCAGTGTCTGGGGATAGAATTTGGCCGGGGAAGCTTTGGCAGAACCCGAAGCTGCTCTAATAAATGTGTATTTTGTTTTGTCGACCAGATGCCGGCGGGAATGCGGAAGACACTTTACGTCAGGGACGACGACTACCGTCTGTCTTTCTGGAGCGGTAATTTTATTACACTAACTAATCTTAAAGATAGTGAGCTGCGGAGAATAGTAAGACAGCGCCTTGGTCCTGTCTATATCTCAGTACACACAACCAACCCCGAGCTCAGGAGCGAAATGCTGGGCAGCCGCAAAGCCGGTTTAATCATGGAGCAACTTGGCTATCTGGCCGAAGCCGGCATTGAAATGCACACCCAGGTGGTACTTTGCCCCGGCTTGAACAGCGGAGTGGAACTGGAGCGAACTGCCGCTGATCTTTCCGGCTTGTGGCCTGCTGTCAGTTCCCTGGCGATCGTGCCTGTAGGGCTGACTCGTTACAGGCAGGAGCTTTTCAAACTGCGGGGCGTTACCTCCGACGAAGCCCGTGAGCTGGTACGCTGGGTGAGTGCCAGGCAGGAAGAGTACATGCGTGATTTTGAAGATCCGTTTATTTTTGCGTCGGACGAATTCTACCTCCTGGCCGGGGAACCGGCGCCGCCAGCTGATAGATACGGCAGTTTTCCCCAGTTGGAAAACGGCGTTGGACTTACCCGCCTTTTTCTGGACGAATGGGCTAAAGTACAGGAAAGCCTGCCGGAGGAGGTCGCAGCTAAGAAAGTCACTCTGTTGACTGGTACACTGGGTAAAAAAATTCTGTCCCCCGTGGTGGAAAGGCTAAACAAAATCAAAGGCTTGAGTGTTTCGCTGCAAGCAATTGAGAACTATTTTTTCGGGCAGCAGGTAACGGTTGCCGGGCTGGTTACAGGCAAGGACATATTGAGGCAGGTGGCGCCGGGCGCCGCAGGCGACTTGCTGGCGCTTCCAGCGGTAATGCTGAAGAAGGAAAACCTGGTTTTTCTGGACGACATAAGTTTGGCCGAACTGGCCTCCCGTTTGAAAGTAAGCATAGCGGCTGTGGAAGGACCCCGCCAACTGGTTGATGTTGTGGCCGGTGATCCTGAAAAAGCTGAGGTTTTCATTGAAATAAGTTAATTTCAATTGAATCCGGGATAAAATAAAAAGGATATCATGGAGGTGAAAGTTTATGGCTAAGCCGGTTGTGGCAATTGTCGGAAGGCCTAATGTTGGCAAATCAACCCTTTTTAACCGCATTGTCGGTGGCCGGGTGGCCATCGTAGAAAGTGAGCCGGGTGTTACCAGGGACCGTCTTTACCAGGACACAGAGTGGGCCGGCCGCAGTTTTACCCTGGTTGATACCGGGGGCCTGGATTTCCAGGAAACTGGTGAAATAAACGAGGGTGTAAAGCGTCAGGTGGAACTGGCCATTAATGAAGCTGACGCTGTCCTCTTTGTTGTGGATGCCAGAGCCGGTTTGAACCCGGATGACCTGGAAGTTGCCGCTATCATACGCAAATCGAATAAGCCCGCCGTTCTGGCTGTCAATAAAGTGGAGAATTTTAAGTTCGAGTCTGATTCTTATGATTTTTACAGGTTAGGCCTGGATGAACCGGTTCCAGTTTCCGCGGCCCAGGGCTTGAACACGGGCGACGTGTTGGACAGGCTGGTTGCTTTACTACCGGCGGAAGAGGAAGAAGAGTATCCTCCCGACATAATCAAGATTGCCGTGATCGGGAGGCCTAATGTGGGAAAATCATCCCTGGTTAACGCGATCCTGGGGGAAGACAGAGTTATCGTCAGTGATATACCGGGCACTACCAGGGATGCCATTGATACATTATTTGAGCGTGACGGAAAACACTATGTGATCATTGACACCGCCGGGATACGCCGCCGCGGCAAGATCGACGATCCGACTGAAAAATATAGCGTTATCAGGTCGCTTAGGGCGGTTGATCGCAGCGATGTGGTTTTAGTGTTGTTTGACGCCGTGGCAGGCGTAACAGAACAGGATAAACGCATAGCCGGTTACGCCCGAGAGGCGGGAAGGGCTTCCATACTGGTTGTCAATAAGTGGGACCTGCTTAAAAAAGACGACCACACCATGAAACGTTATACTGAAAAGGTCCGCGAGGAATTAGGATTTATGCAGTACGCTCCGCTGATATTTGTCTCGGCTGTTACCGGCAAACGTGTATCAAATGTGCTGGAGCTTGTGGATTTCGTGGCTGAGCAGCATGCCTTTCGCATCAATACAGCAGATTTAAACAGTTTATTAAAGGAAGCAGCCATGCGGACCCCGCCCCCTTCATACAAAACCAGAACTCTTAAGATTCTTTATGCCACGCAAGCTGGAGTAAAACCGCCCAAGTTTATTTTGTTTGTGAACGATCCGGAGCTCATGCATTTTTCCTACCAGCGTTTTTTGGAGAATCAAATACGCTCAGCCTATGGCTTCGAGGGGACGCCAATCCGCTTCGCGTTGCGCAAAAGGACCAAAGAGACGGACTGAGATGTGGGAAATGAGTCGTGGTACGTGAGCAATAAGTCGAGGTCATAAGGCGTGGGCGAATTAAGGCATAGGCCACAGGTCGTAAGGGTTAGGTATGTATGACGCAGGCTAAATAGCACGAAATGCCAAAGGCTTTAGCGGACTGCAGGATATACTTACAGCCTACGACCTATGATCTACGACTAAATCTTTCGTCCCAAAGGGTACATAACTAATTATCTCTTGCTTAAGGGAGAGGAGTATGAATAATTACTGGTTTATTGTGGTGGCCTATTTAATCGGGTCCATACCGTTTAGTTTCCTGGTAGGCCGCTGGTGGAAAGGAATAGATATCCGCAGCTGCGGCAGCGGCAATGTGGGGACAACTAATGTCTGGCGCACCGCCGGACCGGCGGCCGGCATCATAGCCCTCGCCGGAGATCTTGGCAAAGGGGTACTGGCTGTTTTATTAGCCAGGCACCTTGGCGATTCCTGGTTGGTAACCCTGTCCGGGGCAGCAGTACTGTCCGGCCACAGTTGGCCGCTATTCCTTGGTTTCAGAGGAGGTAAGCTGATCGCTACAGCTGCGGGTGTTTTTGCCGCGATTTATTTTCCGGTCTTAGCCTGTACCGCTGTGCTCTGGTTTGCTCTGGCGGCTGTTTTCAGATATATTTCTCTTGCTTCCATCCTGGGCATTATCTCAATACCAGTCTTTATGGCGGCGTTTCACCTTGATTTTCCTTATCTGCTGCTTGGTGTTATTACCGCTGTTTTTGCAGTCTATAAGCATATTCCGAATATAAAGAGGCTTGCATCCGGTACTGAGCCTAAAATCAACCTGAAAAAGTGGTAGGGGGTATAGCTTACGGTGAGTAAAAAAATAGGAATTCTGGGTGCGGGCAGTTGGGCTTCAGCTCTTGCCGTTCTCCTGGCCCAAAAAGGTTTTTCGGTAAAGATGTGGTCCATCCTGCCGGAACAAGCAGATGAAATAAACCTGACCAGGGAAAACAGCGCCTACCTGCCCGGTGTAACCATTCCACCGGGTGTTGAAGTTCTTTTAGATCTGGAACAAACGCTTAAGGATGCCGATACCGTGGTTTTTGGCGTTCCCTCTCATGCCTTCCGGCAGGTTCTCCGCGCTTCGCTGCCGCACCTGCCCGGCGGCGCGGTGCTGGTTAATGTGGCCAAAGGTATTGAAGAAGATAGTCTCTGCCGTTTGTCACAGGCACTGGTCCAGGAAGCCGGCCGTGACTTGCTGGAGAGATTTGTGGTGCTTTCCGGTCCCAGTCATGCCGAAGAAGTAGGCAGGTTGGTCCCAACAGCGGTTGTGGCTTCATCATCCTGTTCGAGCAGTGCGGAATATGTGCAGGATTTGTTTATGTGCCAGTATTTCAGGGTATACACCAACCCGGACGTGACCGGTATAGAGCTAGGCGGCGCCTTGAAAAACATTATCGCTCTGGGAACCGGTATTGCGGACGGAATCGGTTACGGGGACAACACCAAGGCGGCTCTGATGACCAGGGGGCTGGCTGAGATTTCCAGGCTTGGTTTCTCGATGGGCGCCAACCCACTGACTTTCGCCGGGCTTGCCGGTGTGGGTGATTTGATTGTAACCTGCACCAGCATGCACAGCCGCAACAGGCGGGCCGGTATCGCTATCGGCAGGGGTAAATCCCTGGCTGAGGCGCTGGCTGAGGTGAAAATGGTGGTGGAGGGAGTTCGCACTACCCGTGCCGCCTATAGCCTTGCCCGGCGATATGGGGTTGAAATGCCTATCACGGACCAAATTTACAGGGTGCTTGACGAAGGGCTTTCCCCTGATATTGCGGTAAACAACTTGATGACCCGGAGCAAAACCCGCGAGATGGAAGATGTAGCGCTGGTGGCGGCTGCTATGGGGAAGATAAAGTTCTCAGAGTAGTATGCCGGTGGCATCTGTTTGATTTACCAGCAAAGGCAGTCTTATTTCAAAAGTACTGCCCTGACCAGGTTCACTCTTAACGGTGATCTCTCCGTTGTGCATAGCCACAATTTTTTTGACGATAGATAGCCCGATACCTGTGCCTCCAGCTTTTCGTGTAACCAGGTTGTCAATTCTATAGAACTGGTCGAATATTTTTCCTTGTTCGTCACGGCTTATGCCAATGCCGCTGTCCTGTACTAAAATGATCGCTTTATCGTCCATTGCTTTAGCGCATAAATACACGGATCCTTTTTCCGTGTATTTGATTGCGTTGGAAATAAGGTTGGTGATTACCTGGTATAATCTGTCCCTGTCTCCTGCCACATATAATGATTGCGGGATAACAGTATTAAAGTCCAGCCCTTTTTGGGCTGCCTCAAAAATGAAAATATGCTGTACTTGCTGTAATATGGAGGCAATGTCTACCAGTTGCGGGGTATAAGAAAACTCGGTGGCCTCAAAACGGGCCAGGTTTGACAGGTCACTCAGGATCTTGTTCAGGCGA
>CAZJGV010000085.1:0-7414 GCA_964545615.1 uncultured Pelotomaculum sp.
GGTCAAGGTCAAGGTCAGGGTCAGGGTCAGGGTCAGGGTCAAGGTCAAGGTCAGGGTCAAGGAAGAGGAAATGTTCGCCCGTAGAGCCAATTCGCTTACGCTGCACAGGTTTGAATTATCGAATAAGAAGCAAACCCATTCAGGGGGAAATGATATGTCACCAGAATTAACTATAGCTGTAGCGAGTGGTAAAGGAGGGACGGGAAAGACCACCGTCTCTGCGAGCCTCGCCTGTACGGCGGCAGATGCCGGGTACAAAGCGGTTTATCTGGACTGCGATGTTGAAGAGCCCAATGGGCATCTTTTTTTGAAACCCGACATTGAGCGCCGCCACCTTGTCGGCATACCGGTACCGGTAGTTGAGCAAGAGAAATGTATTGCCTGCGGCGCCTGTGGGGAAATCTGCCAGTACAGCGCCATTATCAATATCAATAAAAACGTTCTTGTTTTTGATAAAATGTGCCACGGATGCGGTGGGTGCAGCCTGGTTTGCCCAGCAGGAGCCATCACTGAAAACAGCAGGCATATTGGTGTAATTGAAGAGGGAAATGCCGGTCGAATCTATTTTTACCACGGCAAGCTTAACGTAGGTGAAGCCATGAGTCCGCCTCTGATAAAGGCAGTGCGCCTGGCTAACAAAGGCAGCGGGTTGAACATTATCGACGCCTCTCCCGGTGCTTCCTGCCCGGTAGTCGCAGCAATTAAAGGCGTGGATTACGTCCTTCTGGTTACCGAGCCCACCCCCTTCGGGATTAACGACCTGGATATTGCCGTCAATATGATCAGGGAACTCAAGATCCCTTGCGGGGTGGTTGTGAACAGAAGCGTTCCTGATTACACTCTAGCCCGTGATTTCTGCAGGAATAAAGATATCAAAATACTGGCGGAGATTCCCGATGACCGCAGGGTTGCCGAAGCCTACTCCAGGGGTGAATTGCCGTACTCTGCCGTGCCGGGTTACCGGGAATTATTTGAAGGACTACTGATCTCTGTTATGAAAGAGGCGAAACAGTGAAAGAAATAACGGTCATCAGCGGCAAAGGCGGTACCGGTAAGACAAGCCTGGTGGCTTCCCTGGTTTCACTGGCTGAAAAACCGGTAGTAGCAGACTGCGATGTGGACGCGGCCGACCTGCACCTGGTCCTTGACCCTCAAGTCAAACAATTAAATGACTTCAGCGGCGGTAAAAGTGCCAAAATTATACCGGATAAATGCACTAACTGTGGTATGTGCTATAAACTCTGCCGTTTTGGTGCGGTAGTTAAAGATGAGAATAAAAAGCCTTCTTATGCTATAGACCACATAGCCTGTGAGGGATGCGGCGTCTGCAGCCACTTTTGCCCCGAAAAAGCGATTGAATTCAAGCCTGAAGTTAACGGCCAGTGGTTTATTTCCGATACCCGCTACGGGCCTATGGTCCATGCCAAACTTGGCATCGCGCAAGAAAATTCCGGCAAACTGGTCTCCCTGGTACGCAACCAGGCCAAGATGATCGCTGAAGAAGAGAACCTGTCATATATAATTGTCGACGGCCCGCCGGGCATTGGCTGTCCGGTAATCGCCTCGATAACAGGTGCAGACAGCGTATTAATAGTTACGGAACCAACAGTATCCGGCGAACATGATCTTGAGCGGGTTATTGAATTAATTGATTTTTTCAAAATCCCCGCTTATCTCTGCGTTAACAAATTCGATATTAATCCTGAGATGAGTGACAAAATCGAGCAAAAAGCCAGGGCTGGCAGAGTTAAAGTTGTAGGCAGGGTGCGGTATGACCGAACCGTAACCGATGCCCAGATCAAGGGGCTTCCGGTAGTAGAACTTACTGATGCGCCTGCAGCAGCAGATATTAAGAAAATGTGGAATAACCTGTTGCAAGAAATAACTAAAATAACGAAAGGGAGCTAGAAAACTATGAAAATTGCGCTGCCGATTGCAGGAGAACAGTTATGTATGCATTTTGGACATTGTGAAAAATTTTGCTTTTTCGATATTAATCCTGATACCAAAGATATTCTGAAAAAGGATACCTTAACCGCACCGCCTCATGAGCCTGGATTACTCCCTAAATTGCTGGCAGAAAAAGGAGTCAACATTGTTATTGCAGGAGGCATGGGAGCTCGTGCGCAGCAACTTTTTAACCAAAACGGAATAAAAGTTATAACCGGCGCCAACCCCGCCAGCGGCAGTCCTGAAGAAATAATTAAATCATACTTAGCCGGTTCACTGCAGACAGGGGCCAATATCTGCGATCATTAATCTTTTTTAATGACTTTATACCCAAACAATTGATGGAATATCAGATGGCAACATAAATATTTTCATAAAACAGGAAAATTGTTGCCAACTGCCCCCGGAATTTAATTTCCGGGGGCTCGTAATTTTAATTATTCCCCAAACCGGTAATGAAAGGGTAAGACACTATTGACTCTCATGAGGAAAATTACCATGCCGCCTCTGGAAGGAAGTGTTTTCCCTTGACGTAAAACACATTATTTTTTATAATTAAACACAGACAAGAGCTTACGGTTATAGGGGAGTAGCTCAATGGTAGAGCACTGGTCTCCAAAACCAGGTGTTGCAGGTTCGAGCCCTGTCTCCCCTGCCAAAGTAGAATAGGCGTAAAGCCTTATGAATTAAGGGACTTGGGTAACTCACCCCGGTCCTTATTTTTCGCCTTAGACAGAAAAAAGACAGATTTATTTTTAAGCCGCTTTCTGGTCTCTTTTTGGGGTGCAAACGCATCCTCTATGAGATCCGCCGCCTGCCGATCCTTGCTCTCCAGGAAGTGAGAATAAATATTCTGCGTGGTTACTGACGTGCTGTGGCCCAGGCGACCGGCCACTGTCCGCAAATCCATACCCCTGCTGATTAAGAAAGTGGCGCTGGTATGCCTCAGGCCGTGAAAGTTGAGCGGAGGAAGTCCATTGCGCCGCAGGAAGGACGGGAACCATTTTGTAATAGAGTTAGGATACATCGGCTTTCCGTCCCAGGCAACAAAAAGAAGATTATTATCCTGGCAGATAAAACCCTTCTCCCGCTGGTCATCCTGATATTTTTGCAGCAGGCTTAACAGGGTATCATTTACCGATATTTTACGTTCACTCGTTTCAGTCTTTGGCTTTTTTGTAAAAACGCCCTTACCGGGCAAATACTGGCTTGACTGCCGTATTTCGATTACCTTTTCGTCAAAGTGAATGTCCTGCCACTCCAGGCCCATGATTTCACCCAGCCTGGCCCCGGTCATAATTGCTATCATAGTCACAACCTTACTCCTTAAGTTGTTTTCATCCAGGGACTCCAGCGCCTCCAGCAGTTTCTTTGTTTGCGTTTCATCATAACACCGTGCATTCTTTTTCTCAGCCCTTGGCGGATCTATCCGCTTGGCAGGGTTATCTCCCTTCAAAACGCCCCACTTAATAGCCTTTTCATAAATAGCGCAGATCAAGCCGTGGTGGTGTTTGATCGTTTTTCCTGTCAGTCCCGCTGATTTCTTTTCCTGTTCGCCGCCGCCCTTTGAAATGCCAATATATTTATGCTCTTTTCTCAGGCTACTGTAAAACTCAAGCAGCTCCAGAGGTTTTATCTTTTCAAGTTTTTTATCCCCGAATTCCGGATAAATCCGGCTTTGCAGCATTTGCTTATAAATAAACAGTGTCTTTGGAGCTAGTTCAACTTCTCCGTAGTCTTTGGTCCACCTTTCGGTAAACTGTTTAAAGGTCATCTTCGAAGGCTGCCTGTAGTCGCCGCTGTCAATCTCGGTAACAAACTTCGCAAGCATTACTTCAGCTGCAGAGTCATTTTTGGCCTTAACGTTTCGGGAGGAATCCCGGTAGCGCAGCCTGTAATGACCTTCTTTAATCTTGACAATGTTTCCTGCCATCCTCCACGCCTCCTAAAGTTTTTAAAATACCATCATTTCACCTGATGGAATTCCCGGTTTGAAAGGGTGTGTCACTCTTGAACACCCCTGGCCTGCAAGGTGTTACCAATCTGGCCACCCCTGGCCGAATCAATTTGATTCTCCGGTTTTGGGGAGCGGGCCGAAACCCGCCCCCTGTTGATTTACTTGTATCCGACCAATGACTGAATAACGAATCTTACGCCATCACTGAAACCGGTCTTGTAATAAGCCTCGGTGGCCTCGCTTTGCTCCGTGGAGAGCGCAGCGTCCATGTCAAGCAGCGTTGACTGCAAACTCTCAGGCAGCGCCTCTTTGATTCGGTGGAAGGAAGCTATGGCAGTTGCCGATGCTTCTTGATATTTCTGTGATATTTCGCAAGGGATAGCCCGCTCCATCCGCGTGTAAAACAGTCCCTGCATGGCTTCGCTGAAATCAACGTTAATTTGCATTTATGCGTCCTCCAGCTCATCCGGGAATAGCTCCAGGATCTTCTCGCTGCCGTCATGGCTCTCCAGCCAGTCAATAGCGCCCTCTTTGCTGATCGGGATGACATTGTTACTGCTGCCGCCTGTTGAACCATTACCGCAGTCAACGCTGTATTTCGTCATTGCGCCGCCGCTGCCCAGGAGGAAGAAGTTCCCCTTCTTGGTCTTGTAAAGGTCCTCGCTCATGTGCTTGAAGTCGCTGGTCCCGTACCCGTTCCACCATTCGTGAATCAATTCTGCCGTTTCCGTGTTGTAAACTGTGCGGTTGATAACTCTCTTTGCCAATGGTAAACCCTCCCTTTAGTTTGATTTTCCAACCCCAGGAGGCTATAATAAATATGGCCTCCTTAATGGAGTGCTTGGTTACAGGAAGGATCTGTTTGTCGACGGGCCTTCCTGCTTTACTTTTGGTCCTTCTTCTGCTCTAACCATTTTTTAACCGCGTCTTTTTCATATCTCAGACTTTTACCTTGCCCCATATAGGGCATTCCGTCTTTGCGCCAGCGCCAGGCCGTACCACGACCAATTTTAAGCCACTTGCACAGCTCTGGCGTGGTTAAGAGCTCTTGTTCCATTTATCAGCCTCCTTGTTTAATGTTCTATATGTATTTTATATGTTTTATGTGTATTTAGTCAAGGAATATTTTAGTTATTATGTAGAATAATTGTGAAAAAAAACGGCCCAGGCCGCGTCCAGCAACCCAGGCCCCGCCTTTACCACACCACGACGCCGCTTACAAGCTCATTAATTTTGTTGATTAATGAGCGATATGCCCGCAGAGTCGAAAAATAAAGTTCCAATGATGGATTCGCCCGCCTCAGCTGCTGGCTGCCCTGGACAAAGTTTTCAATTTCCCCTTGCATGTGGATGTCCTCTTTGAGCGCCAGCATTACTGATTCAAGGTAAATAAGCTCCTCAGTATAACGTCTAACAATAATCATCTTGTCTCCAGTCAGGGATTGCTTGGTTATGTTGCCAGCGGGGAGGCTGTCAAGGTATTTTACCAGATCTATAATTTTTACCCTTGGCTTTTTTGGCCGGCCTCTTTTTGCCACGCGATACCCCCCCTCCCTTTTTTTGATAAAAAAAGCCGTTTTCACTTTGTGGGTCACACCAAGTGGCGCTCACACTCTGGCGCTGCACCCCACTTCCCTTATACTGGGGGGGGATTCCTTTTCTTTCCACTCATTCAGGAGCGCGATAAACCCTAACGTTTCCTCCAGGCTGTTGACAGCCTCCAACCCCTGCCAAATGTTCAGTAATTTTTCTTTGTCGTTAGGCGTTCTCGCAGTAACACTTACATCAATTTTTATGTTCAGCCGGTCCTGAATCGACGTCGCGCGGCCTCGCTTTTGTGTAATGCTAATTTTCATTTTCCCTGCCTCCTTTGGAGTTGTGCCGGCACTGATTAAGCGCCGGCACCACCTTTTTTGTTCTTTAGCTCCCCAATGAACCTGAACCTTCTACTGTTATCTTCACGAACGCCAGCGGAGTAACGGGCCTGCCGTCCACCACGGCCAGGCTGCGATAAACGACGGTCCCAGTAGTAAAGCCCGCTTCTGTGGACCGTTCAACACTGATCGGCTTGCTGAAGTTCAGGAAGTAATACTGAGGATCACAGAAGAAGATCGTATCATCCGGGCAGAAGTCGTCAATAATAATTTCTTTGCCTAGCAGTTTTTGTACCGTTCCTGTTGTCAAGTCCCTGGCAAATATAGGCTGGCCGATTGCATCAGCTTGACTGGCGATGGCCCCGTAAAAAGTCGTTGAGTTCATTACGAAAACTGCATTTTGCCGGAAGTTACTCGGCATCAGCGCCATTGCAGCCAGGAGCGGCTCCCAATCATCTTGTATCGTGGTGCTGTTCGTCGTATCCCAGACTATGCCGGTTGATAGGCCCAGGGGCTGCCCGTCTCCTGTGCCATCGTAAATGACAGCGTTCAACGCGTCGCGGGTGCATCTGGTGAGTTCTGCGATCAAGTACTGCTCAAAAGCGTCAATTGACATTGCCTGTGTCGCCGCCGACATTGAGAACAATTTTGCCAGCTCATAGCCGATCAACGCGACATTATCCGGCGGCAGGTTCGAGTCGTCAATAGGCGCGCCTTCGGTGTGCCAGGCTGCCGGGCTGTTAATGTCAGACCTTGGGATCGACAGCTTGCCAGGGACGTTTAAAATTCTAACCCTCGACAGCAGGCCCTGTTGTTTTTGAACATTCGCGATAACCTCGTTGAACGTTGTCACAGGGATCGCGGACGCGCCGCTTGCTATGTTTATCAATTCCCTTTGCTCCGGCGTGGCCTTACCCCTCAAGTAGTTGAAAAATGCTGTCCGGTATTCGGCTTGCTGGTCTACGCTACGATCAATCGCCTGCCCCCGTGCGTTTGATACCACTATGCCGGGAATCAAGCCGTTGACGGCAGCGGTGCGGTCAGGCATGTATATGCCGGTCGAAAGTGCCCGATTCGCTTTTGACAACTCGCTGTTTATCTCCCGCAGCCGGCTGATTTCCTGGCAGCTCCTGGCCTCGGCCTCCAGGGATTGAACGTTTTGGGTGATCTGTGCTGCTGTCATATTTTTATATTTTTCCATTTTTGTTACCTCCATGTAATTTTTAGTAATTTCCTCGCGCAGGTCCAGCGCCTCCAGCGCCTGCCGCGCCTCAACAAACGTTGATTCATACGCTGGCTGGTCAACAATTGATACGTCAAACAGCTTGCGGATTCTGTTTATTGTCCGTGTATGCGACGCCTGGTCGTAGTTGTCGCCGCCATCGGCCACGGCAAACGCAAAGGACATTTTGTCCACCAGGCCGGATTTAACGGCGCTGTAAAGGTCTTTGTGGGGTTGAATATCATCCTGGAGAGTCGCCCGGAAATAAAGTCCGTCTTGCCGCCTTTCCAGGACCAGGGACCTGTTCCGGGTGCGTGCCAGGACGACAAACTCGCCCTTGTGGTTATAGCGGCAAACGCAATCAGACAGATCGCACTCGTCCAGCGCGCCACTGCTGATTATTTCGTGGTA
>CAZJGV010000085.1:7424-12802 GCA_964545615.1 uncultured Pelotomaculum sp.
GTCAGTCTCAAAAAGGACAGTCGGCGCGTCGAACGGTATTGCCTTGCCTGTCAGAACCATTCTAGCCCCGTCAGCAACCCGCAGTTCCGTTGAAAATCCAATGTTTTTCATTTAGTAATCACCTCTTATGCCCTATTTGCCATTCCAGCAGGGGTTCATGTTATCTTAAACAGCCATTCCAGCTGGTTTACACGACAACTACGCCGATTGCGCGTGTTCTGTCATGTGGCGAAGGCACTTCAAAAAACTCAACCGTCATGCCTTCCCGCAAAGCCTCATACTTTGGTTCGATCAATCCAAGCGCGTGAAAAAATATGTCGCGCCCATCCGCTCCCCGGATAAATCCGTAGTGCTGCTTTTCTACCAGGCGTGTAATGATACCGCGTTTAGTTTCCATTTCCATTTTTCAACCCTCCAGTAAGATTTCTCTGTTTTTTCATACTTTCCGCGTCGTTATGCCGCTTGGCGTCGTCCCGTATGCCAGCCTTTTTGCAAGCCCGCTGCTGTGCCGCCCGCGCCCTCAAGGTCGCTTTCCCGCGCCTGAGTGCCATCTCCCAGACTTCCGGGTCCTTCTGAAGCAGCCTGTTAAACTCAGCTTCTGCTAACACAACTAGACATTTAGTTAATTGAACCTCAATAAAGCCGCGCTTACTCATTTTTTCGGCCCGCCACTTTCTTTTATCAACTCGCACGTCGAGCAATCCCTGTAAACGCCGGTCTGCCGCGCCACTAACATACAGCTTAAGCAGAAGTCGATCTCTTTCGGTTTTTGGTTTTTCATATCCTTCATATCTTTGTAAGTTTTACCCATCATTTCGGGCCTCCCTTAAAATGGAATCTCATCGTCAGGCGGTTCCCATGCGTCGCCTCTATCTATATCACTACCACTAACTTCGCTAGCTTTACTTGCTTTCTCCTGAATCCCTTGCCCCGCCTGGCCTCCAGGGTTTGCAGAAAGATAGTGGGTATTTTTTACCCCTAACTTTCTGCCATCGCTAGTAAAGTTAGTATCGCTAGTAAAGTTAGTATCGCTAGTAAAGTTAGTATTAAATGAATTATTATTTAAGGTATAAATACCATGTTTAGTTTTACTGATATATCCATCATCTGACAGACGAAGCAATAAGAACTTAACAGCATTAACTTTTTTACCCATTAAGTCAGATATTTCTTTAGGCGTGGCTGTGCCACCGGCCGCTTTCATCTCCCGCCGCTCCTGGCTCATTCTAAATTCAGCGGCATCCCCTAAAACGGTCCATGTCCCACATAAAGGGTCAAACTTCAGCGCCAGCTCTGTTTCCTCCATGTCCCGGCCTGTTACATATAGGCTTGCATTGGCCGCGCCCCGTTCCCGTTTTAATATAAGAATCCCATCAGCCGCGCCGCTGATCCCTGTTGTCCCACTGATCTGTTCAAGTGGATCATCGCTTCCCATCTTGCGCAGGTGATGAACCAGTAAAACGCTTATACCGTGGCTATCAGCCAATTTCTTCAATCCCTCAATGGCTGAATAGTCGTCCTGATATAGATTGCTGCCATTGCCCCCACTGGCCCGGACCTTCCCGAATGTGTCAATGATAACCAGGCGGCAGCCCGGATGTTCGGCCAGCCATGTTTCAAACAGATCCAGGCCGCCCTTGTCGGTCTTTTTCCACCCGGTGTAAATATGGAATCCCTCTGGTGCCGGTTCCCCTTGCAGGATCATCTCCAGGCGCTTTTTAAGACGCCTCGGCGTATCTTCAAGCGCCAGGTAAAGGACCTCTGCCTGATCTACAGGGATACTACCCAGCGCCCGGCCACCGGCCGCAATAGCCGCCGCAATCGTTAAGCATAACCATGATTTACCCAACTTTGGACGGCCACACAGAAGGCTCAACCCCTCACACAGCAGTCCAGGAATTAACCATCGGGGTTCTGGGAAGTTCGTTTCCATGATCCCCTGAGCTGTGTACCCAACGGGCAGGTTTTGATCTGTTTTTATTGGTTTCCGCTGCCATATGCCGGGTTCGGCCTCAGCCTCTGTGTATTGCTTTTTTGGCTGTGGTATAGGGATAATTCCGGCATCCTCCAAAAGCTTTCGCTCGTCCATCATAATGCCTCTTTCTGACGCTTCTTCAGACTGGCTAGCCGCTGGAGAAGCCACTGACGCCGAGTGATATGCTCGCCGTCCAGGGTGATCATAGCCTCCTTGTTGTCAAACCAGGCCAAAAGGAATTCAATTCGCTTGGTTTCCTGCCAAATCTCAAAATTCGCCATCTCGTCAATATCGCCGCCGACGAATTTCAAGTGGTGTTCCGTGCTGTAACAGGGCTCCGGCCAGGTGTAGGCGGCCTTTCCTATTCTCGTTTTTTGTGGTACAATAGCGTCAAACAAAAAATTCCACACCACCTTAACCCCAGCGGCCAGGCTGGGGGTTTGCTTTTATCCCTGCTTCTGAAGGCTCCGCCGCTCCATGTTCTCGATCCAAAGGTCAAGGGCTTCTTTCGTAAAGAAGACGCGCCTCCCAATACGATAATGGACGATTTCCCTTTTACGGACCATTTGCAGTAGCTTATCGTATTTTATGCCGATATAAGCGGCTGCTTCTTCAGGCAATAGCCTAGTTTTGCTCACCGTCCACCGCCCCTTTGAACGGCTATTTTTGTTATGGCCGCATCAATTTTTTCGATAACCGCCTTCTCCAGGTTTTCGGGCCGCCTCAGCCAGCGGCACATTGTGCACTCGTTAACGCCCAACGCCTCGGCCACCTGCCATTGGTAAACGCCGCTTTCCTTGATTCGCTTCTTTACGTTCACGCGATCGCCGCCTTCCGAATAAATTTTAGTTTGCAAAATATAAATACATCAACTAAAATTAGTTTAGCAGGTTATGAAGGCTTAATCCGTATATAAAGAAAAAATAACTCAGATTGACAATAAGTGCATTTCATAAATTATAGTTGATGGAGAGATAAGATGAAGTACAACAGAACGCTGGTAACCGAAAGACTGGGGGATTTAAGAAAAGACAGGGCACTCTCTTATATGAAATTAAGCGAAGGCATCCTTGAAAAGACAGGGGTCTACATATCGGCAACGCAACTGCAAAAATACGAAAGCACAGAAAAGGTTACAAAGTCGGGTGCCATTAAAGAAGTAACCGACATTATGAACGTGGTCAATATGATAGCTATTGCTGATTACTATGAAGTATCTTATGATTACCTGTTGGGCTATTCTGATAGCCATAAAAGAGAACACCATGACATAAACAAAAAAACTGGCCTTTCAGAAAAGGCCATCGAGAAACTTGAAACCTGGAATGAGTTGGTTGATTTTAGGTGTATGAATGGTATGATGGCTACAAGGTTCGTAGACACAAAAGCTCCGGAGGAAATAAGCCGGATAGTTGAAAGTAAACAACTATCGTCTTTGATCGCTTACATAAGGTCGCTCAAGTACGTTGCCGGTGGGGATGATGGCAATGTAAAGAATTCCAGACTGGGACCGTCTAAAATTAAAACACTGAAAAATGAGATTGGGGTAAATGCAACCAGGGAATATATCATGTTTCTCATCATGAACACCTTCCGCGATATTGTTAACGAGATCGCCCCGTTTACCCCTATTGAAAATGAAGTACGGAGAGCAACACCTTCTGATATGGAGGATTTATGATTATTTTGGACAGATCCCTGGACAGATGTTTACCGTCAAACATAAAAGAACTGCCATTTATAACCAAATGACAGTTCAAGAAATCCAGCAATATCAAGGCCCAACGGTCTGCAAACAAGAGTAAACAAATCACAGTTCCACTTTCGAGCCCTGTCTCCCCTGCCAAAAATAAAAGGAACTGCAATCGCTGCAGTTCCTTTATTTTTTCATCACCTGAGAACACAGATATTTTCTTTATCCTTAATTATTCTTCCTTCTCGGACCAGTTCATCCGCTAAAATGCTGAAGGTGATAAACTGCTGAATACCTGCTAATTCCATTACTTTATTTATTTCTCTGGCACTTCCAAGTTTCTTGATCGCTGCGAACAATTCTTCTTTTTTCAGTTCCACAAATTCTTTGATATCCTCTTCTAACTTTTCTGTTCGATAAACAGTGTCATCACATCTTATAAAGTACCCAAGCTTGATAAACTCCTCAATGTCACTGCTGTTGTTAGCTTCTAAAAATATTAAGTGTCTAAAAAGCTCTTCGTCCATATGTCAGGCCTCCTAACGTTTCACGAACTTGACATCTATCCTTGACACATATTACATGTTTTGCGATTTAAGATGTCCGGTTCAGAGTCCGACTCCATTTCTTCGATTAGATAATCAATCGCCCTGGCATAAACACCGTTTAAAATACTGAAAAGTTCAACAATGGTTGTTTCTTCTGAAACGCTAATATCTAAATCACTCAGAGCTTTAGCAATATAGTTGGCGCCCCGGCTTTCGTTTTCCAAAAAGTAACTTATATCCAAAGTCAAACCCCCTTATTTTCCTTTTTAAATAACTAGTTCATATGCCAAATATGACCGTACCTGTTTGACCATATCAAAGCGAACCATGTCGGACAAGTCATTAAATAAGAAGCGGGGTAACCCCGCTTCTTATTATTTTTCAGCTTCAGCCTCAGCTTTGGCCTTTTTGACTATTTCATCGCACTGGCGGGCCGGCACTTCTTCATAGCTGCAAAACTCCATGGAGAAAGATCCACGCCCCTGAGTCATAGACTTGAGGTCAATAGCGTAGCGGTACATTTCCGATAGGGGCACGGTAGCTTTGATTTTTGTGAGCCTGCCTACCGACTCGGTGCCCTGCACGCGCCCGCGTTTGGTATTAAAGTCGCTGATGATGTCCCCCATGAAGTTTTCAGGCACAACCACATCCACATTCATTATGGGCTCTAAAAGAACCGGCTTGGCCTGCAGCACACCTTTCTTAAAAGCCAGGGAAGCTGCGATTTTGAAGGCAAGCTCCGAGGAGTCTACGTTGTGGTAAGATCCGTCGTAAAGGGTTGCCTTGATCCCGGTTGTAGGATAACCTGCCAGCACTCCCTCAGTCAAGGCTTCACGGAGACCTTTCTCCACAGCCGGGAAATACTGTCTGGGAACGGAACCACCGAATATATCTTCTTCAAAAAGAAAGTCTTCCTCAGGGCAGGGCTCAAAGCGAATCCAGACATGGCCGTACTGTCCCCTGCCGCCGGATTGTTTCTTGTGCTTTCCTTCTACCTCCACCTTTGACCTGATTGTTTCCCTGTAGGGCACCTTGGGATCGGTCATCACAACATCCACACCGTACTTGCGCTTAAGTTTTTCGATCATAGTGTTAATATGGAGCTCACCCATACCTGTAAGCAAGGTTTGTTTGGTTTCAGTATTCTTTTCTACGCGCAAGG
>CAZJGV010000086.1:0-359 GCA_964545615.1 uncultured Pelotomaculum sp.
TATTCCAGAACGTACTCAGCGAGAAAGCAGGAAGCAAGTGGGGACGGTTCTCCTGCTTCCTAATTACCAATATTTACCGGGCAAGGCAAGAACCGTCCCCACTTGCTACATTTACCGGGCAAGGCAAGAACCGTCCCCACTTGCTACACTTGCTAGCGTTTATTCCAGCACGTACTTGCCGCCGCCGTTAGTATCTGATATGTCCACCGGGTAATCCCCGCTGAAACAGGCGGTGCAAAAATTGCGCTGCCTTTCGCCGAAAACTCCCAGCAGTCCCTCCAGGCTAAGGTAGTGCAGACCGTCCGCTCCGATATATTTTCTGATCTCTTCGACATTATTATTAGCGGCGATGAGTTCCT
>CAZJGV010000086.1:396-1425 GCA_964545615.1 uncultured Pelotomaculum sp.
ATTTGAAGTGTCTATGCCGTAATAACAGGATTTTATTATCGGTGGGGAACTGAGGCAAAAATGTACTTCCCTGGCTCCGCAGTCCCTTATCAATTTTACTATTTTGCCGCTGGTGGTGCCCCTTACGATAGAGTCATCCACCACCACTACCCGCTTCCCAGCCAGGACATCCCGTACGGGATTGAGCTTAAGTTTTACGCCAAGGTCCCGGTTGCTCTGGCTCGGCTGGATAAAAGTACGGCCAATGTACCTGTTTTTCATCAAACCTTCTTCGTAGGGAATACCGGATTCCAGGGCAAATCCCCAGGCCGCTGTTTTACCGGAATCAGGCACCGGGATGACTATGTCGGCTTCAACCTTGTACTCCCTGGCCAACTGCCGCCCCATTTCACGGCGCACCTTGTTGACATTAAAACCGTCAATGAGGCTGTCCGGCCGGGCTAAATAGACGTACTCAAAGATACAGTGCGCCCGGTTACTACTCTGCAGCACCTTTCTTGAAGTCAGCCCGTTTTCATCAATTACTATTATTTCCCCGGGCTCCACATCCCTCACCAGTTCCGCCCCAACAGCGTCAAGGGCACAGGACTCAGACGCCAGAACATACGCGTCACCTCTGCGTCCCAAACACAGAGGCCTTAAGCCGTAAGGGTCGCGCACACCGATCAGGCTATTTTCAGTTATAATCACCAGGGAGTAGGCGCCTCTTATGTCAATCATCGTCTTCATGATGGAGTCTATAAGACTGCCCTGGCTGTACCTGGCAATGAGATTCACAATAACCTCACTGTCCGTGGAGGACTGGAAAACCGAACCGTTTGAAAATAACTGGGAGCGCAGTGCGTTAACATTGGTCAGGTTGCCGTTGTGGGCAAAGCCGATCATCCCTCTGGAACAGCGGAAAACAAGGGGCTGGGCGTTGACGAGATGACTTGAGCCGGTGGTGGAATAGCGAACATGTCCCACAGCAATATGCCCCTGCATACTGCTTGAACTATCCAGGTTGATAGCCTCGGAAACCAGCCCCAT
>CAZJGV010000086.1:1435-12731 GCA_964545615.1 uncultured Pelotomaculum sp.
TTGCAGCTGAATCCTTTTGCCATCTGCCACAGCAATGCCGGCGCTTTCCTGTCCCCGGTGCTGCAGGGCGTATAGGCCGTAATAGGTAAGTCTGGCCACATCAAGACCAGTGCCGTAAATACCGAAAACACCGCACTCTTCCTTCAGCTTGTCCCCGTCATGCTTGCTTTCAGCCAGGCTTTCTGCGCATCTTCCTGTCATTTTCAACCGCTCCTTACACTATTTTAGGCAACCAGGCTGGATTATATCTAGTCTAAGCTCTTTCCCGTCAACCTTCTAAAAACCTCTGCATAAGCTTCTTCAACGCTGCCCAGATCGCGGCGGAAGCGGTCTTTATCCAGTTTTTCGCGGGTGTCCCGGTCCCAGAAACGGCAGGTGTCGGGAGATATCTCATCCCCCAGGATAACTTCCCCGTTGTGCAGGCCGAATTCCAGTTTAAAGTCAACCAGGTCAATTTTTTTATCAGACAGGTACGCCAGTAAAATTTCATTTACCTGCAAAGCAATATTCTTTAATTTGTCCACCTGTTCAGGTGTAGCCAGGTCAAGCGCCCTGACATGGTAATCATTAATCATCGGGTCGCCCAGCTTATCGTCCTTGTAATAAAACTCCAGCACCGGGCGGGACAGAGCGGTCCCTTCAGGCAATCCCAGGCGCTTGGCCAGGCTTCCGGCGGCGATGTTGCGGACTATGACTTCAATTAGAATGATTTTTAAAGATTTAACCAGCATCTCCCGGTCACTGACCAGTTCCACAAAATGTGTAGGGATACCCTTTTCTTCCAGCAGTTTAAAAAACACGGCTGAGATCCTGTTGTTTAGTACACCCTTGTTCCGGATAGTCCCCTTTTTCGCTCCGTTAAAAGCAGTGGCGTCATCTTTAAAATCCACCAGATAAAGGTCCGGATCAGACGTGCGGTAGACCCGCTTGGCCTTTCCCTCATACAACTGTTCAAGTTTTTCAGTCATTTTTTTACCCCCAGTCCTATAAATCAAATCTTTTATAAATGAAATCAATATTTTTCAAGTGGTAGTTGTAGTTAAACAGGAGGCTTATTTCATTTGCTTCCGCCAACGCCGTCACTTCTTTGTCCCCCAGCAGCAGCTCGAGGAAACTTTTTCCTGTCCGCCAGGTTTCCATGGCGTTGCGCTGCACCAGTTCATAAGCACGCTCCCGCGACAGGCCTTTCTCATCCACCAGGTATAAAAGTACGCGCTGGGAGAAGATCAACCCGTTCGTGCGCTCGATATTCTTTTTCATGTTTTCGGGATAAACCAGCAGGTTGGTGATAATATCGTTAAACTTCGCCAGCATGTAATCCAGGGTTATAGTGCTGTCAGGGATAATTACCCGCTCCACCGAAGAGTGGGAGATATCCCGCTCGTTCCAGAGCGGCACATTTTCCATAGCCGCCAGGGCATTGCCCCGCAAAAGCCGGGCCAGGCCGGAAATGCGCTCTCCGGTTATGGGGTTGCGTTTATGGGGCATCGCCGAGGAGCCTTTCTGTCCTTTTTTAAAATTCTCCTCCACCTCCAGAATATCCGTGCGCTGCAGGGTGCGCAGTTCAGTCGCAAACTTGTCCAGCGAGCTGCCTATTACCGCAATGGTGGTAAGGTATTCAGCGTGGCGGTCCCGCTGCAGCACCTGAGTGGATACCGGAGCAGGTTTGAGGCCCAGCCGGGCGCAAACATGAGCTTCCACCCTCGGGTCAATATTGGCATAGGTGCCGACAGCACCGGAGATTTTCCCCACACTTACAGTTTCCACCGCCCGCTCCATCCTCTGGATGTTGCGGTCGGTCTCGTCCACCCAGAGCAGCATCTTCAGGCCGAAAGTGATTGGCTCGGCGTGAATGCCGTGGGTGCGGCCGATCATCATCGTACCGCGGTGCTGCACGGCCTTCTCCAGCAGCGCCTCTCTGCTCCGGCGCAACCTTGTTAGAATATGCTGGCCGGCTTCTTTCATCAAAGCGGCCAGAGCCGTATCGAGAACATCCGAAGAAGTAAGGCCAAGGTGGATGTATTTGGCGGCATCTCCGACGTATTCGCCCACATTGGTGGTAAAAGCGATAATATCGTGGTTTGTTATCGCTTCTATTTCTGCGATGCGCTGTATGTCAAAGCTTGCTTTCTCTTTAATTTCTTGCAAAGCTGGCGCGGGGACCCGTCCCAAATCGGCCATGGCCTCGCAGGCGTATATTTCAACATCCAGCCATTTGCGAAATTTGTTTTCCTCCGACCAGATTCGTTTCATCTCCGGCAGGGTATAGCGATCGATCATCTGGAAACCTCCTGAATTTTGCTCCAAAACAATTTGACAGGATTAACAGGATTTTTAATGATTTACAGGATTTTTTTTCTTAATATTTAATTGATGAGCCGTTTTTCTTGTGAGAATAGATACCAATTTACACCTAAAAATCATTTTATTTAAATAATGAAATTCCAATCTTGTTAATCCTGTTTAATCATGTAAATCGTGTCTAATTGTTTTACTCTGCTTTCCAGTCCTTGCCAGGTATCCCTCCATACCCAAATCGGCCAGCAGATCATTTTTATCTTTCACCTGTTTGGCCAGTTTTTCCTTATAAGCAATAACTTTAGCCCTGACCTCCAGGTTGGCCGAACCGATAATCTGGGCGGCGAGAATTCCGGCGTTCTTAGCCCCGTTGATGGCCACGGTCGCCACCGGCACACCGGAAGGCATCTGTACGATAGCATAAAGGGCGTCGACGCCGCCCAGCGCCCCTGATTTAATAGGTACGCCTATTACCGGCAGGGGAGTGCAGGCGGCAATAACACCAGGCAGGTGAGCAGCGCCGCCCGCTCCGGCGATAACAACTGACAACCCGCGCTCTGCAGCGCTGCGGGCGTATTCTACAGTTTGCTCAGGCGCCCGGTGAGCGGATGATATAACTATTTCACTTGCTACGCCAAACTCCTCCAGAACGCCGGCGGCCTCACGCATTACGGGCAGATCGGAATCGCTGCCCATCACGATGCCAACCACGGGTTTTATCATAAATTATTACTCCCTTATCAAAAATTAGAATTTCAAAATATTATTTGACTGCTAGATAAAAATAATACCGATTTAAAAAAATAAAGCCCTGACGCATAGGATTTCGTATGAGCGAAACCTACCCGCCTGGGCTTTTATCCCTTACCGGTGTAGCACCTCAAGTTAGAGGTTGATGTTCGAGGTTTTATTAGGAAGTTCATCACTTTTTAGAACCTCAAATCTCGAACTTCTAATTTCGAGAATGCCTGCGCCGCTTGGACCAAACCGCCCCAAAACCTGCCTGGAACGTGGAACCCTAGGCGCACTTCCTCTCCATTTGGCTTTTTAATTATAAAAGCAAACAATAATTGCCCGTACATTCGACGGGCTTCAATTTATCCCAAGCTTATATTAACAAATGTATAGAAAAGCTGTCAATAAAAAAGTGCTCTATTTGGCTGAATGCCTGGTATCTTGTTGTTTATTGGATTTTGGCTTAATTTATGCCGCAAAATAGATTGTTTTTCTGATGACAAAGTCTTTTATGCTGACTGATAAAATAAATTGTATGGTTAAACAGGTATTCTTTAAACCAGGCCATAACAGCTTCGGCGTCTTCCCCTGTAAAATATCTCCACGCCGGCGATCCGATAAACCTGCCGTTTAAGATGTTGCTGGTAAAAAAATTCGCTTTTGAAATATCTCTGATCCGCTTCTCGTAAACAAATTTATTAAAATGCTCAATGTCAATGCCTTCAGGGAAAATCTTTATGCTTTTGGCATCGAGTTTAAAACAATAAGGATATTCTTCATATCCTTTTTTATACTGCTCCAATATCCCGGTAGTGGAACTGGCGTAGGCGATAACCATGTATGAAGGTCTGTCATCCCTTTTTCTGAGAAAAAAAACATCTTCGTTTACCATAAAATGTTTCCTGTTAATCTTACCCTTAAAATTAAACTCCTTACCGGGATCTTTAATGAAGCTCTCGAAATAGTTAACCGCCTTTTCAATTGTTTCGAAGCTTCCTTTTTCTTTTGTGACCGAAAGATAAATAAACCTCATGACTTTACCTTCTTTCGTGCCTCCATTTATCGATGTTAATTCTTCCTAATAGTCAATAAATCCTTTCAAAAAATCATCTTTTAGCTTGGAGAGAATAAATTGTAATTTCGTTCATAAAGAGCAATTATGAATAGTATAAAAATCATGAAAACCTTAGCTAAAATAGGAGATCTGATTATTAATTTGGTGTCCATAAACCAATTATTTGTAAAAAAATATTCGAGCCAGAATAAATACTTCTGCAGGAAAACTAATATTTTTAAAGAAATAAAACCAATAAATAAACTAAAAAGGAGGAATATTATGCAGAAAACCTTGTTATTATTGTTACTTTGTTCTATCTTTTTACTGTGTCTGTCAGGAGTAGCGACAGCCAAGGAAATTAATTTCTACGTTGGGTCTACTAATTATGCTATCGATGGGGAAAGTGTTCAAATGGATGTTGCCCCATTTGTCGATGAAAACAACCGCATCCTTGTTCCGATTAGGTTTCTTGGTAGTGCATTAGGAATGGATGTTAAAAGATGGTTTCCATTTAGCAAGATAGTAGCGCTAAGCAATGGTGATAAGCTTATATTACTTAACGTCGGGGAACCCGAAATTTATGCAATAAATATAAATAAAACCTTGAGCATTACGAGGGCTGGCGTTTCATCTGATGGACCTATTGATGTAAATATCTTAAACAGTATTGATTCTATGGAACTATTTCAAAGGGATTTAACAAAGGAACCGGGTTTAAGCGTAAATAAGGATTATGAAAACAATAAAACCATATTTGAACTAACGGTAAAAGAGGCGAAAAAAGGGCTTCGAATTATCAATAATTCAGTAGCAAATCAAGATAATACTTATAAATTCTTGTTATCTCTCGGTGATTTTAGCATTACACAAATGAACACTGTGCCTATTTTAAAAGATAACCGTATTTTTATACCAGCAAGGTATATTGCCCAGCTTGTAGGTTTTAATGTATCTTGGGTACAGGATGAGCAAAAAGTAGTAGTGGTTAATTAAACAGCAGACCTAAGGGTCTGCTCAGAATGTCCACAAAAACAGCTTTTATGCTGCAAGGCTGGAAGCGGTTTTTGTCTACAGTCTGGCTCTACATCATCGATGTAGAGCTAAATTACTTGTAGGGCCACCGCAAATTTGGGCAAAAAATGTGGACCCGGATTACCTTTATGGAGTCGTTGCCCTTTTAAATATATGGCCAAGAAACCGCGTCTGACTATTTTGAATTAGAGTCGCTCTGTTGATGTACCCTGAAAACCTTCTGTTTACAATAATCTTATGCGCATGCGCAAGATAAAGGAGGTCCAACTAACCCTGGTAAAACAAAAACTGGTGGCTACGATATCACCAAAAACAGGTGAAAATCTTAACCACCAGTACCAAAGCTAAATGAACCCATAAGCCTTACAGCTCAAGGTCTGTCAAGCCTTTACCCCTACTCCCACTCAATCGTCGCCGGGGGCTTGGAGGTAATGTCGTAGACCACCCGGTTGATTTCCTTGACTTCGCTGACAATGCGGGAGGAGATTTCCTCCAGCACTTCGTAAGGCAAGCGCACCCAGTCTGCGGTCATGGCATCGACGCTGTTTACCGCCCGGATTACCACGGTATGCGCGTAAGTGCGCTCGTCACCCATCACACCGACACTTTTCATGTCGGGGAGCACCGCGAAGGACTGCCAGATAAGCCTGTAAAGCCCTGCTTTACGGATTTCCTGCTCTACGATGGCGTCCGCCTCCTGGGTGATCCTCACTTTTTCCTCGGTTACCGGCCCCAGGATACGCACAGCCATACCGGGACCGGGGAAGGGTTGGCGCCAGACCACCTCTTCAGGCAGTCCCATTTCCGAACCCAGCACCCTTACCTCATCTTTAAACAGCCAGCGCAGCGGCTCCACCAGTTTAAAATTCATATCTTCCGGCAGACACCCCACGTTGTGGTGGCTTTTAATAACCGCCGCCGTGGCTGTGCCGCTTTCCACCACATCGGGATATAGCGTGCCCTGTACCAGAAATTCGACCTGACCCAGCTTGGCAGCCTCATCCTCAAAAACCCGGATAAATTCCTCGCCGATGATCTTCCTTTTCTTTTCCGGGTCCGACACGTCGGCCAACTTGGAGAAAAACCTCTCCCGGGCGTCCACATAAATCAGGTTGACCTTGAACTTTTCTCTAAAAGTCTTTTGCACCTGCTCCGCTTCACCTTTGCGCAAAAGGCCGTGATTCACAAAAACGCAGGTCAGTTGCTCCCCCACCGCTCTTTGCACCAGTACTGCGGCAACGGAAGAATCAACTCCGCCGCTCAAGGCGCAGAGTACCTTTTTATCCCCCACCAGTTCCCGCACTTCAGCCACAGCCTGCTCCAGGAAGGAGCCCATGGTCCAGAGGCCGCTGCAGCCGCAGATACTATAAAGGAAATTTTTCAGGATATCCTGTCCCCTGGGGGTATGTACAACTTCTGGATGGAACTGTACAGCGTACAGGTTTTGAGGCCGGTTAGCCATGGCCGCCACCGGAGCTTTTACAGTGGAAGCGATAATCTTAAAGCCGGGAGGCGGCAGCTCAACCAGGTCACCGTGGCTCATCCAGCATTGTTCGATAGGATCCAGGCGGGAAAAAATACCGTCCCTGATCAGAACGCTTAGCTCGACCTTGCCGTACTCCCGGAGGTTAGCTCCCGATACGCAGCCGCCCAACTGCTGGGCCATCAAATGCATACCGTAGCAGATTCCTAAAACAGGAATCCCCAGTTCATAAATGGCAGGGTCGCAAACCGGCGCGTTTTCCTGGTAGACACTGGAGGGACCGCCTGAAAAAATAATTCCTCTGGGACTTTTCTCTCTTATTTCCTGAACCGGGGTGTTATAAGGAAGCATCTCACAGAACACCTTCAGTTCACGGATGCGGCGCGCAATCAAGTGGCTGTACTGACCGCCGAAATCAAGGACGATTACCAGCTCCTGGCCGGTTAAAGACATACTTTATTCCCCTTTCATATACACTTCACGTCGCAGAACCATAATGCTAGGCAGGTTCCGGTAGTGCTCATTGTAATCAAGTCCATATCCTACCACGAATTCATCCGGTATGGCAAACCCGTTATAGTCAATTTCCACGGGCTCAATCCGGCGTGAAGGCTTGTCCAGCAGGGTGCATATCTTGATACTGGCCGGCTCCCGGGAGTTGAGGATTTCCACCAGGTAGTTTAGGGTAAGACCCGTATCGATAATATCTTCAACAATAAGAATATGGCGATCTTCAATGCCATAATCAAGGTCTTTTAAAATCCTCACTACCCCGGAAGACTCGGATGAAGCGCCGTAGCTTGAGACGTCAATAAAATCAAAATGCGTGGGGACAGTAATATTTCTTACCAAATCCGCCAGGAAGATCATAGCCCCCTTCAGGATACCAACCACAAGCAATTCTTTGCCGGCGTAATCCTGGGATATTTGCCTGCCCATATCCTCAACTCTGGTGCGTATTTCCCCTTCCGACAGCAAAATTCTTTCACAGTCCGGATGCAATCAGGTCAACCCCCTCGAATCGAAATTATACTCCCGTATTTAAAAAAGCCAAAATCAGCGCCCCTTTATGTCAATAATTATAACTGTTATGTTATTATTAATAAAGGTAGTTTTCAGCTGACTTCAGGGGGGCTGATGGTAATATTTTTGTCATAGTCCCAAAAACGCAGGTTTATTTCAATGCCGCCTTTGGTATTGTATTTATCCCTGGCCTGGAGGGCGGCCTGCCGCAGGCGATAGTCTTCAGGGGAGAGCCAAACCTTGAAATAATAATCAGTTAAACGCAGTTCCAGGAAAGGATCCATTAGATTTGGACGCATTTCCAGAAGAATCAGCTTTTCTCCGTTTACCTTTTCCAGGCCTTTATATTTAAGTTCAGGTACATCTTTAAAGTTAAAATAGGCCAGCGGGTTTAGTTCGGCATAAAAAAGTTCCGAATCTGAAAGCTTGTTGCCGGGCAGAGCGATCCATTTGCCACTGGGTTGATCCTTGAAATAGGAGCCGTTGCTCACCTGAATAAACTCAATAGGGGTATTCATCATCACACCCTTCATCCGTACCAGATCCGGGGCAACCCGCTCACCTTCCACTTTACTTAGAAAATCTATATTTGCTGTTCCTTCCGAGACCAGTTTTGTTTCTGCCTGATAGCGGAAGCTGCTGCTGGCCCTGGTTTTTTCAAGACCGGTTTGCAACATCTGCTGGGGTGGCATCATCTTGCCGACGCCCCTGGACATAAGCTGTCCGGCGCTCCGGGCAATTATAAACAGCAGCAGGACCAGGACCAGGGCAATCAGCAAATTTTTTTTGTTCAATACCACCCAGTTTGGACGCAACACAGGAACGACCTCCTGTCTCAAAGATGTTTAGCTTACCCCTATCATACGAAATTACAAGAGGAAATATGACGGCATACATGGAAGTAACTTAGTAAATAATTCTTGTAAGTGCAAATTCATTGGCAAAGCGTTTAATTAATGGAGGAGAACAAATGGAAATTAAGGAAATGCAGCGAGTGGTCGACGAGTGGATCGGCCAGTTTGAGGAAGGATACTGGAGCCCGCTTTCAATGATGGCGCGCCTTTCTGAAGAGGTGGGCGAACTGGCCCGGGAAATAAATCACCAGTATGGTGAAAAGACCAAAAAACCGGATGAGCCAATTGGTGATTTGGCGCTTGAATTGGCCGACATATTATTTATTGTTGTATGTTACGCCAATTCTCTGAACATCGACTTAGAAGACGCTTTTAAGCGGGTAATGGCCAAGTACCGCTACCGTGACAGCGACAGGTGGACCAGGAAGGATTAACAAACATTGTATTTTCGCCCTGGTTATATTAAAATTTAACCAGGTAAAAGTAGAATAAATACTTTATACTAAAAGCCCTTTTGGGAGGATAATTAATAAATGGCTTGTATTATACCGTTTAAAGGTCTGCGCTACAACCTCGACAAAACAGGCAACCTGGCTGATTTGATCACCCCGCCCTACGACGTTATTGACGCCGCCGCCCAGGACTGCTACTACAACCGTCACCCTTACAACATCATTCGTCTGGAATACGGTAAAACTTTCCCGGAGGATAACGAAAGCAGCAACCGGTACACCAGGTCGGCGGAATATTTCAAAGCCTGGCTCGAAGAACATGTACTCGCCCAGGAAGTCAAGCCTGCCTTTTATCTCTATGAACAGGAGTTTACTATTGGCGGGGAAAAGAAAATCCGCAGCGGTTTTTTCAGCGGGGTCAAGCTTGAACCCTATGAAAAAGGTGTTATCCTGCCGCATGAAGAGACTATGCCCAAGCATAAGGCTGACCGGTTCGCGTTGATGTGCGCCTGCGAAGCAAGCTTCAGCCCCATCTTCGGTCTCTACTCAGACAGGGAGAACACAGTTATCTCAGCAATGCGCGAAAGCATCAAGAACACAGCTCCCGACGTTGACTTTACAGACGAGGACGGTGATAGTCACAGGATGTGGATTATCATTGACTCGCGGGCTATCGGCAGGGTTCAGCAGGCCATGTCAGACAAGCGAATTTTTATCGCTGACGGACATCACCGGTATGAAACTGCGTTGAATTATAAGAAAGAACGGGAAAACAGCGCCGGTCACGCAGAAAACAACGCCGTTTCTGCTGCCAGTTCCTGCAGTACCACACCGGACGGAATTGTTAACTGCTCTTATACGTCAGATCCGGTTTACAACTACACTATGATGAACCTGGTAAACCTGTATGACCCCGGGTTAGTGGTTCTCCCAACCCACCGCCTGATAGAAAACGTAACCGGCCTGGACAAAAACCGGTTGATTGAACAATTAAAAGAAAACTTCGCTGTTGAAGAATATAAACTTGCCCCCGACAAAAGCAACTTTAGGGATATCATAGGAATGATGGGGGAGAAAATTCAAACTATTAATACTGACGAGGCAGAAGCCCGCCACCGCCATTCCTTCTGCTTATATGCCGGTGATAATAAAGTGTTCTTGCTTTTTCTCAAAGATAATATAGACCTTTCCGGGATAATGCCGCAGGATAAATCGAAGGCCTGGCAGGGTCTTGATGTTTCAGTGCTGCATACCTTGATTATAGAAAAACATCTGGGCATTTGCGGTGAACTGAGGGCGAAAGCCGAGCACATCGCTTATACGCGGGAGGAAGAGGGCGCCCTTGACCAGGTAGACCAGGGCGAATATCAGTTGGCCTTCTTTTTAAACCCCACCCTGGTGGAAGAGGTAACCGAGATCGCGGGCAAAGGAGAAAAGATGCCGCAAAAAAGCACCTTTTTTTACCCGAAAGTTAAAACCGGTATAGTAATGTATAAGTTGTAAGAAAACTAGCAAGTGGGGACGGTTCTTGCCTTGCCAAAGGGTAGCAAGTGGGGACGGTTCTGGCCTTGCCAAAGGGCAAGGCCAGAACCGTCCCCACTTGCTGCCTCACTTGCTAGGAAGCTTTGTCTTTCATCATGATTACCTTGAGTGTTTGCAACAAAATAGCTATATCTTTGGCCGGCGAGTAGGACTTGGTGTAAAGCAAGTCGTATTTCAGCTTGTTCTCCGGGCTGGTGCTGTAGCGCCCCGCAATCTGGGCCAAACCTGTAATGCCTGACTTAACATTCATACGGTAAGCATACTCGGGTGTCTCCTTGACCAGTTCGTTGACAAAAAACGGCCTCTCGGGCCTCGGTCCGACGATGCTCATATCACCTTTCAACACATTTAACAGCTGAGGAAACTCATCTATCCTGGCAGCCCGCAAAAAACTTCCCACCCTGGTTATGCGCGGGTCATTTTCCGTGGCCAGCACCGGTCCGCTGCTCAGTTCCGCGTCTACGATCATGGTGCGGAATTTATACAGGTAAAAAGGCTTCCCTTGCTGGGTAAGCCTTTTTTGCAGATATAAAACAGGCCCTGTGGAGTCCAGCTTGATAGCTATAGCAACCAAAATATTTATCGGAGCAGTGATAATGAGAGCAGCCAGTGAAAGTAGAATATCCATCACTCTTTTTATGAATAAAAATCCTTCCGGTATCGTCAGGCAGCCCACTGTAAATACCGGCACGTCATCCACCTGTTCCAACCTGGCTTGCGAGAGCACTATCTCATACAGATCAGGAACAAGCAATACCTTAAGCCCCCTGTCCACACAGGCGTATATAACTTCAGCTTTATATTCCTGGGGGAAATTTGA
>CAZJGV010000087.1:0-12651 GCA_964545615.1 uncultured Pelotomaculum sp.
CGCCTGAATTGACCAGGCCAAACCACAGAGCAAGGACGACAGGGTGAAAATTATTACACCTAAAATAAATACCTTTTTCCTGCCGGAGATATCGGCAAGCCTGCCGAAGGGCAGCAGAAAGGCGGCAGTGGCCAGAAGGTAACTGCTGACCACCCAACTGAGCATTAAGGCGGTGCTGTTAAACTCCTGCCCAATTGAAGGGATGGCCAGGTTAATAGCGCTGCCCATGAAAGGAGTGGAAAAAGAGGCTACCATGACGGTTATTAAGGTGTATTTTTTAAGTGCGGGGTCCTGATTCATTGAATTACCTCCAACTGTAAGTATTACAAAAACTTAAACCACTGTAGCCTTGATGATATAGCTTCAGTTATACTAATTTCTTTAAGAAGTGAGTATCTCCTTTTTTTCTTTATATAAGCCTTTCCCTACCAAAGTTATATCCCAAAAGTAATAAAATTTTAATAATTCTGAAATATAAATTTAATAAGTTTTAATTATACTTAATCTAAATACGGATGAGTGTGCATTAATTCCAGAAAGGTCAAGGGTAAAACAATGATACGGGTCTCCTTACCTTCAAATTATAATGACAACACACTTGTTTTGATGGTACAAACACCGCGTACACTCTTTGTTTACTGGGATCTTTCACCAAGCCAGAGAGCGGCCCTGGCAGCCAAAAAAAAACTGCAGCTGAGGTTAAATGTGGTTAACCGGGGTGTATACCGCTCTTTTGACATAAAGCCTTCCTGGGACAGTTTCTACATCACCGGGGTGGAACCGGGTCTCGCTTATTATTGCGATATAATCATAAATAACGGCGACGATGAGATTTACCCCGTGATTTATTCGAACAAAGTAGTAGCCCCGTCAGAGCGACCACCTATCCCGATTGGCAGCACTACCACTTCTGGTTTCTGGGGCGCCGGAGAATACGCCACCCGTGAAGACACCTGGACAAGTTACAGCTCCGGAGAGTTTTACAAAGGATAAACAGCTGTGTTATGGCACTTCTCATAAGAAGGGGTCAGGTTTTTATAAGCCTGACCCCTTCTATATGCCTGCACGGCTTTTAATGCCAGAAATGCTGGAAGCCTAATTGACGCGGTTTACAATGCACCTCACTCTTTAATAAACTACTCAAATATAAATATGACAGTGAATGAATTTATTAACATCCCCTCCATTTACTGATACAAATATGGTTTATTATATTCGATATCAGTGATCTCGCATTGAAACCAATTAAAATCCCCTGTTTTTAACTTCCAGATAACATCGGTTTTGGAAGAAATCCTGATACCGTTAAACTCATTATAACCCTTGGTGACACCTCCCCAGGTATCAAGTAAATACCGGCCATTTTCTTCTCTGTATCTTTTAGCGAAAAAGCTGACAACATCACCGTTTTCATCAAACGTGTAAATACCTGAATCTGTCACTCCTTTATAACTCATAGTCACCCTGGCCGAGTTGGCGTCAATTTCTTCCCATTTGATGTAGTCATTTAATGCCGCCGTAGGGAACCAGGCCATTTCAGCTAGATATCTAAGCATTGTGCCCTGGTCCATTTCCATTCCTTTGGCGTCTACTACAGGTATGACTGAAAGCACTTTAATCTGCATTTTCCCTTCACCCTGAAAATACTTGTCCCTGCCCGTAAAGTATAAGAGTGGATTCATTTTTACCCTGGCTTTCCAAATAAATCCCGGCTCATCCACGGTAAAATATTGTTCCGCTTCAACAGGCATCCAGGGCTGATCTTCTTTGAGCCTCATTAACCCCTTTTGTTTGAGGCGAACAGTGCTGATTTTCTCCCTGCCGATCACCTGGGAACGTTCCAACCATCTTTGCACACATTGCGGCAACCCTTCTAAATTCGCTTTTGTAACAAGCTCCTTTTTATTATCCGGGTAGCTGTCAAAGAGCTGTTTAACTTCTTTTTTTACCTGCTGGTTGAACAGGACATTAGCAGTAAATGCAACCACAAAAAGCAGGATTATTATTACGGCAAGAATACTGAGGATCACCATTGCGACCTTGGACATGTGTCAACCTTTCTTGTGCATTATCAAGCGGATAACTTTTTCAGTCCCTCATTTATTTTGTATCTGATACCACATATTTATTTTGAGCTTTACTCTTATATTTAAAAGGCTCTTTACATCATTGAGCGCGTCATTATCTTTGCCTGGCTGCGCGACACATTTGCTGCAAGTCATTTTGGGCTGCGTCTGATATGTTTTTTCAATACCGCTCAATATCATCAAAAAACGGCGTTTTATCGCTGTGAAATAATTCACTCCACGTCATGAATATTTCCTCTCTTTATCTTTAATGTCCCCATTGTCACTTAACCTTAATCAACAATATGTTTTTCCCATTTTCATATTTATATTGACGGCTTTCACACCTGCTCTTGATCAGCATGATGCCAATATCATCTTCCCTCACACCTTCCTCAAGCGGATTGGCTGGCTCTCCGGCGCTGGCGAAATCAAATTCTAAATGGCCGTCTTTTTCTGAATAAGCAAGGCTAAAGGTAATATCGGAAAATTCTGTTTGCAAACCTAAAATCTCCTCGACTAAAAGCAAAACATTATCACAAGCTTTTTGGGGCAACAGGTGTTTTTCACAAAAAGTTTCAATTTCCGCATTCATGGCATATAGATCGTAGTCTTTGCTGGTAATATGATAGTTAAATCGGCGCACCCTGTTTATAAACGCTTTTGTTTTCTCCCTCTGTGGACTTTCAAATATCTGTTCCGGCGCCCCCTCCTCATAGATTATCCCTTCGTCCATATAAAACACACGATTTGATATGTTGCGGGCGATCTCCATTTCATGGGTGACAATCACCATGGTCATACCCTCTTTGGCCAAACGCCGGATCACCGCCAATACCTCACTTGTCATGGTCGGATCCAGGGCTGATGTCGGCTCATCAAAGAGCATGACCTCCGGCTCCATAGCCAGACAGCGGGCTATGGCCACTCTTTGTTTTTGCCCGCCGGAAAGCTCATCCGGGAAGCTGTCAGCTTTTTCCGCCAGCCCCACCAGCTTTAGCAGCTCTAAGGCTTTGTTTTCCGCATCGGCTTTGTTTTTGCCCAGAAGTTTTACAGGTCCAAGAGTGAGGTTTTCCAGCACTGAAAGATGCGCATACAGATTAAAAGACTGAAAGACCATACCCATTTTTTGACGTATCTTTGGAACATTTGTGGTTTTTGCCAGCAGATCAATATTATTAATAAAAATACTGCCGCCGCTGGGCATTTCCAGTAGATTAAGGCAGCGCAGCAAGGTGCTTTTACCAGTACCGGAGGGTCCTATTATTGAAACGACCTCGCCCTTTTTAATGTCTGTGCTTACGTCCCTTAGCACCATGAGTTCGCCAAAGCTTTTACTAAGGTGTTCCGTCTTGATCATATTTGCTGTCTCCTTGTTTTACGATTTCTTTTCGGGTCAATTTTTACTCCAATATAGTCCAGAGCAAGAGCCAGTGACCAGGAAACAATAAAGTAAAGCACAGCCACCATAACAAGCGGGAAGAACGCGTCAAAAGTGCGGCTCCTGATAATATCGCTGGCCTTGGTCAAGTCCTGCACAGCGATGTAACCAACTATGGAAGTCATCTTTACCAGGGAGATAAACTCTCCCTTATAAACGGGCAGCACCTGACGCAGCGCCTGCGGCATGATAATATATAGAAACGTTTGGATCCTGGTAAAGCCGCCTGCAATCCCCGCTTCTTCCTGACCCCTATCGATACTTTCTATTGATGTTCTGAACATTTCAGAGACATACGCCGCAAAGTTGGCGCCAAAGGCCAGAATAGCCACAACAACTGGGCTAATATTGACCGAGGCGAACACCACATAAAAGACAATCATAAGCAGTACAAGCACCGGGGTGCCCCGCATGATGGAGATGTAGAACTTGGCCATATTGTTTAAAAGCTTGTTTTTGTTCATGCGCATAAAACAGATCAAGGCTCCCAGCAGAGTGCCCAAAAGTGCGGCAAACAGGGATATGACGGCAGTTATTTTTAAGCCGTCAACTATGAGCAAATAACGGTTTTCAAGGATAATATTGCTGTAAAAACTATCGGACAGATTTTTTAGAAATTGCAACAGACGAGCTTGACTGTTCACTATAATTTGCGATATTCTTTTTAAGGCCTATAACTGCTGTCCTAAAATCCACGTAACTATCGGAAAAATTTATTTGCTTACTTCTCTCCTCTGTAATTCCAATTCCGTCAGCAATAATGTCCACCTTGCCGGAGGCGAGCGCGGGAATAAGCGAGGTAAACTCCATAGTCACTATCTCAACCTGCAAGCCTTCATGCGCCGCGAATCTTTTGAGCATCTCTATATCAAAGCCCACATATTGACCATTCATGACCGCAACATAAGGCAGATCCGCCACCGAGACACCCAGAACTATTTTTTCACCTGTACCGGAATATTCTATATCCGGCATTACCGCTTTTTCCGGATCATTCACTATCCAGCGCTCATATATTTGGTCATAAGTGCCGTCCGCTCTGGCCTCTTTTAAAAAATTATTAAACTTATCACGCAAGGCGGGATTGTTTTTATTAAAACCAAAACCAAGCGGCAACGAAAGCGCCTCATCAGTCAATATACCTATATCATTGTTGCTTATATTCTTCATCGCTACCCTGGCGGTTAACACATCAAGCATAGCAACATCAATCTTGCCGCTTTTAATAGACATTATCATATCGGCGGTACCGTCGTATCTCAGAATCTTTGCCTGGGGATATTTTTGGGTGACAAAGGCATCGTGGACCGTTCCTGTAAAAACGCCCACCCGTTTATCGGCTATATCGTCAAGGCTGGTGAGTTTGTTTGTGGTGGTACCTTCGATATTCTCTTTAAGGGCAAACACACTAGCGCCTAATTCATAATACGGGTCGGAAAAATCGATTTGCTGCTTTCTTTCTTCTGTAATCATCAGAGTGCTGGCAATCATATCGATCTTATTCGTGGCAGCGGCGGCGATTAAGCTGCCAAACTCCATATCGGCCAGTTTAAGCTCTTTCCCTAGATAGGCGGCAAAACGTTCTACAAGTTCGACATCAAAGCCTATCAACTTATTGTCTTTAACTATAGTGAAAGGCAGCCCTTTATCGCTTACCATACCCACTGTAAGGACACCGTTAGTTTTAGGATTCTCAATCACTGGCATATCGGTAACGCCATTTAATATCCAGCGATTAACCAAATCGTCAAACAGGCCGTTTTCTTTTGTTTGTTTTAGAAATAAGTTGAACTCCTCCCGCAAGTTGTCATTTTCCTTGTTAAAGCCCATACCGATTGGAATTGAAAACACCTTTTCCTCAAGGAACCCTAACTGATTATCGCTCCGAAGCACTTCAAGCAGTGTTTCATAGGTATAAAAAGCCGCGTCAACCTTTCCCGACTTCACGGCCAGAATTATATCTGTTGGACTTTTATACTGCAGAACTGTTGCATCTGGAAAATTTTTTACAGCATATGTATCGTGGGTAGAACCCAGTAAAACCCCAATCCGCTTATCTTTCAGGGCATCAATCGTTTTCAACTTTGTGTTTTCACTTTTTGCACCACCAGACGTTGACAGCTCCGTGATATTTTTGCTCCCGCCAATGCATGCGGCCAGCGACAGTGCCAAAGTAAAAATCAGCACCAGTATAACCAGTTTGTTTTTCATGGTTTCGCTCCTTAGCATAATTCTCTGTTTAGAAAAAATATCGTTAACTGGTTAAAATGATTTCAGCTAGCTCTCAATTTGCATAATATTTGTAAAACCTGTTGTTTCGAAAATGTCATAAATGAACTCGCTGCAGTTTTTGATGAGCATGCTGCCGCCTGCCGCGCTCAGCTTTTTTTGTGTCGTCAGGAGCATACGAAGACCTGCGCTGGATAGATATACAAGCGAAGCAAAGTCGAGAATAATAGCGTTTGCCCCACTTTCAAACAATGCGGCGAATTTAGCTGCCAGCGTATCGCTCGTGTTAGTGTCAAGCCTGCCCTCAATGGTTAGGATTGTAGTTTCGCCATTTTGTGTTTTCGTGATGTTCATTTCTGTTTACCCCCTGCTTTTCTTTTTTTGGAAGTCATCAAAATAATGATACCAAATTACTTATCGACAATCATCCCCTGTCGCCCCACATCCCAGGAACCTCCCTTATCAGATGGTCAGAAGTTTATCCTCCGCTCCCCGGTCGGCAAGCTCAATAACGGAAACTCCGGCAAGATTGATCAGCATTTGCGTCTTTCCTCCAGGGGTCTGAATCTTTGGCAAATTTTTGCGGCTAAGTCGCTCCAGGTTTTCTGCTGCTCTTACTACCAGACCCTGTAGTATTTTAAAAGCGCCCCGCGAAAGCGGCGGGTCGCCAAGATAAATTTCCAGCCTGCCACCTTTCCGAAAAACAGGGTAGTCTTCCAGCCCCATAAAGCGTAAAAACCAGTCAGACCTGTAAGAACCACAGGCAGTTAAAATTCCCATAAAGTCGGCGATAAGCTCGTCCAGGATATGGTTGCGGGCCGAGCCAAAAACTCGCTGGGTAAAATAATGGGCAGACTCATGCTCCCAACGGATAATAAAGGATATTTTTTTCCATTCCTCCTGCGGCAGGTTCATCTCTTGCGCGGATATGCCGCTGTAATCCCCGTCGCTTAAAATGATAAAAGTATCCTGATATATTTCTCTTCTTGGAATCAGTCTTTTGAATTCTTCCTGCCAGTCCTGTTCAGAACAATGGCGGGGATTGTCCACCTGCCATTTCCTTTTGTAAAACCTGATCCTGTCCCAGTTGTTAAACCCTTTGACCATGCAGGCCCCCATGGATGCGGGGATCTCCGCGGGCTCATTGCGATAGGCCAGAGCCCGCACCAAGGTAACAAAATCCTGCCTTTGTCCGGTAACCAGCAGAGGAACCCTGCCGGCAGGCGTCCGGCTCAAATGAAGCTCCAGCATTTCCGGGCGCTCAAGTGTTAACTTTCCCTCCAGTCCTTCCACCCAGATCCCTTTGCGGGTTGCCGACCGGTAGCCCTCCGTCCGGCTGATTCCTTGCCGCACCGGGAACCTGAGCTGCACCAGGCACTCCTGCAGGACTGTAAAAGCCCCTCTGTTCCCCGCCTCAGTGCTGTAGGTTTCCCATGCTTCCACAAATGGCTCGTCGGCAAGGGGAAAGGACAACGATTTTAAAATATCGCGGTTAAAGTGATTCCTGTCGTATGCAAGCAATTCTTCAATTTCCGCTTTTCCCGCGCCAAAATCAGCAAGAATCTCGCTGCCCAGTCTTTGATCTGGCATACTGCCGCCCATCCTTCGCTTTATTTACGACTTAAAGACAACGTGTTGGCGCATATACCGCCTACAGGTGTAAATTGATAGTTCTAAGCAAGCTGCCTCCGGGCCAGCTCTGCAAACATGCCGCCCATCTCCAGCAATTGTTTATAGGTGCCACTTTCAATGATTTTTCCTTTATCCATGACAAAGATTTCTTCGCACCTGGCCACGGTGCTCAGCCGGTGGGCTATTACAATCCGAGTTGCTTTCAGCTTTTCAAGGCTTTCGCCGACAATAGCCTGGGTCCGGTTGTCCAGGGCGCTGGTCGCTTCGTCAAACAAGATGATTTTGGGTTTGTTTACTATCGCCCGCGCGATCATGAGCCTCTGCCGCTGCCCTCCCGACAGTGTGCCGGCTCCTTCACTAACAATGGTATGGATGCCCATGGGCATATCCCTGATATCCCTGTCAAATCCCGCCATTTTAGCGGCCTTCCAGGCGTCGTCTACAGTCAGGTGAAGATTGGCTCCTAAAATATTGCTGAAAATAGATCCCGGCATCAGCTTGCCGTCCTGCAAAACAACCCCCAACTGCTTACGCACAAACCTGATATCCAGTTTATCAAGAGCCTGGCCGTTGTAAAAAACCTGTCCCGATGCTGGTTTTTCAAAACCTAGCAGTAACCGTAACAGGGTGGATTTTCCGCTGCCTGAGGGCCCCACAATCCCTACATATTCACCCTCCCGGACTTGCAGGGAAACATCATCAAGAATAATGGGGCCGTCTTCTTTGTACCGGAAAGAAACATGGCTCACCTCAACCGAACCGGTCAGTTGACCAGGATCGGCCCCGTCCTCGTCAAACTCCGGAAGTTCCTCAAGAATCGGCCTTATCTTTTCGTAAAGGGGAATAATTGCGTTGACTGAAAGCAGGGACTGAGAAAGTATGGTAATCATGCTGACAAAGCTTACCAGGGCGGAATTAAAAGCGACAAATTTCCCCGCTCCCAGAGAAGTGGAAGAAGAGGCGGCATAAAAAATAACCAGTGAAGTAACAATGGGAAAAAATGAATTGAACGTAATTAACAAATTAGATTCGTTTCTTTTCTTGATATTAGTTCTTTTCTGTTCGCCGAAATCCCTTGCTATCAAATAAAACGCCCTTTTTTCAGCGCCTGAAACCCTAAACTTGCTGATTCCTCCGATCACCTGCCAAACAAAGCCGGTAATCTTATTGGAAATGTCAATCTCGAGCCGTTCGTAGCGCAGTTGACGGGACCTCAGGATTACCATCACAGCCAGGAATACAACTATAAGTATGGTTGCCATTACGGCCAGCCGGGTATCGTAGTAAAACAGTAAGCCATAATTAAAAAAAGAGAAAAGGCTGGTAAGAATGGTGGTAGCGACAGCACCGGACAACAACTTCCAGATTTGGGTCACACCCATGGCGCGCATGGCCAGTTCCCCCGAGGAATAATTTTTAAAAAATGTTACGGGAAGGCCCAAGAGCCTGTCCCACACCGCCGCCTGTACCGATCCCTCCATTCTCACTCCCAGCCTCAACATGGCCAGCGAGCGGGTTAATTGAAACAAAAGCCCCGACATGGCGGCAGCCCCAAGGAAAAAGGCGATTTGCAGCAGTTCCGCCTTTTCACCGCCGGGAATAATGGTGTCAAAAACCAACCCTGTCGATATTGGGATTACCATATTTAACAGTCCGCCCAGTAAACCCATTAATATAACAATTACTGAGTCCCGCCTCCCGGAACTGCCGAGCCCAAAAGCTAAAATGTCGCGCAGGTTTAGGGCCTTCCTCGGAAAAGAACGGTAGAAAGTAACGGCAAAAGGTTTTATTTGACCGGCAACTTGAAAATCCACCAGAGTTTTTGTTTTTCCGGCGGGGTCATGCATCTGATATTGGAAAGGTGATATGGGAATTAAAGCTACCGGGCGGTTGTCTACTTCCATGTAGGCTAGCATGGGGCCGTTATCCTGTCTGAACCACTCTCCTTTTAAAGCCACCTGCCGCACCCGTATTTGTGAGGCCCTGGCAATATCGTCAAGGGGATCCTTCCCTTGTAATGTTTTAGAAGGCGGAAGAATTTCAATTTTCATGGCCCTTCCAACCAAACAACATGCGGCAAACAGGGTATCGCCGGCCATTTCCTCCGGGGCAACCTCTTCTTGCTCAGGCTGAGCAATGGACACCAGCCTTTTGAGGGCGTTTTCCAAAAACCCGCGGTCATTCAACCTTTTCTCCTGAAAACGCAACCTCTCAGCCTGCTGCTGGTTTAGCCGTTGATTAACGATTTCTTTAAGGACCAAATTATGAAATTCTTCCAGTGACATCAGTCTATTTTCTTTTACCAAACGGCCGATCCAAATAACTTCTGCGGTGGATAGATTCAACTGAATCACCGGCGCTGCCGCCAGGCCGGTACATTTCGCCAAGGCGCCGGCCCAGTTGCTGAGACCACGGATAAATACTGTCTCATCCGGAACCTGCCGGATCATCTCTAGAAATTTTTCCCGGCTGATTTGAAGCAGACAGGTACCGGGCAAACCTGACACCAGCAGGCCGAATTCTTGACCGTCACCTGCCGGGCTTATCCCAAAAAGAATTTCTCCCGCATTAACTTCAAACAGAAAGCGCCTTGCTCCCAGAGACCCGTCGTTTTTTATTTGAACCGAAAAAACAGACGCCTTTTCCTGTCCGACTACCCAGACACTGCCTGGTTCGGTCAGTAATAAAGGCTTGTTTCCCTCTATGTCAAGCCGGTTTCCTTCTTTTTCAAACAGGTCTTCAATTGAATGCATTATTGTCACAACGTTCCACCATCTACCAGTGCAGCAACGAATGCGTCACGCACTAAAATATTCCTTATTATAAATTTCACGTCCGTGGCGCTAGCCGGCTTTAATCAATCCCGCATAGTACCCGCCTGAACTTATCAGCTTCTCGTGGGTTCCGCGCTCAACAATCTTACCTTTTTTTAGAACAATTATCTCGTCACAGTCCCGTACGGTACTCAAGCGGTGGGCTACGATAAGGCAAGTGCAGCCGCGATTGCGTATTTTTTCATCTATCATATTTTCCGTCAGGACATCCAGCGCGCTGGTTGCTTCATCCATTATCATTATGGAAGGATTGACGGCCAGCGCACGGGCAATCTCCAATCTCTGTTTCTGCCCCCCGCTGAAATTATTCCCGCTTTCCGTAAGAAGGTGTTCATAGCCACCAACCTTGGAGGTAATGTCGTCGTGAATGCAGGCGTCCTTTGCCGCGCGGATAAGGTCGAATTCAGAGATCGTCTTGTCCCACAACGTAATATTGTCGCGGATGGTTCCTTGAAACAGGCAAATATCCTGGTCTACAAAGGCCAGGGAATTGTTAATGGCGGCACGGGGAAGGCTGTCCCTTTGTATTCCGTCAAAGAGAATTTCACCGGCCCAGGGCTTAAAAACTCCGGAAATCAGTTTGGCAACGGTTGACTTCCCGCTGCCCGACCCCCCGACCAGGGCGACACGTGAGCCTGGCGATAATATGAGGTCAAAATTTTCAATCAGGGGCGGCTCCAAGCGGCTATAGCCGAAGGTCAGGTTGCGCAGTTCGATGTATCCTTCCAGCTTTTCAGGAAAATCCTGGGGACCGTCGTCCCGCAAGTCAGCTTTAGTCTGTTCGTCCACAGAATACTTTAAGATATCGTCAAGGCGGTTCATATCCCCTTCCACCTCCTGAAGCTGACTGCCGAGGCTGACCAGGCCGGTGACCGGTTCCATAAAGCTGGTCATCAAAGTTTGAAAAGCTACCAGCATGCCTATGGTCATATCTCCTTTGAAAATGAGAAAACCGCCCAAAACTAAGACCACCGAATTGGACAGTGTGGTTAAAAAGGTGGGGATGGCTACCAACAGCTGGCTGGAAACCTCCATTTCCTGCTGCGAGTTTAAGGTCTTGGCCTGATATCCAGACCATTTAGCAAAAAAATCCGACTCCGAACTGGTTGCCTTTAAAGTCTCAATAACCTGCAGGCCGGACATGGCGGTACCCTGCAGTTTCCCCTGGTCTTGCAGCAACTTGCAATTTTTGTCCACCCTCTGGCGGGAAACATGTTTCAAATAAAAAATATTTGAAGCGGCAATCACGGTGGCAACAAAAGCCAGGAGCAGGCTGTACTGCGTCATCAGAATCAGGTAAAAAACAGTCATTATTAAATTCAGGGCGTTGGTAGCGAGCTGACCGGACAAAAGCTGGGCCACCCGGTCATTGCTCTGCACCCGCATACAGAGGTCGCCGGCGTACCGCTGCGTAAAAAATTCAACCGGCAGGCACAGCACATGCCACAGAAACTGCGACAAAGTGCTTAAGGCTATTTTGGTTTCCAGCCTTACAAGGTAATACTGCTGAAGCCAGGTTAGCATTCCCCTCAAGAGCGCTGTCAGACCCATTCCCAGCAGCAGGGGCGCCAGCCAGTTATCTATGCCGCCAAGCAGAATATCATCCACAAAAACTCTTGAGAAAGCGGGAATGACCAGGCCCGGGATCACCAGCGCCAGCCCCACTAAAATTACATAGAGCAGGGCGGTTTCAGAGCCTTTCAGCCGTTTTCTCAAGGCGGTCGTGATACCCGGTTTTACACCGCTCCGCACAAAATCCGGACCGGCCTCGAAAGTCATGACGATTCCGGTAAAGGACTTGTCAAACTCTTCTTCAGTAATAGTCTTGGCGCCGCTGGCGGGGTCGTTCAGATAAGCCTTTCCGTCGCTGAAACCCTCCAGTACCAGGAAGTGGTTGAAGTTCCAGTGAATAATCACAGGGAATTTCATATTTTTTAAAGCATCCGGTTCCTTTTGGAAACCTTTCGCAATCAGTCCGTAATTTATGGCCGCCTTTAATATATTGCTGGCCTTAATACCGTCACGGGAAACCCCGCAGGCAATGCGCAGTTCTTCCAACGGCACGTACTTGCCCCAGTAGGCCAGAATCATTGCCAGCGAGGCCGCCCCGCATTCCACTGCCTCCATTTGAAGCACAGTGGGAACCCTGGCCGGTTTTACCGCTCTTGTTCTCACCGTCTTATTCACCCCGCCCGCTGTTTAGATAAGAAAATCAAAATGAGAGGGCGCTTTTTATGGTCGGGATAACCATACTAATAGGCCTTTGCCTGCTGATGGTTACTGCGCCGGTACAAAGAGTGCCGCTGTTAATTTTAACCGGCGGACCCTGAGGGGAGGACCACTTGAAGCCGCTTTCAGTGCTCTCATCAAGAATCACGTCAATATGCAGCTCAAGTGAAGTGCCCTGTCCGGCCAGTTTTGACACCAAACCCTCGTTGCCCAACGTGTG
>CAZJGV010000088.1:0-725 GCA_964545615.1 uncultured Pelotomaculum sp.
AAAAGGTGGAAGAGGCCATGGGTCAGGCCGTGAAAGTACTGGAGCGGCGCCACCGGGAGGCTGGCAAATATGCCAGTGTCAGCATGGAGCAGGAGATGCAGGCGGCCAATAAGATAACCGGCATCATGACCCTGGTTATCGGGGCCATAGCCGGGATTTCACTGTTTGTGGGCGGTATCGGGGTGATGAATATCATGCTGGTGTCGGTGACCGAGCGCACCAGGGAAATCGGCATCCGCATGGCTCTAGGCGCCAGGCGCAGGGACATCCTGGTGCAGTTCCTGATCGAGGCGGTGGTTTTATGCCTGCTGGGCGGCGTTATCGGCATGGCCCTGGGTACCGGCGGGGCCTACCTGATCGCCAAACTGGCCAATTGGCCGCCCCTGGTGTCCTGGTGGACAGCGCTGCTGGCTTTTGCATTTTCCGCAGCCATAGGCGTGGTGTTCGGTATCCTGCCCGCCAACAAGGCGGCCAAGCTGAACCCCATCGAGGCGCTGAGAAGGGAGTAAGGGGGTTTAAGTATGCCAGAGTCCGCTAAACAAACAGTCCTGAAGCAATTCCGGCAAGTACCCGGGGTCGGCAAAGCAGTTGCCCGGGATTTGTTTAATTTGGGCTTTCGTTCGATTCAGGAACTAAAAAATCAGGATCCGGAGAAAATGTATCTTCAGCATTGCTGCCAAAAGGGAATGAAGGTTGACCGGTGTATGCTTTACGTGTTTCGCTGC
>CAZJGV010000088.1:735-12489 GCA_964545615.1 uncultured Pelotomaculum sp.
CGCTGCGCCGTTTATTACGCTTCCAACGAGACACACGATCCCGCGCTGCTGAAGTGGTGGAACTGGAAAGATAATTAAAACTTGAAAACACCATCCAGGCTAGTTTGCTATTCCCTTGTAAGGCGAACAGACCAGGAAGATATTTTACCTGTCGGACTGTATAAAACGCCTTTCCCGACATACTCCGTCTCGTTGATCATGGTAAAAAACTCGGTGCCAAAAAAATCTCCTTTTTGGGAGCTGAACAAAGAGATAATTGAGTCATCCACGATGGCAAAACTGCCCAATAGTCTCCCCAGGGCGGGATTTACAGATTTCCAGGAAGTAACGTCCTGCTCAAAGGGAACTATTTCATAATCGTTTCTCAATTCCACCGGGTTTTCTCCCGGAATAGTCATGCTGCTGTTAAGAAACCACCCAGTCTTGAGATGGGTAATAAAGGACTCCCCTGTGACTTGCACAGGGTTGTTTTTTTCATCATAGTAAGTCCCTTGGGCGGCCCACGTGTTTTCTGTAAATAAAAAAGTGTGTTTCATATATAAACCCTCCTGGCATGTTAATATTAGCTAAAGAGTGAAGAATAAGTACTAAACAATTTTTACACGTAATCGGTAAAAAGGCAAATATACTTTTGTCAAAAATAAATTCATTACAGACTTGACAAAAATTTTACAGCGTGTTATTTTGTCTTTAGGATATTTCGCGAGACGAAATAATATTGTGGGGTGCGGTTTTGTTCAGCAACGATGAATTATACGAATTTGTACTTGATAACATTCAAAAAGTTATTTTCCCTGAGGAACTTATCAAGCTGAAATTATCCCTTTCCGTGTTTGAACTTTTAGCTTTAATGCTTTCAGAGAAGTATCAAACCGTTACCATGAGCAATCTGGCCCAGGGCATGTCTGTGCCTATGAGTACAGCTACCGGGGTTGTTGACCGGCTGGTTAAAAAAGGACTTTTAGAAAGAGGCAGGAGTGAAGAAGACCGCAGGGTTGTAACTGTATCCCTTACTGAAGATGGCAAAGATATGTTCGACGATTTTAAGAGTCATGTTTATTCTCTTCTTGACAGGGTGCGGAGTTTGCTTACCGTTGAAGAGTTTGAAACGGTGCTGGAACTGGTGCGTAAAGTAATCCTGGGCTTCCAAAAGGGCGAACGAACCCTTGAAGAAACGGTACAGGTGAGAAGAATAATTGAAATAGAGTAAAGTGAAGCCTGGAGGGGAAATTTTTTTCAGATGTTATTTCGTTATGCGAAATATTGGACAATAAGATGTTATGTCAGACGTAATAAATTAAGGGAGATCTGAGAGGAGTGTTAAGATGAGGGTTATTCTTTACACCGGCAAAGGAGGCGTGGGCAAGACCAGTTTGGCTGCAGCAACCGCTGTGGTTTCCGCCGCGGCGGGGAAAAAGACCGTTGTTGTAAGCACGGATGCCGCACACAGCCTGGGTGATTCTTTTGACCTCAAACTAAATAATGAACCTGTAAAAATACGCGAAAACCTTTGGGCGCAGGAAATAAGCGCCCTGCTCAGCGCTGAAAAGAGATGGGGCAAGGTGCAGGAATATCTGTCGGCTCTGCTCATATCACAGAACATAAAAGACATAACCGCTGAAGAACTGGTTGTATTCCCGGGTCTGGAGGAGCTTTTCAGCATGTTGGAAATCCTTAACCACTGCAAGAGAGGCGATTACGATGTTGTAATCGTCGACTGCGCCCCTACGGGCGAGACCCTCAGACTGCTCAGCTTCCCCGCTGTCCTCAGTTGGTGGCTGGAAAAGATATTTCCGGTTCAAAAAACGCTGATCAAGATTGCCCGGCCTTTATCCAAGCCACTGTTGGGAGTGCCGCTGCCGGGTGATGACACCCTGGACAGTATAGCCGAGCTGTTTCAAAAACTGGGAGAAATGCACGCGCTGTTGACGGATCAGGAGGTTACTTCCGTCAGGATCGTGGTGAACCCCGAAAAGATGGTGATCCGGGAAGCCGAAAGGAGCTTTATGTATTTAAACCTGTATGGTTTCAATACAGACGCCGTGATCGTTAACCGGCTGCTGCCCGCTGTGAACCTGGGGCAGTATTTTGAAAAATGGGGGGAACTGCAGCATTCCTACCTGCAGTATATCAAGGACCAGTTCAGTCCTATACCTGTTTTTACCGTTCCGTTATTCAGGCAGGAAGTTGTAGGTTCTGCCGCCCTTGAAGAAATGGGTGGTGAGTGTTTCGGGGAAAAACCTCCTGAACAATTCTTTTTTCGCGGGCAATCACAGCAGATTAGCCAGGCTGATGATGGTTATATTTTGGAAATGGCCCTGCCCTTTGCGGAAAAAGGAGATATCTCACTCTCCCAGCGAGGCGATGAGCTAACCGTCAGGGTCGGAGATTACAAGCGCAATATCTTTCTGCCCCGCAGACTGCTGGGGCGGGACGCGCTGGGAGCTAAACTGGAAGCGGGCGTATTGAAAATTAAGTTCGGAGGTGTGAAAAAATGACAGCCAGAGCATGTGATGAATGCCCGTTAAAAGACCTGCAAAGAATTCACCGGTTATTGGAAAAAAGAGCGCTGGCAAAAATGCCGGAAGAAGTACGAGAACCGCTGCTGGAAGCGAAGAGACAAATGAGATTGGTGCTGCGCGGTTTTATCGGGCACGCGCTGGAGGAAGGAAAATCCCGCGGCGCAAAGCGCCAGGCCAAGTCGCGCCATATAAAATTAGAATAGGCGGGACAGAAGGCCTTCTCGAAAAGTTTGCTATTGTTCGAGCCGTAAACAGGGGGTTGAAAATGGAAGAGACAGACGGACAAAAAAAAGAAAAGCTGCTGCTGGTATTGTATGCTCTTACGGCGGGCTGTATCTTTGATTACCTGTTTTATGGGAAAGCATTGGGGATATCATATCCCATTTATGTTCTGGTGTTGCTGAGTCTTTTTTGGCTGAGTACACGTCAAAGCATATCAGTAAAAAAAAGCTTTGGTTGGTATATCCTGATTCCTGTATTTTTGCTAGCCGCAACGTTTGCCGTATATTCAAATCCGGTGCTGCAAGTGCTTAATTTCTTGTTGATCCCAGTGCTGCTTGTGGTACATACTATTTTAGCCGTGAACAATAGTGTATCCTGGTCGGACTCAAGCATAATAGGTCAGATTGTCAAGCGGGTTATTCCTCTGACTATCGAAAACTTTCACAAACCGTTTTTAGTTATAGCGGAACTATTAAAGCCAAAGGAAAGCGGCAGCGGTTTTTTGACTGTGAAGAAGATTGCCGCAGGCTTATTGATTTGCGTGCCGATTTTGTTAATTGTGCTGCCATTGCTGTCTGCTGCGGATATGGTGTTCAATCACTACATCATCAATATTTCTAAAATATGGGAACTGGTTGACCTGAGACCTGCTGCCAGTCAGAGTTTGATCATATTATTTGTTTTCGCTTGCTTGTATGGCTACATCTGGAGTTTCCACACCAAGCCTCCCACGAGTGAAATTGAGAAGTCCACAAAACAGGGCTTCCTTGATCCTGTCACAGTGCTCACTGTTTTAGTTGTGATTAATCTTGTTTACCTCCTTTTCTCAATAATCCAGTTCTCTTATTTGTACGGCGGCCAAAGCTACTCGCTCCCTGCCGGTTTTACCTATGCAGAATATGCCCGCAGAGGCTTTTTTGAACTGGTTGCCGTAACCATAATAAATTTAAGTATCCTGTTAAGCAGCATTCATTATGTCGCAAAGAAAAGCCAGGTTGCTGACACCATAGTCCGCTGCTGCCTGAGTCTCCTGGTGCTTTTTTCATTGAACATGCTGTTTTCAGCTCACTTCAAGATGTCTTTATATGAGGAAGCCTGCGGTCTTACCTACCTCCGCGTCTTTGTGCATTATTTTTTGGGCTTGTTGTTAACATTTTTTTTGATCGCACTCGGCTACATCTGGCTTAATAAAATACCTCTGATCAAAGCCTATATCGTAATTGCCCTGGCCTTTTATACGGTTCTCAATTTTATTAATGTAGACAAGATTATCGTCTGCAGCAGTATCGACAGATATGTTGAAACCGGCGAGATCGATGTCGACTACCTGCAGACTCTGTCCAGTGACGCGATACCGGATATGTTGCCTTTGACGGAAGACAATGACCAGGAAATCGCCCGGCAGGTTAAAGCTTACTTGTTGCAGGAAAAACAGTACCTTTCCAAAGAAAAATCGTGGCAGTCTTTTAATTATTCACGCTATAAAGCAAAAATAGCTCTGGAAAAAGATGGAGGTGAAAACCGATGAGGCTGGATTATTATTTGCCCCAATATCACTTTGTGGAAAGACACAGTGTCACTGTTGATTCAACACCGGAGAAAGTATATGAAGCCTTTTGGCAGCTTGATATGGCTGAATCAAAGGTAATTAAAACCCTGTTAAAAATGCGGGGCACCTACGGTCTTATATTTAAAGGGAAGTCAAACAAGCAGTTATCACCGGGACTGACAATTAAAGTCATGATAAATTCAGGTTTTATCCTTCTCGAAAATGTGAAAAACGAAGAGGTCGTAATGGGATTTGCGGGCAGGTTCTGGCAGCCGTCCGGTGACATAGTCCGGCATGTAAGCGCAGAAGATTTTGTCAGGTTTGAAAAAAACGGGTATTGTAAATCCGCCTGGAATTTTTACATAGAACAAGGAAACGGCGGTAAGCTGAGGATGTCCACAGAGACCAGAAATTTTTGTTACGGATACGGCGCTAAAATACCATTTTCCCTTTATTGGACAGCTATAAAACCTTTCAGCGGCTGGATACGGCTTGAAATGTTAAAAATGATCAAGAAGCAGGCGGAAGGGAATGCCGCCTGCCCTGAAAAATAAAAGTTAATATATTGCCAAGAGGCCAAGTGTTAAGGCTTTTGAGACAGCAGCTACCCCTGTTTATTAATGTAGTACAAATGACAATCTGTATCTTGGTACTTGAAGCACATCAAAACCAATGACGGTCAGTTCCCGGTTGTTTCGCAATACCTCATTGGCCAGTGTAAGCGGCGATTCCCCTTTGAAAACTGGAACTGACTCTATTTGCACGTTTGCTAGTTCTTGTATAATCGCTTCTTTTGAAGTCCAGTTGCCCATATTTTGTGATGTCGAACTAACCCACTGTTGCACTTTAGGCAGTAAGTCCATAACGTCCAGAACCCGCGTTTCCTGAGGATAGTTGAGGAAAATAACACCGGTTGTGTAATCGCCGGAACCGGGATCGGTCCGGTAAAAACGAAGGGAGTTGAGACCGGGGGAGTTTAACAGAATTGCCAGGTCGCTTTTCTGTAACTCTGAAACTTCATAGGAGCCCAAGTCTGTGATACTCTGGTCCGGAGACCCCCATAGCGACCTTTGCCGGTCCTTTGATAATGCTCCGATAATATTCAATAAGGATACCGCGTCGCCTGTGCCGTCTAAGGTTGCCTCTTTGGAACCGGGATAATAAGTAAACGCGCCCTCGTTCTCCAGGTAGAACTTCTCAAACTTACTCACAATATTCTCTATGAATGACCTAACCGTGTTTTTGTTTTCGACAGAAACGTCGTTCCACAAATAACAGGTCAACAGTTTTATACCATGGTACCTTGTTAATTGCCATTCATGCACTTCAGCCAGGTCGGCATCTTCAGGCATAGGCTGGGAAAGCTTGCGCAGGGTCGTTGTCAACATCTCATCTTTATAGCGAAAAGGGAATTCGGAGTGGAGGTTGTTGCCTTGCTCATCCATAAACAATTTTACGAGTTTATAGGTAGGACTTAAATCGCCCTCATTCAGCAGTTCACCGGTGCTTCTTAATCTTGGCCCCCAATACCCTGTTTTACTGTCCTGGTTAAGGTAAAACCACTCTATGAGCGCCTGTTTCCATTCCGGCGAAAAAGTATAGAGATTGTTGCGCTCCAGTTCATCGTAGTTGTGGTAGCAAGATGCCATCATATAATTTGTTTTGGGCAGTTTTGAGCCGATCCATCCTACTGAAGACAAATCATCCAATAATGCCTTTAATCTAGCCGGGGTATTGATTTCGTCCAAAAATTTGAGCGGATATTTCAAGCACAGCGGCTGGCCTGTCTCCTTGGCCAGAAGTTCAAGGTGGTCCACCACGTTTAATGTAGGCTCAAGATATAGAAAATTAGGGAAAGAGCAGTCCATGAAGGCGCCAGTTTCAGGGTTCTGCAGGCTCAAGTAAAACTCCATTTCCTCTTTTTTGTCGGTAAAATCCGGCGCCTTGATCAAACCTTCTCTGGTTTTTAACTGTTTGTGCAGTTCGTTTAACTTGGAAAGGGCAGTTATATATTGCCCTTTGTCCAGGTAATAGGCACAGCCGAGCATCTTAAACTCAAATTCGCCCATGTAGTACCCTTCTGCCTGCAGCCTGCCGTTCAGTCTAAACATTTCTGAGATTGAGGCTATGCTGCGATAGATATACAATCCTGATCCAATTATGGATAATGCAACAATGAAAGATATCGCTGTAACAAAAGTTCTTCTTTTCACCCGCTAATCTCCCCTTTTATTGATGCCCGAACTCAAATTTAATGAGACCCTGCTGAAAACAACCACCTTACCAAAATAAAAAACCCTCTCCTTTATACTAAAGATGAAAGAAGTTCTGTACATCCTACCTGAGATATAGTTTTCTCTATCTCAAGTCATGCTTTTCTTAGCCAGACCTAAAAATCATTGCCGACACCGGTGAGGGAAATTGCTGGTCACTCACATTTTAAGCCCCCATGCCAGCGGTTTAAAAGAGAACGGTAAGGCGATCCTAAAACTGAGACCATGGTCCTATAGTAAATCAGGAAGTCAGTCCTATTTCTACCAGCCTTAAAAACAGTTAAAATGTAGGAAATATGTCGCAATATATCGAAAAAGGCCGATAGTATGAAAACTATCATTTCAATGACAATAAGTTTAGTTATTTTCTCAATAATGATATATATTTTTCAATTACCTGTTCTTAACGATTTTAGCTTTCTAATTTACCCTTTTATATCCTCAATCATTTGTTCTCTGACAGTCTATAAAATATCGAACTCTGCAATTGTTACCTTTATCTCATTGCTTATAAATAATCTTGTGTTAATATTTATCTTAATTCCGCTGTCAGGTGGTATTGATTATTACGGTTATAACCTGCAATTTGTGTTTTCCCGTTACAATAACCATATATTTTTTAAATACTTAATGTTGTTTATGATATCATCCCTTCTTATTGGTTGCCTAACCGTAAAGGCATGTTTAATGTTATCTGGATACAGGTATAAATCCAGGATTTATGTATCCAACAGGACTTATGAAAAAGGCTTTTAACGAAGATTTTAATTAGCGTGAAATTATATCAATGATATATTGATTAAATAAAAATGATAAAAAAAAAAGAGGTGATTTTTATTGAATAAGACCGACCTGGTCAATAGCGTACGTGAAAAAACAAACCTGTCCTTAAAAGACTCAGAAAAAGTGCTCAAAGCAGTTTTGAGCACAATCACCCAGGCCCTTGTCGAAGGTGACAAAATTCAATTAGTAGGCTTTGGGACTTTTGAAACTAAACAACGAGCAGCCAGAAAAGGTCGTAATCCTAAGAACGGAGCTGAAATCAAAATCAGTGCGAAGAGAGTTACCGTTTTTAGGCCTGGTAAAGCTCTTAAGAGCCTGGTGTAATTACTAATACTATGAAAAAAAGGGCCTGACCGGCCCTCTTCTATTATGCTGAATCATCAATAACAAGAATTATTCTAAAAATAAGTTTCTCTATTTATTTCATGCTTTTCTGAGCCAGGATAGCCAGTTGCGTTCTGTCCCTGACCCCAAGTTTGGAAAGCAGATTGCTGACATGGTTTTTCACTGTCCCCTCGACAATAAACAGGGCGGAGGCTATTTCAGTGTTTGACAGACCTCTGCCAATCAACCGTAATACTTCCTTTTCACGTTTTGTCAGTTGTGCAAAGCTGTTGGCAGACAAATCGTTAAAAGAATTCTCCGCTCCCTGGGTTGAAATCCTTTTCATAACTTTCAGCGTCGCATCCGGATGCAGGCAAGCACCCCCGGAATGGACTGTCCTGATGCACTTACAAAGCTCGTCAGGCGGCATGTCTTTAAGTAAAAAGCCTTTTGCTCCGCTTTGGATACCTTCAAAAATCAGCTTTTCATCATTAAACGTTGTTAAAATCAGCACCTTGGTATCCGGTAACAGCCTGCTTATTTCTCTAGTTGCCGCGATCCCGTTTATTACGGGCATACGCGCGTCCATCAGCACAATATCGGGTTTAGTTTGCCCGCAAAAGTCCAGAGCTTCTTGTCCGTTATGACAAACACCCGTGACTTCAAAATCCTCTTCAAGTTGAAGAATAATCTTTAAACCTTCACAGACAATTGGCTGGTCGTCAACAATCAGGATTCTAATTTTATTCAATATTTTTACCTCGCCTATCTATACGACCTTCGATTTTAAAGCCACTGCCGGTACCGGATTGAAAGTCAATTGTACCGCTTATATTCAAAACTCTTTCGACCATACCCTTTAAGCCGTTCCCCTTTATAATCTGATTGGTTCCGGTACCATTATCCCAATATGAGAAACATAATAAGTTCTTGTCACCGCAGATAGAAATATGGGCACAATCAGCGTTGGCATGCCGTAAGGTGTTGGTCACAGCTTCCTGAAAAACCCGATAGATATTGAACTGTTCTTTCCCGGAAAGCCCCAAATCCCCGGTAACATCAATGCCGATCTTTAAGCCGGTTAAATTCTGAACCCCCTGGACCATTTCACTTAAACGGGAAATCAGTTCGAATTCCTGATCCGATTCCTTCATAACCGAAACCAGTTCCCTCACAGAATGAATGGCCGTCCGGGAAACCCGAAGGGCTTTATCCCAATATGCTTGTCCGGCTTCTGCATCACGTCTCATCAGCCTTTTCCCCGCTTCCAGGGTTAAAATCAAACCGGTGAGATCATGACCAAGGCTGTCATGAATTTCACCGGCTATTCTCTGCCGCTCTGCCTCGGAGGCCAGACTTTCACTCCAGGCTATGCTTTCCTTCAGTTGAAGGTTAACGTATCTAAGCTCTTCTGTTAGCTTTTCAAAGGCAAGCCTTTGTTCACGCTGCCTTCTTTCACTTAAAACCAGAACAAAGATAAGTCCTAAGAGAAGTACTTCGGGAATACTAGGCCGCTGTACCTGCCCCATATCTCTTAAATCAAAGAGGGCAGTAGAGCCCAAATTTCCTGCCAGGGTAAGTATCAAGTAAAAAATCCAATAGGGATTTGGTAATGCTGCTATCCCTTCTATCATATATAAAACAAATAGTTTATCAACGCCCACTTGCGAGAATAGAGACAAAATGAATGCAAGGAGTAAATCCAGATGTAAAGTGACAAAATTTACTTTAGGTTTCTCATATCTATAATAGTTTCGCCAAAAACCGCTGACTACCAGGGCAAGCGCCAGTAACACCAGTGGGGAATTAATCGGAGTTTTTTGAAAAACCCTGATAAAAACCATTGCATATATAATGATTTTGATCACCGGAAGCAATTTAAACATGTGCTGCACCACACAATTCTTTTCTTATAATATTTTTTATTCATTTTTTAATAATCTCCTGCTAAGTACTTAAAGCAAGGATTTATTATTTAACTGGAGGATAATCTAAAAACCAAAATATTTGGCGAAAGATGGAAGGGAAAAACGGGTGAGCTGTGGAAGAAAACAAATGCTAAATCCAAAATGCAAGAAAGGGATAATCCCGGTTAATTAAGGCACCCTAAAAATGAAAAATGAGATCAGGTAAAAAGTGAGGAACAGTAAATGAACAACGAAAATAATAACCTGGAATTGCTTTGTGTCAATACGCTACGAATGCTGGCCGTGGATATGGTGGAAAAAGCTAAATCAGGCCATCCGGGCATGCCCATGGGGGCCGCTCCCATGGCCTTTACCCTCTGGGCCAGGTTTTTACGCCACAATCCCCAAAAACCGTCCTGGTCAAACCGGGACCGGTTTGTACTTTCCGCCGGTCACGGCTCCGCACTCTTATACGCTTTACTCCACTTAAACGGCTATGACCTGTCTTTAGAGGACCTCAAAAATTTTCGCCAGTGGGGCAGTAAGACCCCCGGCCACCCGGAGTACGGTCACACCCCGGGTGTGGAGGTTACCACCGGCCCGCTGGGCCAGGGCATTGCCAACGCGGTGGGCATGGCTGTCGCTGAACAATACCTGGCGTCTTACTTCAACCGTCCCGGTTTTGATATTGTCGACCATTACACCTATGTTATAGCCGGTGACGGTGACCTTATGGAGGGTGTTTCCCATGAAGCCGCCTCTCTTGCCGGGCACCTGAAGCTGGGCAAGCTGATATGCCTGTATGATGATAATAATGTTTCTATAGAAGGGTCTACCGATATCGCCTATACCGAGGACCGGGCGGGTCGTTTTGAGGCCTACCACTGGCATGTGCAGCAGGTCTCCGACGGGAATGACACTGATTTACTGGCGGCAGCCATCAAGGTGGCTCAGGCGGTAAAAGACAAACCTTCAATCATCATGGTGCGCACCCATATCGGTTACGGCAGCCCGAACAAACAGGATTCAGCGTCGGCGCACGGTGAGCCGCTTGGTTTGGAAGAAGTTAAACGAACCAAAGAGAAACTGGGCTGGCCCTTTGAGCAGGACTTCTATATTCCCGCACAGGTGCAGTCCTATTTTAGTAATATTGTTAAGCAAAGCATTGAGCACGAGAAAGAATGGCAATCCCTGTTCAGCGACTTCGCGGCAGCTTTTCCGGAGTTGGCCGGGCAGTACCGGCAGTGGGCAGAAGGCAAATTGCCGGACGGCTGGGACCAGGACATACCCCCTTTCCCCGCCGACCAGAAAGGGGTGGCCAGCCGGGCTGCCTCAGGCACTGTGCTGAACGCCATAGCCGCCAGGCTGCCTAACTTGATTGGCGGCTCTGCTGACCTGGCGCCTTCAACCAAAACAATTATTAAAGGAGCGGGAGATTTTTCTCCGGCTGATTACAGCGGGCGCAACATGCGTTTCGGGGTGAGGGAGCACGGTATGGGCTCCATCCTTAACGGGATGGCGCTGGCCCCGGGGCTAATTCCTTACGGCGCCACTTTCCTGGTCTTTTCTGAATACATGAGGCCGGCTATACGCATGGCTGCCATGATGAAGCTGCAGGTGATTTATGTTTTTACCCACGACAGTATAGGTTTAGGTGAGGATGGTCCCACCCACCAGCCGGTTGAGCAATTGGCCGCGCTCAGGGCGATCCCGGGTCTGACGGTGATCCGGCCGGCTGACGCCAACGAAACCGCCGCAGCCTGGCGCTGTGCCCTGGGACTTGTAAAGGGCCCCACAGCCTTGATTTTGTCCAGGCAAAACCTGCCCACCCTGGACAGGCGGCAGTTTTCGCCTGCGGACGGTTTAGTCCACGGCGCTTATGTACTTAATGAAACAGAAAATGAAAAACCTGACCTGATCTTGTTGGCAAGCGGCGCGGAAGTACATATCGCTCTTCAGGCCGCGGAAAAGATCAAAGAAAATGGTATATTGGCCAGCGTCGTCAGCATGCCGAGCTGGGAACTGTTTGAAGAGCAGCCGGAAGAATACCGCCGCAGGGTGCTGCCTCCTGAAATAACTGCGCGAGTGGCGATAGAAGCCGGAAGCACGCTGGGGTGGCGCCGTTATATCGGTGATAAAGGTGAGATAATCGGCATTGATCATTTTGGCGCCTC
>CAZJGV010000089.1:0-12485 GCA_964545615.1 uncultured Pelotomaculum sp.
AAAGCCGGCTGTAAAAACACCGTTTTCCACTTTGGGCCGGCTGTTAAATACCGGATTGCCCTGTTCATCCTGGACAGTTATGGTGACTTCGGTTAAATTATGCGCCGTTCCTTCCATTTCAACCCTGTCACCCTGTTTGTACACATGGTGGGAGCTGTGCGAAGGGAGATTAACCTTGACGTTCCCGTCATCCGCGTAACTGGCGCCGTACATCAACAATGACATGGCCAGAATCGTAAAAACACATGTTAAATACTTAACAAGCCGCAGTAACCTCATAATGCTTTCACCTCTGCAACAATTATAGTCATTGTACTTGCTGGTACAGCCGCAGAACCATGGCCGCCGCCTGAGCCCTGGTAGCGGTTATTTGGGGGCCGAAGGTATCTTCACTCATACCGCTCACCAGCCCGCGGGATATTGCCAGCGCTATTTCCTGCCCCGCCCACGGCGAGATCTCCCCTTTGTCCGCAAACTTATCAAGCACTTGCCCGGCATTGCCGTTAACAGCCGCCGATGATTTCATTTTCAAGGCCCGGGACAGGATCACCGCCATTTGTTCCCGGGTGATGTTCTCATCGGGAGCAAAAATGCTGCCGGTGTAGCCCATAATCAAGTCCGCCTGAACCGCCGCCGCCACATAATCGTGATACCACGCCACAGCCGGCACATCTGAAAAGGGAAGAGCCGCGTCTTTTTTAACTTCAATATTCAGAGCCGTAATCAGCAGCTTGGCAAACTGGGCGCGGGTGATCTTCTCTTCCGGTTTGAATTCCGTAGCGGTCATCCCGTCAATGATTCCCTTATCCGACAATGAATAGATATCGTTTTCAGCCCAATGCCCTTCTATGTCGGCAAAATGCCTGGCCTGTTCAGGGCTTGCAACCGCGCCGGCGTTTTCCGCCTTGCTTGCTTCTTCTGCCTTGCCGGCGGTTTTTTCTTCAACCGCGCCGGATTGGGCCGGTAACCCCGTATTGTATTGATAAGTGACCATCTCGCTGTCCAATTTGCCCATACCTATTGTTTTAGTCTTAATTACTACATTGCCATTAATTGGTATGGGCTTGTTCAATTCCGGCTGAAAGGTGGGGTAGCTGATATTGAATACGTTGCTTCCATATGCGGGCTCGCTCCCGTCCAGGGTGTAATACACAATGGCGTGATAAGGCGTCCCGTCCCTGTGCTGTATGGTTACTTCCGTACCCGGTGCAACCAGGCCGGGCGCAAGGTCGGCGGTGGGCGCCTCCCACTGCGCCGGGGGCGCTATCAATACCTCAATCGTCCCCCCCTGGCAAAGCCCTCCGAGCATCTGGTTCTTGCAGCAGGTCGGCTCATTCACCGCGCACTGGCCATAGATTATTTTGCCGTTGGACTCGTTCAATGCAAGCATCGTCTCCACCGGCACTTTTCCCTTTTCACTGCGGGTGGGCGGCCATTTCCCCAGGTTATCCTCGTCTTCACCGTCGGGAAAATAATAACGGGGTTCGTCCAGCAACTGCGCCCTGGTAAACTCACTAAACACGTCATCGGCCAATTCGCACCTGATCATGACGGCGTTGTCCTTTAATCCCGCCGCGTCTAAAATGGTCTTCAGTGTCGGCCCTTTCATATCTTTGAAAATTTGCAGGGACGGCCAGTGGTTGTATCCGGAATAGGTATACGTTTTTTGCGGCAGCGCTTCCAGTTCGGCCAGGGTGAATTGCACCGTCTTTTCAACCCCGTCGCCTGTCACCGTCAGCGCCACCGGCTCAGCCGCGCCCGCCACCTGCGGCGCAACCAGGACCAGCAGCCCGGCAATCATGCTTAACCCCACTATAGTTGCCAGCAGTTTATTAAGCCTAAAACTCCTGATGTTTATCATCACTATCCACCTCACATTGTATTAGCGTCAATATAAGTCAAGAACCGTTTGAGGATCGCCGCGCCCTGGGCCCGGTCGGCATAAGTCCGCGGGGAAAAGTCCCCGCCGGGCAGGCCCATGATAATCCCGGCCCGGACAGCCAGAGCCACATCCTCTTCCGCCCAGGGGGAAATCATTTGCCGGTCCCTAAACTGGGCCAGCAGCTGTTCCCGCTCGCCGCCGGACAAACTCTCCTCCTTCCCGGCGGTGCGCCCTGCCCGGGCAATCATTGCCGCTATTTCTTCCCGGGTAATACAGGCGTCCGGTTTAAAAAGGCCTCCCTCATAGCCCGCGATGATGTTTTCGCCCGTGGCGGCGGCTACACTGCCGGCATACCAGTCTGTGCTTGCTACATCCTGAAATTGACCTTCTTTTAAAACGCCTTCCGGCAAACCCAGGACTCTCACCATAAGAGCAGCAAATTCAGCCCTGGTTATGGCGCTGCCGGGTTCAAAGGCGGTTTCACCTTTACCGTAGATCAGCTTTCTGGCGGCCATAAATTCAATATCCTCCCTGGCCCAGCTGTCCGAAATATCGGTAAAGAGCAGTCCTGTTTCAGCGGTTGACGTTTCCGGTACGGGAGGTCTGTCCTCAGCAGGCTGTTCGGCAGTTAACTGGTCAGGCTGCGGTCCGTCCACTGTGAACGTGAAGGCAGCCACCTCGCTGTCCCGCTTGCCAGGCCAGACAGCTTTAGCTTTGACCGTGGTGTCAGTTTGGATCAAAATCGGCTCATCCTGACCTGCCAGCGGTCCACAACCGTGGGCATTGTAGATCTTGCTGTCAAGATCCGGCGTACTGCCGTCGCTGGTATAATAAATCTTTGCTTTCGGGTCGCCCGCCAGAGCGATTTCTGAACCTTTTTTTACTTTGCCGCCCGGCGTGGCAACTTTTTGCCGGGTGGCAGGGTCGATGATTTTTGCCGCCGGCCCGGCCCACTGCCCCGGAGCATCCGTGGTTACGGTAATGGCTTGCAGGATCTTGACAAAACTCAAGAGAGTTTGCTCGGTCCGCGCCCGCTGGCCAATACATAATACCGGCGTGTCCTGCTCACTCATCTGGCTGAAATCATCGGATCTCTCAGCCTTTTTCAGGGCTATTACCGGCTCTGCCTCTGTCCCGGCGGGGAATATGTAACGTTTTGTTTCCAATAATTCATCTCTGGTGAATTCAGCTTTGTATCCGTCGCTGCCCGTAAAAGTAAACATTTGGGCTTCCGGTTTCATTCCGGCCTTAGCCAGCAAGGCCCGCAACGGCACTCCCCCGGCAGCGACCAGTAAATCCGCGGGGAAGTCGTTTGTTGCTGAAAACACCACTCTTTCCTGCTCCATTGCAGCCAGCTCGGCACGGGTAAAGACAAGTTCCCGCGGCACCCCGTCCCCCGTGATATAAAACAGGCCGACCTTCTGCGTCACGTGAGCGTCCGCATACCCGCCGGCCTTGATGACAACGGCATAATCTCCGGATGTCCGGACCGCACTTTTATCAATGGTAATTTTGCCGGCGTCTATAGCGTATTTCCCGGCTTCCAGCGCCGCTCCGTCCATGCTGACCCCGCTGATTGCCTCTCTCCAGGCCGCGTCGTCTGTAAAGGTCAGTTCTACCGGCTTCCTGATCACATTCTGCGCCGCATCCGCCGCCAGAACGGGCGCCGCTTTCAGCCCGTCCGCGGACGACACCGCGTTGCCGGCGGCCTCCGCCGCCCTGGCCGGCTGCGCATAGCTATGGCTTAACAGCATGGTTAAGGTGATCACTGCCGGGAGCAAGGCGCGCAATATCTTGCTTTTACGGCTGGACAAAAATATCTCCTCCCAATAAATATTTATGACAGCGCCCCACGAGCATGTAACTTCAAACCGGATGTGTTGATGGGATATTCAACGTAATTATTGTAATGTTTTCGCCCCAATTCGGGACTGCCGGTGTTAGTGTGCTTTGAGCGGGCAGTGGCTCAGGTGTGTTGAATCGGATGAATCTTATATAGAGGCTCCACGCTGGAGTTGCAATATCTTGCATAATATGCTCAATAGCATAAATAACCATCATTACAATACAAAGTATAAATCCACATAACATGATTGTCAATTAACATCACTGCTGTTTAATCATGTTTTGTTGATTATTGTCCTGGGTGTGCATTGCCTTCCGGATGAATAGATATTTCCAGACAACAACAGGGCTTCCGTATATCCGGAAGCCCTGTGCTGGATATAAATATCCACTACCCCGCTCAAACCGGCCGGCACATCACACTGGCCATCAGTATTATCTCCCCAGGCTCTTACTGTACCGTCCTCCTTTAAAGCCAGGCAGTGGTTAACACCGGCGGCGATGGCGGTAACCCCGGCCAGATCAGCCGGCACGTCGCATTGGCCATTGGTGTTGCCGCCCCAGGCGGACACCGTGCCGTCTTCCTGTAAGGCCAGGCAACAGGGCGATGAGCCGCTTCCTATGGCGATAGCCGTAACTTTTCCCAAATCTGCCGGCACTGCGCTCTGATGGTCCCCGTTGTAGCCCCAGACCACCACCGTACCGTCTCCCCGCAAAGCCATCAGGCAAATCTGCGCGGAGGCTATGGCCGTAACATTGTCAAGCCCCTGCGGCACACTTAAATCAAAGTCGGCAGGCCCTGCCGCAGCTTTGCTGATTAACTAGCTACATAGTATTGCAGAGAATTGATATAAAATGTACCATTACCCTGCCGCTAATGAGAATGCTTTTGCTCCTTTTGATATTCTGATTGATATCCAAAGTATGGCTTGTTGTCAGCTTCTGTTTTACCCGGTGGTGATAAAATTGATATAAGTTAAGAACCGCTTCAGGATGGCCGCGCTCTGGGCCCGGTCGGCATTGCTCCCGGGGGAGAACTCGCCGCCCGGCATGCCGCTGATGATTTCCGCCTTGGCCGCCAGGGCTACGTCGGGCGCCGCCCAGGAAGATATTGCTTCCCGGTCTTTAAACCGGTCCAGCAGTTCTTCCTGCTCGCCGTCGGCCAGGTTATCCTCATTCCCCGCGACACGCCCCGCCCGGGCAATCATAGCCGCCATTTCTTCCCGGGTAATGCAGGCGTCCGGTTTAAAAAGGCCTCCCTCATAGCCCGCGATGATGTTTTCGCCCGTGGCGGCGGCTACACTACCGGCATACCAGTCTGTGCTCGCTACATCTATAAAATGACCTTCTTTTAAAACTCCTTCTTCCAGTCCCAAAGCCCTTACCAGCAAGGCGGCAAATTCGGCACGGGTAACGTTGCTGCCGGGTTCGTAGGTGGTTTCACTCTTGCCTGCGGTCAACATCTTGGCGGCCAGCAGTTCGATATCTTCTTTGGCCCAGCTGTCCTCGATATCGGAAAAGGTCTTGCTGGACTGTAAAACTGTATACAGACTGTTCGTCCTGTTCAAGATAACCGCATAGTATAAAACGCCTCTGGTTTCAAAGCGGGTTGGTACAGGCAAAAATCCGTCTTTTGCTTCATTCCAAAGGACGCCGGTGGCATGGTTGACATCCACTTCGCCGAGGGCCAGTTCACGCTCCACGTAAGCGCCTCCGAATGATTTGCACTCTACTTTTTTACCGCCGGGCGCCGTAATTTCAACGGTGAACTCCACCGGGTCAGTCAGCATCTGCTGCCCTTCCCGGACCTGGGCGGCCAGATGGTTTTTTATATCTTCCGTTGCTTTGGAGATCACAATATTCAAGCTCAGCTCTACCTGCTTGACGCTCAGTTCGCCGGCTATTTCGTCAAGGCTGAGAGAATCCAGGGGCAGGGTGTAATTCCCAATCCGGCTGTCTATCCCCAGCAGCATCCCTCTTTCCCGGGCTTTTTGCACTGCCGCGGCGGGAACTTCCGTGATCACTTCATCCACATCACTGGTCGAGGTAATAGCCAGCCTGCTCCCCGGCTCTCCTTTTTCAATGTCTTCCAGAACGCCCTCCTGTAAGGTGATTTTCTCTCCTTTGCGGCCGTTTTCCAGGTCTAATTCTTCTATTAAAATATTTTTTTCTTCGACAGCCTGCTGGGTTACTAAACCGCCGCCCGTCACTCCGGGCTCCGGCGTTACGCCTGCGACGGTGAACGTTAAGGTCAGAACACCGCTGTCGCGTTTACCGCGTCCTACCGTCATGGCTTTGACCGTGGTGGCTTTATTAACTATAACCGGATCGACCTGGCCCTGCAGGGCTCCGCAGCCGTGCGGATTAAAGATTTTGCTGTCAAGATCCGGAGTAGTGCCGTTGGTGGTATAATAAATATTTGTGCCTAGAGCAGTCTCCAGGTAGATTTTCGAGCCGCTTTCCACTTCACCGCCCTGGGTGGCTGCTTTTTGTTCGGAGCCGGGAGTAACGATTTTCGCCACCGGCTGGGCCCACTGGCCCGGAGAACTGGTCGTCACGGTAATGTATTTCAATCTTTTGACAAACCCCAGGAGAGTTTGTTCTGTCTGTGCCCGCTGGCCATAACATAGCACAGGCGTATCGGAGGTATTCATATCGCTGAAGCTGGCAGAACCTTCAACCCGCTTCAGGGCGATTACCGGCTTTACCTCTGTTTCAGTTTTACCGTTTTTAAATCTGTAACGGGTCGTGTTCAATAATTCATCTACAGTAAAGTTAATCGTATATCCGTCGCTGCCCTTAAAAGTAATCATCCGGGCTCCCGTCATTCCGGCCTGATCAAGCAAAGTCTCCAGGGGAACACCTTCGGCGGCCACAGGTTTATCCTGGGGCATGTCGTTTGTCGTTGAATACAACACTCTTTCCTGGGCCATCGCTTCAAGGTCGGCCCAGCTAAAAGAAATTTCATTTGCCACCCCGTTGCCGCTAATGAACATGATAGCGTCCGGGTCTGGTTCTGTTCCTCCACCGCCGCCTCCCCCTGTTGAAGTTACTGTAAAGTGACAGGACTGGGCGGCAGCCAGCCCGGCCCCGGTTATTTCAATGGTATAACCACCGGCCATTGTATCGTCGGGCAGGGTGAACTCGGTCGTGAAGCTGTCGTCAACGACAGGAGGTTGGGCCACATATACCCGGCCTTTCTTGCTGTTGCGAACGAAAATGGCGACTTGACTCATATGCTGGGCCACGCCGGTTATCTCCACCACATCTCCCGCTTCAAACTCTTGGCCCTCTGACGGTTTTGTCACCTGAAGGGCACGGGGAGAAGACAGCTTCACATCGGCAACCCCGTCATCCGCGTAAACGATGCCGAATACCGGCAGTGACATTGCCAGGATCATAAAGATATACAATAATTTCTTCTTGATCTGTGGAAGCTTCATCATTTTCTCCTTTCTCTTTTTAAAGCTAAAGAAGAGCAAAGCCTATTCAACATCAAGTGCATTTACAATGACCGTTACCGCCTCGGCCCTGGTGGCGCTGCCATTGGGCCGGATGGTGTTGTCGGGATAACCCTTCATGATCCCGTTCTCCGTCGCGGTTGCCACGGCTTCACTGGCCCACACTGAAATGCTGTCGCTGTCGTCAAAACGGGGTTCTCCTGTTGACGGGGCCAGTTTGGCCGCCTTGACGACCATCAAGGCCATCTGCTCGCGGTTGATCAGCTCGTCCGGACCGAAGGTATTATCTTCATAGCCATTAACCACCCCGTTGCCCGCCGCCGCGGCAATGTAGCCTTTGGCCCAGTGTCCCACGGTATCGGCAAAGTCCTTAACGATACTGTTCTCAAGCTGAAAAGCTTTCACCAGCACGGTGGCAAATTCAGCCCGGGTAATGGTATTGTCGGGCTTGAAGCTGCCGTCAGGGTAACCGCTTATACAGCCCAAACCCACCAGCTTATTGATATTGCTCGAAGCCCAGTGGCCGGCTATGTCACTTAATGCGGCCTCTGTTGTCCCCTGGGCCGGTCCGGCTCCCGCCTCCCTGACGGCGGTGAGCACGGCAAATTTGGTAAAATGATCCACCTGCACAATTACAACGCTGCCGGACACTGTGCCGCCGAGGTTTACCCACCGGCCCTGAGCTTCGTCGTAGTATTCGATCGCCGGAGTCTCATCCGGGCCGATTAGTGCGGGATCAAAGCTGAGCTTGATGGTCACGTTCCTGGCAAAGCTGTAGCTGTTTTTACCGTCCACGCTGAACTCGTATACGCTGCCGGCCAGTTTATAGCCTGCGGGCATGGCGGGTGGAGCGTCTATTTTCCGGACTTTTACTTCCACTTTATCGGTCCCTGCGAGCGCGCCGGCCGGCACTTCAACGGAGGCTTCACTGCCGAGGCTGATGGCGCCGCCGGCCGCAGGGGTAACGGCAGCCGTTCCGCTGGTGGAGGTAACCGCCTGCGGTGTTGTGGCGGCGGCGCCACCAGTACTCCCACCAGAAGGTGTACTGCTCTTACTAACCTTGAAAGTGAAATCAGCCGGCGCAGCCAGTCCTTCCGCCCCAATTCTGATGCTGTACTCACCTTCCATAGCGTCGTCATTAAGTTGAAACTCCGTGGAGAAAAAGCTGTTTTCTACCGGCGGTTGCGCCGCATATGCCATACCGCCCGAGGCATTACGCACCAGAATGGTAACCTGGCTAATATTTTGTGCTTCTCCGAAAACCAGGACGTTATCTCCCGGCCTATAGCTCTGGGAAGAGCTCGGGGAAATAAGGCTGACTGAAGCTTCATTGCCTCCGGCAAAAGCAATTCCCGCTAACCACAAGCAAATAATAGGAACCAGCAATATTCCGAACAGCTTTTTCACAACTATCATCCTTCCTATTGAATAAAATTGATTAATGTCTGCCAGTGCCGCCTAGATTGACAGAATACTGGATTAACAACTGGGGCACGACCACATTACCAGCATACATGAGAACTGCTTTCCATTATCATCACTTGAGAGCGTTGGCGATAACCATGACAGCTTCAGCTCTGGTGGCTTGATGTTTAGGCGCAAAGGTGTTATCAGGATAGCCCTTCATAATCCCGTTTTGCACCACCGCTGCCAGCGAGTCTTTAGCCCAGGCGGAAGTATTATCACCGTCGGCAAATGGAATGTCTTCAGTTGCCCCTGAAATCTTAGCTGCTTTTACGATCATCACGGCAATCTGCTCACGAGTGACAGGGTCATCCGGCCCAAAACTGCTCTCACTGTAGCCGCTGACAATGCCGGCCGCATAGGAACCAGCAATGTAGTTTTGGGCCCAGTGATTGGCAGTATCGTCAAACACCTTACCGGAAGCAACCGGCAACTGGAAAGCTTTTACCAAAACGGTGGCAAGTTCGGCCCTGGTGATGGTGTTGTCAGGTTTGAAGGATCCATCCGGATAGCCGCTGATATAACCCAGATCACTCAGTTCAGCTATGACATCACTGCCCCAGTAGGACGCGGGAACATCAGAAAACAGTTGTGTACTGGCGCTTTGTGGAACAGTGGCTACTCCGGTCGCACCAGGCGCCGGCAAAGCTGAAGAACCGCTGCCGACACTGCTGCTACCACCGCCGCTGCTGCCGCTGCCGGATTTGGTTACGGCTGTTACGTGCGGGCCAGTGTCACTCCAGTTGCCGGCAGCATCGACTGCCTCTACTTTGAATGTATATGAGGTACTGGAGGATAGGCCGGTGACTTTACAGGTGAGTGCACCGGAAGCTACAGTGGTATAAAACGAGCCATCTTTTAGGACTTTATATCCTGTCACTCCCACGTTGTCTGTAGCGGACGTCCAGGTCAGGGTCAGATCGGCCTGGGAGATACCGGAAGCTGTTAGAGCACTTCCGGCTGGCCAGTCAGGCGCAATGGCGTCCGCTCCGCCGCCAGCGCCGGAAATGGTTAGAACCTGGCTGTCCACATTTTCGCCGTAGCCGGCAACAATTGTCAGGGTACTGCTGCTGCAATCCGGCGGTACCACGAAGCTTTTGCTGTAGTGTCCCTGCGCGTCTGATTTAATGGCATCAAATACGATAATTTGTTTTGCGCCGTCCAGTACTTTTATTGACACAAACTCGTCAGCGTCAGCCGTGCCTGAAGCGGTTACCTGCTCACCCGGGCTGGCCGTGTTGCTGCTGAGAGTCAGACTTACTTCGACGGCAAAAGCCAAAGAAGGCGCAAGCAAGGCAGCCACCAAAATTACCATCAATAAAGCCAGGATCTTCTTGGACATTGTACATTCATCCTCTCTTTTGTTAATAGGCATTATCAACCCATCATAACCATGCAGGGTAATGGCGGGTTGATATGTATTGGCGCTAGAAAATGCTCAAATAAGGGAAAAGTTAATTATCTATCCCGAAGCTCAGGTTCTGCTTGGCCTCGGCCCGGGGGACCATGGTGTCCCAGCCGTCCCAGACGAAGACGTCCACGTAAGCCGGACCGCTTATACCGGCAGGCCGGTCGCGATGGCGGCAACATCATTCAGCCCTTCCGGCGTCTGGCACTGCCCGTAAGTATTATTGCCCCAGGCAATCAGGGAGCCATCATTTTTCAAAGCCAGGCAGCAGTTATTCATATTTCTTGTTGCACAGATGGCGGTAATGCCCTGCGCAGTTTCCGGGACCTGACACTGCCCGTCATCGTTGAGGCCCCACACTACCACCCGGCCATCTTTCTGCAGGGCCATTATATTTCGAAATGCAGCGACTATCGCTTTGACATTGTTTAAACCTCCTCCTTGTTGGCTAACCAACTTTTTGATTAGGACGTAATATCGAAGCTGAATCCCTGGTAGGGATCGTCTATGGGCACACTGGCTTCATCCAGCACATAGACGTCCACATACGCCTTGCTCCCGGCGGACAGCCCGGACATGGTGAAATCGGCGTAGACATCCGCTCCGGACGGAGCAACGTCCGCCTGCAGGCTGGCTATCCCCAGCGGTTCCCCGCCGCAGTCCGCCGCAGCGTCATCTCCGCCGCGCACCTGGATTACGGCGTTGGCGGTCTGCGTCTCGCTGGTGTAATTGTTCAGGTGGGCCCGCAGGCGATACTGCCCGCCTGTGGGCACGGAGGTTATTTCCTGGTACGAACTGTCCAGAAGGGTGATGCCGCTTATGGCGACTCTCGAGTCCATGTCGCTGCGCTTGTTGATCTTAAACTCGTCTATCACGGCTCCGTCCGCGCCCCTGGTGGTCATGCTCAGCACGTCCCCGTCTATGTCTATGATTGTGTAGCTGGTGCTGTTTGTCCCTTCAAATATTTTGGTGATGTAGTCGTGCTCTTCCGGGTTAAGGTAAGTCTTGTTCCCCGCGTTGCCCAGCACGTAAGTGATCCCTTCCGTTTGTTCCTGGATCTCTCCCCCGCTGATGGGGTAGGTGCGCATGTAAAAGTGCTGGTGCCCGACGAAGGCCATGTCCACTCCGTTTTGCTCCATTATCGGCGCCCAGCTGGACTTGATCATGTTGCCCTGGGTCACGTCGCGGGAATCCACTCCGTAAGGGGGGTGGTGGAACATGACAAATTTCCAGGTCTTGTCGCTGTTCCGCAGGTCGCTCTCCAGCCAGTTCAGGCCTGCTTCACTAAGAGCGCCTTCACTGCCCATCATGTTGCTGTCCAGCACTACAAAATGAGCGTTGCCGTAATCAAATGAATAATGGTGTTCTTTGAGTCCTTCGGGCCCGTTCTGGGGCAGGGCAAAGGATTTTAAATATATGATCGCATCCTCAAATTCATGGTTGCCGATGGCGGGCAGCAAGGGTATGTGGTCGAATACGCCGGCTTCGGTGTTGAAAAATTCTTCCCATTGCGTCACGTCTGTGGTCTCATCCACAAGATCGCCGACCTGCAGGGTGAATTTTAGATCAGGGTAATTGCTCAAGGCCTGGTCCAACAGCTGTCTCCATACACCGGCGCTGTTTGTGTTATAGCCGACATGGATATCACCCATGAACATAAAGGAAAAATCGTCTGTCGGAGCGGCGGTGGTAAAGGCGCCCGCCTCGCTCCAGCCGCCTTCGCCGCCGGCCCGGTAAGCATAGGTGACGCCCGGCTCCAGGTTGTCAAGCCCGGCTTCAAAATGATTGAATCCTGTGTAAAGTTCACTTAAAACGGCTTCTTTTTCCAGGGCGCCGCTAAAGTCTTCCGTCTTTTCGCTTTCTTTCATGTACTGGACTTTCCCGCCGGTAACCGCGCTGTCCGCCCGCCAGGCCACAGTCTGGGTGGCCTGCGGGTCGCCGGTCCAGGACAGGATAATCTGATCCGGTACGGATTGAGCGGCGTATACTATTTGGTTTTCCAAACCATTGCCGCTGTACGCCTGCTCTTCAACAGCCGGGTCGGGCTGACCGGCGGGCGCTCCTTCGCCTTCACTTTCTGAGCCGCCGGCACCGTATACCTGTTCTTCAACGGTCGCCTGCCGGCCAGAGGTTTCCGCCCCGTTTTGCTCAGAATCATCTGCCTGCCCGGCAACGCTTTGGCCCACCTGTGTCAGGCTGTCCTGTCCGGGCTGGACAGGATCGTCGGCCGCCAGTCCCGGTGCGGCCAGTATAATGCCAACTATGAGCAATAAGGCCAATATGCCCGGATATTTTTTCTTAGCCATCTCTATTCCCCTCTCTGGTTTTTTAAGCGACTGTCCGTTTTATTCCAGGATGTGCGGGTTAAAGTTGCTGTCATTGGTCAGGTCGTCCACTATAAATACTTTGACTATGTCGCCGGGCT
>CAZJGV010000090.1:0-12483 GCA_964545615.1 uncultured Pelotomaculum sp.
TGGTCTATAAGTGCTACGGTCAGGATAATATCGAAGAAAGACACAGGCACCGTTACGAACTGAATAATGCTTACCGCGACGAACTCGCTCAAAAAGGTCTGGTGTTCAGCGGAACTTTGCCCAACGACTACCTGGTGGAGGTTATTGAACTGCCAGGCCACCCCTGGTTTGTAGCCACCCAGTTTCATCCGGAATTCAAATCCCGGCCGAACCGGCCTCACCCGTTATTCAGGGAATTTATCGGAGCTTCCCTGATATACAAAAAGTCGAAATATAGTTGACCGCAAGTTTTAGCAGCTTTGGGTAAAACCAAAGCTGTTTTACTATTGGCAAGAGTAGTATTTGTAATGTTTTAAGGGTAGAATCTCTTTATGAGGGGCATGAGAATATTTTTAAGGGGAGGATGGTCTGTTTGAGAAAAATTATTGCCGGGATTGTGCTGGGAGTGATTGCTGTTTCTCTGGTTATTGCTGTAGCTGTGAACCCGGGCAGTAAACCGGCAGCCAGAACCGGCGGCCAGAATGGAGAAGTCGGGGTTATTTACATAGAAGGCGCCATTACCACTGACCGGGGCGGAGGCGGGCTTTTGGCAGTCCAAACAGGTTCCGAGGAAACTGCCGCTATTTTAAGGGCAGCCGCCAGGGACCCCGGACTCAAGGCTGTGGTAATCAGACTGAACAGCCCGGGAGGCACAGCAGCGGCGGCCCAGGAAATAGGCGCCGAACTGGAGCGGCTCAGGAAATCAGGCAAAAAAGTGGTTGCTTCCATGGGTGACACAGCAGCGTCAGGAGCGTACTGGATAGCTGCGGGGGCAGACCAAATTGTGGCTAATCCGGGAACCCTGACCGGCAGTATCGGTGTGATTATGGAGCGCCTTGATCTACAAGGCCTGTACGGGAAAATCGGCGCCGATACGGAAACATTTAAAAGCGGACCTTACAAGGACATGGGATCGTCCACCAGGCCGTCAACACCAGAGGAAAGGGCTATTTACCAGTCCATGATCGATGATATTTACAGTCAGTTTATTGATCACGTGGCTCAGGGCAGACATATGGACGTCTCTGAAATAAGGCCGCTGGCGGACGGCAGGGTTTTTACCGGACGCCAGGCCAAAGAACTGGGGTTGGTTGACCAGCTTGGCGACTTTCACGATGCCGTTCTTTTAGCGGGTAGTCTGGCGGGTATACAGGGAGAGCCCACTATTGTGGAATTGGGGCAGAAGAATATTTTTCGCGAACTTTTTTCCGGCGCCGGCGGAACAACTTTTTGGGGAGCGGTGGGGTCCATTCTGCCAAACCAGGGAGAAACGGCCAGCACAATTAACTTAAAGTGACACCTGGAAGGAGGCTTGGGTTGTGAATGAAGATCCCGGTACAGAAAAGACAGAAATCAATAATGACCAGGGTGCTAATGATTTAAATACAGATTTTGTTCCGGAAAACGACCAGGCTGCAGTGCTTCCGCCCGGCGATGCCGGAGAATCTTGTCCCGGTTTTCTGGAGCTGTTTTACGGTGTGCTTTTTGAACCGGTCAAAACAATGAAAACAGTAGCTCAGGCGCCGCCGCTCGGAACGGTGGCCATTGTGGTTACAATGCTCATCCTTTTGGGCACGACCATGGGATTTCTCACTTTTTCAAGAGTTTTAGAGCAGAGTCTGCAGGCCGCTGACTTAGAAATACTCCTGACCGGAGTACAGGCGATGGCGCCGTTTTGGGTGGTTATTTCCCTGCTCATGGGTTACGTAAAATGGTTTGGTTACAGTGCGGTTTTGCACCTGTTTGCCGATTTGTTGGGAGGCCAGGGCAGAGCCAGGGGTGTTTTTGCCGTGGTCGGCCTGGCCGGGCTGCCGTCAGCCTTAATAATACCTTTTCAATTTTTAGGATACTGGTTCGGGATGGGGAACATCGCTGTAACTATAATACTGGGGTTGGCCGGGCTGGCGGTAGGAATCTGGAGTATTGTTCTACTGGTGATCGGTGTCAGGGCTGTGCACCGGCTGTCCACCGGCCGTTCGGTCTTAACCGTGCTCACCCCCTATCTGGCGCTGGTCTTATTCCTGATTATCCTGATCGCGGCAATGGCGGTTCTAGTCATTTCTTTGCCCTACCAGGCGAATTTCCCCGGTTACTTCTAAAAACAGCAATTTAATTAATATTTATTTTCCTCCTGGAGGAAATTTGTGAGTGCCGGAGAATGTTATTGATACTTTTCCTTTCAAGTACCAGGGAGGGATGAGAAAAGTGCCGGCAAAAACCTATGACCTTTTAATTGTTGACGATCAGGCAGGAGTACGCCGCTTTTTAGCTGAAGCTTTCAGTGAGGAGGGCTATTGTGTAGAGGTTGCCTGCAGTGGAGGAGAGGCTGTCAGAAAAGCAAGCGCCAGGCGCCCCGCGCTCGTCCTGCTGGATATAAAGATGCCGGGTATGAATGGCTTGGAGACACTGGAAGAACTTCGCAAAATAGCACCGGGTGTGCCGGTGGTAATGATGACCGCTTATGGTGAACTGGATATTGTAACCGAGGCTAAAAAAAGAGGAGTTAAGCATTATATCAATAAACCTTTTGACTTGAGTGAGGTCCGCTGCCTGGTTAAGGAATTGCTCATCACAGGGGAGGCCCGGATTATAAACAGGAAAGAGATCGGCTGATGGTATCAAGTAAATATAAAACATGACGAAATTAAAATAAAAGTTTTTATTATCTCCGCGAAAGATGACGAATTAATGAGTTTGTCGCTCCGGCTTAAGGAGGACTTTTTTGCTTAATGGCGAAGGATTAAATAAAGCTTTTTGAAGCGGCGCTGGATATTTTCACGTTGCTTTGGGGGGATTTAAGCAATGATTATTACGACAAATGCCATTATGGCCATGCGTTGTCCGGATTGCGGGAAAATGGAGTATCACGATTTCTCCCGGTTTGCCATATATAAAAGCAGAACAGTTAATATAAATTGTTCTTGCGGTGCTGTCAAACTGATCATAAACACCAAGAACAACTCTACTTACTGGCTGCAGATACCCTGCCTGGTTTGTGAAACCAAACATTTTATTGAGGTTTCCGGCAGGTCGCTCTGGTCAGGAGATATTACCCGCCTTTCCTGTCGGGACACGGAGTTGGAATTGGGTTATATAGGTCCGGAGTCAAAGGTCAGGCAAATTATATCGGAACAGGAACAGGAACTGGAAGCCCTGGTGGATGAGATTAATTGTGACGGTTATTTTCACAACTCAAGTATTATGTACGAAGTACTTAACTGTCTCCACGAAATTGCAGAGCAGGGCGAACTTTACTGCCAGTGCGGCAATTATAAAATCGAGGTTGAGCTTTTCCCGGACTGCCTGGAACTGCATTGCAAAAACTGTGACAGTATAAACATTATATACGCCGAAACGGAGGACGACCTGAGCGTTATCAGACAGGTTGAGAGCATTGAACTTGCCCGGCACGGGTTTAAGTGCCTGGATAGCCTGGCTAACACAAGCAAGCCTAAAAAAGCCCGCCGCAAAAGAAGTAAAACATAATTTGCGCCCCCCCCGGTCATACTGTGGTAAAAAGACCTAACTATCCAACTTGCTTTTATTGCACCCAATAAATACAATTGGTATTTATATGCTAGAGCGAAAATCAGCGTTTTGTAAATACCCCGCGCTGGTTTTTTAACAAAAGCCTATCTAAAAAGGAGGTTGTTTTAGTGCCATTAGTAGGTGTTAATGAACTGTTGCAAAAGGCCGAGGCCGGTGGTTACGCGGTGGGAGCTTTTAACTGCAACAACATGGAAATTGTACAGGCTATTGCTGCCGCCGCCGAGGCGGAAAACTCGCCGGTTATTATGCAAGCAAGCCAGGGCGCCATAAAGTACGCCGGCATAGATTATATAACACTAATGGCCAGGATGGCCGCGGATAGGGTGAGTGTACCGGTGGCGCTTCACCTTGATCACGGTACCAGCTTTGAACAGGTGGTTCAGTGTGTACGCTCCGGCTTTACCTCTGTAATGATCGATGGCTCAAAGTGGTCCCTGGCGGAAAATATCAAGCTTACCAAAAGGGTGCTGGATGTGGCTAGAGCGGTAGGCGTTTCGGTTGAGGCCGAGCTCGGCAAAATTGGCGGTACGGAAGACGACATTACCGTCAGCGAGCGGGATGCCTTTTTTACTGACCCCGAGGAGGCCAGAATTTTTGTAAGTGAAACCGGGGTGGACTCCCTGGCGATTGCCATAGGCACCGCACACGGGCAGTATAAAGGGACGCCAGAATTGGATCTTGAACGCCTGGCCAAGATCAAGGCAATTGTGGGCATACCTATTGTTCTGCACGGCTCTTCCGGGGTGCCTGACGACGCCATTCGTGAGGCCATCCGCCTGGGTGTGCGCAAGGTCAATATTGACACCAATATTCGGGAAGCTTTTACCGAAGCCGCCCGCAAGGTACTGGAGGCCAACCCGCGGGAAATAGATCCCCGCAAAATGCTTGGCCCTGCCAGAGAAGCGGCAACAAGTATAATCAGGGAAAAAATAAGAATTTTCGGCAGCACCAATAAGGCGTAATGAAACGTGGGAAATGAGACGTCCCACATCCCATGACCCAAAAGCGAGGTGTCTTAGGAATGAAACTTTTCATTGATACCGCCAATGTGGAGGAAATTAGAGAAGCATATGCTCTTGGCGTGATCTGTGGTGTTACCACCAACCCCTCTTTAATTGCCAGGGAGGGCAGGAACTTTGCCCAGGTGGTACGAGAGATTGTCTCTATCGTCGATGGCCCTATCAGCGCCGAGGCGGTAAGCGCCGACGCGCCCGGGATGGTTTCAGAGGCGGTAGAACTGGCGGCTATCCATCACAATATCGTGGTTAAAATACCAATGACCGCAGAGGGTTTAAAAGCAACCAAAATATTAGCCGATAAGAATATCCGTACTAATGTAACCCTGGTTTTTTCAGCCAACCAGGCTCTTCTTGCCGCCAGGGCCGGGGCTGCTTACGTCAGCCCCTTTGTGGGCCGCCTGGATGATATCAGCCAGGACGGGATGGATCTGGTCTACGATATTATGGAAATATTTGACCGTTATCAGCTGCCAACTCAGGTAATCGCCGCAAGCATCCGCCACCCGGTGCACGTCTTCGCCGCCGCCAAGGCTGGTTCCCATATTGCTACCGTTCCATATAAAGTGATCATGAAGATGATCAAACACCCGCTGACCGATGCGGGCGTTAAGAAATTTCTGGAGGACTGGGAAACAGTAAAAAATAAGTAATTGGATTGTCTAATATAGGGTAATATGCTCGATTCCGGGTGATAAAGATGTTTTGCCTCTTGCCTGGAAATAATATAGAATAAACAATATAAACATCCCTTATTTCCAGGGGTTATTTTGACAGGTTAAAGGAGTTATGTTGTGTTTGTCCAAGGAGTACTTTATTTTAAGAAGAGAATAGCCACACCTGTTTGTGATACGATCAGGGCCTATTACAACAAAATGATGGAACTGCCTGACTCACCCAAAAAAATAGCAAAAGGTGTGGCGTTAGGCTTGGCCTTCGATTTTCTCCCCATTCCGATCATCAGCATCCCGCTTTCCTACCTTGCTGCCCGGCTTATTCGCTGCAATCCTGTGGCAACAGTGGCAACGGTTATCTTCTTTAAACTGGCTGTGCCTTTTTTCTATACCTTAAACATAATGGTGGGAAATGTTTTTCTGGGGGATATACCGGGACCGGACATCCAAAGCGTTGGATCTTCCGTTATCGGTACCTTCATAAACCAGTTGGTGGAGCACGGGTATCCTTTCCTGCTGGGGAGCGTGCTAAACTTCGTGCTGGTATTTGTGCTGGTCTATTTTCTGATCCTGTTTTTGCTGAAATGCAGGCGGTGTGAGCGGGGCGCATAAAAGCGTCCTCCTTTGGTTATAAAATTGATTAAAGTATATTTTTGTTGGGGGGGTTGCCTTTGAATTATGCTGACCTAGAAAACAAGACCATGGTCGAACTGTACAAGATCGCCAAAGAGATGGAATTGCCCGGCTATTACAAACTGCGTAAAAAAGAACTGATTTTTGAAATCCTAAAAGCCAAGACCGAAAAAACCGGGTATTTATACGCTAAAGGTGTTCTGGAAATCCTGCCTGACGGGTATGGGTTTTTAAGACCCTTTCAGTACCATCCAAACAATAAAGATATCCACGTTACCTCTCCCCAAGTCAGGCGTTTTGATATGCGTACAGGCGATCTAGTTGCCGGCCAGGTACGGCGCCCCAAGGATAGTGAAAGGTATTTTGCCCTTCTCCGGGTAGAGCAGATCAACGGTATAGACCCGGAACAGGCAGCTGAAAGACTCCACTTCGCCGGGCTTACTCCCCTTTTTCCTCTGGAACGGATTACTATGGAAACAAAGCAGGACAAATTTTCGACCCGTATCATCGACCTTCTTTCTCCCATTGGTAAAGGACAGCGAGGTTTGATCGTTTCCCCGCCTAAAGCAGGTAAAACTATTCTCCTGAAAGAAATCGCCAACAGCATTACTACGAATCATCCGGAAATCTACCTGATGGTTCTGCTGATCGACGAGCGGCCGGAGGAAGTTACCGATATAGAGCGTTCCGTACAAGGTGAGGTGGTCAGTTCCACCTTTGACGAGCCACCGGAAAACCATGTGAAAGTTGCGGATATGGTTCTGGAACGTGCTAAGCGCCTGGTAGAACACAAGTATGATGTGGTCATCCTTCTGGACAGCATAACCCGTTTGGCCAGAGCCCACAACCTTATTGTCCCCCCCAGCGGGCGTACGCTGTCGGGCGGCGTGGACCCCTCGGCTTTGCACAAGCCCAAGCGGTTTTTTGGCGCGGCGCGCAACGTTGAAGAAGGCGGCAGCCTGACTATACTGGCTACAGCCCTGATTGAAACGGGCAGCCGGATGGACGATGTTATTTTCGAGGAGTTTAAAGGAACCGGCAATATGGAGTTGATCCTGGACCGGCGGCTTGCTGAGAGAAGGCTTTTCCCGGCTATTGACGTCTTGCGTTCCGGGACCCGCAAAGAAGAACTTCTTCTTACGAAAGAAGAGTTGGAGATGATCTGGCAGTTCCGCAAGGCCACTGTTGGAGCGGCGCCCTGGGAGGCCATGGAGATGCTGGTGGAGCAGATGAAACGGACCAGAACAAACCGGGACTTGCTGCAGGCTTTCCAGCACCTGCGGCGGGCTGAGCACGGTACTAACGGGCGTACGGAACATGGCCGGAAAGGGAATTACAGCACGGGGACCTAAAAAGTTTACCATTATGTATAAAAACCACCTCTTTTGGCAAGACTACCAGGTGATTTGCTTGAGAAGAGGTGGTTTTTTTAATGCAAATTTCAAAAATAAAAGCAAACAAAATCAAGGCTTTAATAGCGGTTTTTACTACTGCGGCTGTTCTCTGCTCAGCCTGCCCCTCTTTTGCGCGGCTTGATGAGTTAGTTATGGAGAGCGCTCCTTATATAGCGCCGCCTGTTATAGCAGAAACAGCAGCTCAAGTACTTTATGAAGTAAAACCAGGTGACACTCTGTCGGAAATCGCCAGAAAGAACAGTTTGTCTATGGAAACTCTGGCCTCGGCCAACAGCCTGTCGGACCTGAATAAAATTCGTTCAGGACAGTTGTTAAAAGTGCCGTCTGACTGTCTGGAGCACTGGGTGCAGTCAGGTGAGACATTGTTGGAAATCGCCAGGATGTACAAGTCTGACGTAAATCTGATCGGAGCCCGCAACGGGCTGTCCAACTTAAACACTATTGTTGTTGGACAAAAGATTTTCATTCCGTTTGCCGCACGGGGCACAGAGTTCTCTTCCGTGTCCAGGGGTTCGGCTCTATGGCCGCTGGCGTGGCCGCTGGCGGGAGCCATAACCTCTCCCTTTGGTCCCAGAGAAGGCAAGCAGCATGAAGGGATTGACATAGCTGCGGAAGAAGGGACTCCGGTAAGGGCGGCCGCAGCCGGACGGGTTGTTTTTGCCGGTCCCAGGGGGACCTACGGGCTTGCCGTTATCCTGGATCACGGCGATGGGACCCGTACGCTTTACGCCCACTGTTCCAGGTTGTTGGTTGCCGAGGGTAAGTCTGTGGACAGCAGCACTGTAATTGCCCTTTCCGGTAATACCGGTCGCTCCACAGGGCCGCACCTGCACCTGGAAGTGCTAAAAAACGGTGTGCCGCTTGACCCGCTTATTTACCTGGCAAAAGAAAGCTACTACGGTTAAAATATGAAGCCGCCGCAAGGCGGCTTTCATGTTCCAAATCCTTTGTCATGCTCCCGGATATGCATTATAATTGTTTAATATACAATCCTGGATAGGGGGTGGAGATGTGTACCGTATGGTTTTCGCCAGTGATGACGGGCAGTTGTACGACCACCACAGCCTGCGGGCTACAGGGCGCACCGGGGACCGGTTTGTCGAACTGAAAGGGACTGATCTGGAGAAGCTTCCAGTGGGAGCTTCCCTGGTTCTGGTGCCCGGCGGCAGGCCGGTAGGGATCAACCGTGCCGGGCGTTTTTCCCTGCTCGAGCACAACCCGTGGCGGCAAGAGCAGGCCTGGGCGGTCGGCGCGCTGCTGCCCCAGGGCTACACCCGCACCCTGCTGCCCTCTTATCACCGGGCTGAAAAAGAGAAGCCCGTTCCCCTGCTGGGTTACGCAGCTGTGGCCTGCAGGGACGGGGAAATGTATGTGGCCGCCTGCCGGACGGACAACCCCCACCGCTGGGATCCGGCCCATTACGATTCCTCTGCGCTACCTGCACTGGTGGCAGAAAAAGTGAAGAATCACCCGGCCAACCGTATCCTGCGTCAGCTTGCCCACTGTGCCCTGCAGTACCATTGTTTCACCGCCCAGAATATTTTTTACAGCCGCTGGGAAGGGGGCATACCTGTTTCCCCGGTCTGTAACGCCGACTGTTTGGGCTGTATTTCCGAGCAGCCCGCAGAATGCTGTCCTTCACCGCAGGCGCGGATAAAATACCGGCCGGCGCCGGGGGAAATCACTGAGATTGCGGCTCCTCACCTCCGGAGCGGGGATGGCGGCATGATCAGCTTCGGGCAGGGCTGCGAAGGCGAGCCCGCCCTGGCTGCCGGAACCATAGCAAAGGCTATTGAAATGATCAGGGGGATTACCGGCCAGGGCACTATAAACATGAACAGCAACGCTGGTTTTACTGCCGGGGTGGCCGGTATTTGCAGGGCTGGCCTGGACGCGATCCGGGTCACCTTGATCAGCGCCAGAGAGGAAATATACCAGGCCTATCACCGCCCTCAAAGCTTTAACCTTGCTGATGTGCGCAACTCAATTAAAATCGCGGTCTCCAGCGGTGTTTATACCTCTTTGAATTTACTTGTTCTGCCCGGACTCACGGACCGGGAGGAAGAGACGCAGGCACTATTGGAGATGGTGCGCGAAACAGGTGTGAACATGATTCAACTGCGCAACCTCAACATAGACCCGGATTTCCTCTTTCAGCATTTGCCGGCTAAGGGCGGGGAAATGTTGGGCATACCCGCCATGATCAATACTTTACAGAACGTGCCCGGGCTTGAAGTCGGCAGTTTCAGCCGGCCGGTGCGTTAGCAGGAGGCAAAAAAATTGACAGGAGTTACAGGATTAAAAAGTATAGCTTTTAAATTTATTCGGCATCCATTAATAAAGAAAAGAAATTTATCCATACCAAAGGATTATTACACATTTTTCTAATATTCGCTTTATTCAAAAGTATGTTATAATGTGCTATTAAGAGGAAAAGCGAAATTATATGAGTTCGGTTTTTTAAAATCCTGTTAATCATGTTTAATCATTCAAATTGTATTTCAATAACAGTTTTTCTTGCGGGGCGGTTAGCCTTATGCTATAATTAGGAAGTGTGTTCCTTTGTGTGAACGAAAAGAGGTGAAATTCGGTGAAAGAAAATATACACCCGAAATACGGGAAAGCCAAGGTGTCGTGCGTTTGTGGCGAGAACTTTGAGACCAATTCAACAAAAAAAGAACTGCGCGTAGAGATCTGTTCCAAGTGTCATCCTTTTTATACTGGCACGCAGCGGACGATCGATACCGGCGGAAGGGCCGAGCGTTTCCGCAAGAAATACGGCTTGACGAAGTAAGAAAAGGTAGCAGAGCGAGCGCTCTGCTATTTCTACTAAAGGGGTGATGCAATGAGTTCCCCGTTTCAATATGGAGGTCAGGCTGTAATTGAGGGTGTCATGATGCGGGGCCCTGATACCCGTTCCATTGCCGTTCGCCGGCCGGATCAGACCATTGTGATTGACGAAAAAAAAGTAGGTTCGCTTACCAAGCGGGTGCCGGTATTAAAATGGCCCTTGGTGCGCGGCGTGGTGGTGCTGATAGAATCCCTGGTTTTAGGCATGGAGGCTTTGACCTACTCCGCCAATCAGGCTATGGGCGAAGAAGAGGAAGAAAAGCTGACTACCAAAGAGATAGTAATCACGATCTTGCTTTCATTGGGATTGGCGGTGTTTCTTTTTGCCATACTGCCTACAGCCGCCGCCCATCTGCTGATAAAAATAGCTCCCGGCAGCCTGATCCAGAATCTTATTGAAGGGTTTTTCCGGATTGCTGTATTCCTGGTCTATGTGGTTGCCATCGGCAGGATTAGTGACATCAAACGGGTTTTTCAGTACCATGGGGCGGAGCACAAGGTGATCAACGCCTATGAGGCCGGTGATCAGCTGACGGTAGAGAAGGTTCAGCGGTATGCCACCCTTCATCCCAGGTGTGGTACTAGTTTTCTGCTAATAGTAATAGTAATGAGCATCCTGATGTTTTCCCTGTTGGGCCAACAGGTGCTCTGGTGGAGGATCCTGTCCAGGATCATTCTCCTGCCCGTGTTGGCGGGTATTTCCTATGAATTGGTTAAACTATCAGGTAAGTACACCACTGCTCCTTTATGCCGTGTTTTGATCGCCCCGGGCATGTGGCTGCAGAAACTTACCACTAACCCGCCGGATGACGGGCAGGTGGAGGTGGCCATCGCCGCCTTTGGGGCTGTGTTGAAGGAAGGTGTAGAATAGTGTTGGAAAGGTTGGCCAGCTTAGAGGAAAGGTATGAGGAACTGGAAAACCTGATCGGGGACCCTGATGTCATAGCCGATCTCGGCCGCTGGCAGCAATTTGTCAAAGCGCACTCGGATTTAGCGGATGTGGTTGCCGTATACCGTGACTTTAAGAAAGTCATGAAAGAGCTTCAGGAGGCAAAAACACTTCTTGCTGAGGAGCCGGACATTGATTTGCGCGAAATGGTCCAAACCGAACTGGACGACCTTACTGAAAAGAAGTCCGGCCTTGAACAGCGTCTTAAAATACTGCTGCTGCCCAGGGATCCCAGCGACGATAAAAACGTTATCCTGGAGATTCGCGCCGGCACCGGCGGCGAGGAGGCCGCCCTCTTTGCGGCGGACTTGTTCCGCATGTACACCCGTTACGCTGAGAGGCAGGGTTGGAAAACAGAAGTTTTAAACGCCAACTATACTGATATCGGCGGCTTTAAAGAGTTGATCTGCCTGATTCAGGGGAAAGGCGCTTACAGTTATTTTAAGTTTGAAAGCGGTGTCCACCGAGTGCAGCGCATTCCCACTACCGAGTCCGGTGGGCGTATCCACACTTCCGCCGCCACAGTGGCGGTATTGCCGGAAGCGGAAGATGTGGATATTGAGATCGACCCCAACGATTTAAGAATAGACGTTTTCTGCGCGTCAGGACACGGCGGACAGTCTGTAAACACAACCCAGTCTGCGGTGCGGATTACCCACATTCCCTCGGGTATAGTCGTTTCCATGCAGGATGAGAAGTCGCAGCATAAAAACAAGGACAAAGCTATGAAGATATTGCGGGCGCGCCTGCTGGACCGGGCTCAGGAGGAACACCAGCAAAAAATGTCTGATACCAGGAAATCAATGGTGGGGTCGGGAGATCGCAGTGAACGGATCCGTACTTACAACTTTCCTCAGAACCGGGTTACCGATCACCGGATCGGGCTGACCTTGCACCGTCTGGACGGGGTTTTAGAGGGCGATCTGGATGAAATTATTGAAACACTTGTTAACACCGACCAGACCGAGCGCTTAAAGCAATTGGATTAAAGGGTGTTTAACTTATAGTAAGAGCAACATAAACAAGCTTGCCAGCGCATGGGCCGAATTTATTCGGCCCTTTGTGTAAATGAATTGGGACGTGAGAGTATCAAAAATATTTGAACTAGAAAGAAAATCTCTATTTGACTGGGGTGGAATACCCCTAAATGCTAACGTCCCACGTCCCATTTGAGGTGAAGAAGTTGGTTTTAACCGTTAAATCCGCTCTGAAACAGGCCAGGCTGCAATTTGAAGAAGCAGGTATCGGTTCAGCTGCTCTGGATGCTGAAGTGCTGCTGTCCCATGCCACTGGTTGTGACAGGACCGGATTATATACTAATTGGGACCGGCTGCTGTCAGGGGAGGAAGAAGTAAAAT
>CAZJGV010000091.1:0-3825 GCA_964545615.1 uncultured Pelotomaculum sp.
ATGTAGTAACCTGTTAAAAAGCTGAGAATGCCATTTTCTACGATTGAAGCGGTAGCAAAACTCATCTAAGTAGGATTGTAAATGTTTCTTATCAAGCCCGTGGAAAGTGCCCGCTATAAAAGCCTTTGCATTAGATATAAGGGTGTGCACCCATCGGAATTTTTCTTCAGCTTCCGGTTCGGAAGATAAAATCCGCTCATGTGTATAGCCCTGGGATTTTAATTGCGGGTATACCGTATAGCCGTCCGTTGTTATTGTGCAGCCTTTTGATATCACCTGATTAGCAAACTCTAAAGCCGTATCTTTGTTGATGATTTCTACCGCCTTCATTTTTACGTATAGTGGCTTCCCGCCATCGGTAGTTGAAACAGCAACATATACTGGTGTTTTATCGGTACCACGGCCTTGCAGTCCGTCTGGTCCTCCGAAAAAAGCATCGTCTAATTGAATCAATCCAGAAAGTTGGTATCGATTCTCGCGGTTGGACATTGAGGCCCTGATTTTCTGAAGCATCAGCCAAGCAGTAGGGTAACTGACGTTAATATTACTTGCTAATGCAAGGGCAGAGTAACCTCTCTTATCATTAGCCACTAAAAAGATGGCCCAAAACCATTTCTGCAGAGGGGTATGTGTCTTATGAAAAACTGTTCCTGCGGTAAGAGATGCTTGATAACTGCAGTCCTGGCACTGGTAGAGTCGCCGTTTTGAAATAAGATAGTACTTTTTGTGGCCACATCGTGGGCAACAAAAGCCCTCTTTCCACCGCATGTTAAAGAGGTGCTCCTGGCAGGCCTCCTCAGTGCTAAAGTGTTTCTGAAATTCAAAGAGGCTAATACCCAATTGTTGTGACATGGTTCAGATCCCCTTTCATATGTACTACTATCATTATAGTACATATGTTCGGTGGTGCAAAGAGGAACCTGACCAAACTTTATAGTCATTATTTATTATTTATTGCATAATAAGTATTTTTATAGCTTGAATGTATATAAAAATAAACTGCAATTTATCAAACAAACACTTTATAATAGAGATAGCAGAAGTTTAAGTCAGTAAAAAATGCACTCTTACTTTCTACTGTTTAAAATAACTTTTTAAGTGTTATTTAAAATAAATGGCATGGAGGAGTTTAATGCTTACAGTACAGGTTTGTGTCGGGAGTTCGTGTTTTTTACGTGGCTCAAAAAGCGTTATAACAGAAATAAAACAACTCATCAGCCAATATCAACTGGATGCTGAAGTAATTTTAAAAGGCAGTTTTTGCCATGAAAAGTGCACCGGCGGAGTCACGATCATGATCGGGGAAAAACTCTTTACCGGAGTTTCTCCGGAAGACATTCATGTTCTTTTTGAGAAAGAAATATTATCATTAAGCTCAAGCACCTAAAAATATGCAAGGGGGATAAGCATGCCTCTAATTAAAACAAATGAAGCAAAATGCCGTGACTGCTACAAATGTGTACGTTCATGTCCTCTCAAGGCCATCTGTATAAATTCCGGCCCTAACAACATTCAAGCCCATGCCCAGGTCATAGACGAAGTATGCGTACAGTGTGGTCATTGCACCGTAATTTGCCCGCAAAAAGCCAAAGTCGTCAAAAGTGACCTGACGGAGGTAAAGGCGCTGTTGGCCGATGAATCTATTAGGGTTGTGGCAAGCGTCGCGCCGTCTTATCCGGTCCATCTCCCGCTGCCCCAACCGCATGTACTGCCGGCGTTGTTGAAGAGAATGGGCTTCTCCTCCGTTGAGCTGACTGCTGTGGGAGCTGAGTTAATCTCTCTTGAACACCACCATATTGATTCGCCGGTACCGGTCATTTCGAGTGCCTGCCCCGCGGTGGTCAATCTTGTTGAACTTCATTACCCGCATCTGGTTCCGTATCTATCTCCTTTAGTTTCGCCATTGATCGCGCACGGAAGGCTGCTAAAACAGCAATACCCCGGCTGCGTGGTAGTTTTTATCGGACCCTGCATCGCCAAAAAAGGTGAGATTGTACTTGATAAGGTTAAGGGTGCGGTTGACTATGTCCTGACTTTTAAAGAGATCTGGGATTGGGTTGAGCAGGAAGCAATCGATCCGAACCAAATTCAACCATCTGACTTTGACGGTTACATCCCGGACAGAGCCAATCTATTCCCGACTGAAGGAGGTCAACTACTGGCAACTTCCCTGAGTACCAATATCATAGACGGCGGTGTACAAACCGTTACCGGACTCCAGAATTGCATGGATCTCCTTAAAAATTTTTGCAATCTTGATCAAAACCAGAGGCCAAAATTCGTGGAAATGCTGGCCTGCAGCGGCGGGTGTCTGGGTGGTCCGTGCGGAGTTACAGAACACGATACTTACTCAAAAAAACATGAATTACTCGGTTTTTATAGACGCGGTGAGCTGCAAACAAAAGAAAACCGGGATGCGGCGCCCAGGCCAACTCTTCCATCCCGGGACTTGATCCGTAAATATGAAATAAGAAAAGTGAAATTACCTGTCCCGGATGAAGATCAAATAAAGAACATCCTGGCCCAAAGCGGCAAGTATACCCCTGAAGACGAATTTAATTGCGGAGCCTGCGGTTTCGGCTCCTGCCGGGAAAAGGCCATAGCTGTGTTCCATGGCCACGCTGAGCCGCAAATGTGCATACCCTACATGAGAAAAAGGGCGGAATCTATATCCAACCAGGTTCTCAACGCCATGCCCAATGCGGTAATCATCGCCGATGAAGACCTGACTATAACTGAGATCAATCCAGCGACGGTGAAGATGTTTGGCCTGCAAAGCAAATTGCTGGTTGGCCAAAAGCTTGAACAGTTAATAGATCCCAAAGAATTCAGGCTTGTCTTAAAAGAAAAGAAAGCGGCCATAACAGAACTCTGCACTCTTGAAAACGGGATAATAACCCGTAAAATCATCTTCCCGCTTGACAATATGGTTGTAGGCATATTCATAGATATTACCAAAGAAGTGCAGCAGCAAAACGAGCTTCTGCATGTGAAAACCCAGACTATTGACCGGGCGCAGGAGGTTATTAAAAAACAAATGACTGTAGCCCAGGAAATAGCGGGACTGCTGGGGGAAACAACCGCAGAGACCAAGACTCTTCTTAATCAGTTAATCAAACTAATGAAAGAATAGGGGAAAGGACTATAACACCATGTCAGTCTATCTCGATATAGGATATTCTCAGCTGAATAAAAAGGGCGAGGAACTGTGTGGAGATACAATAGAAGTCCTGCGCACCGCCAACTCCTCAATCATTGTCTTATCCGACGGGCTTGGCAGCGGGGTGAAAGCCAACATTCTTTCCCGGATCACCGCTAAAACAGCCATCACAATGCTGAAGATGGGCGGCCAGATCGACGATGTTATTGAAACCATGGTTGAAACTCTGCCGGTTTGCAAGGTGAGAAATCTTGCTTACAGCACCTTTTCAATATTACAGGTATTTGACAACGGAAGCGCCTATTTAGTAGAGTTTGACAGCCCTCCAGCCTACTGGGGCTATGGCAATAACCTGCAGTATCTCAAAAGAGAGGAACGGCTGGTTAGCGACAAAGTAATCAGGGAAGCCCGTTTTAATCTTAGAGAAGGCCACTGGATGGTGCTGGTAAGCGATGGCGTCCTCCACGCGGGAATCGGAGGTGTTTGGAACCTTGGCTGGGGAGAGGAACAGATCGGCAATTATATAAGGACCAATGCGCCAGGTGAATACAATCCCACTGCCTGGGCTGAGAAAATTACTGCGATATGCAATAAATTCTATTGTGGTGAACCGGGTGACGACGCCAGCGTTGTGATAGTCAGGCTCAGGAAGGTCAGAAAACTGA
>CAZJGV010000091.1:3835-9735 GCA_964545615.1 uncultured Pelotomaculum sp.
TAAGGGCTCTGGCTGGGGCAGAAGGAGTAAAGGTTGTCTGCGGAGGCACTACCAGCCAACTGGTAGGACGAATCTTAAAAAGAGAAGTACAGGTAAATATGGACATGGTATCCGATCTTGTGCCTCCTACCGGACAGATCAGAGGAATTGACCTGGTTACCGAGGGAGCGGTCACTCTATATTACACTCTGCAATACCTTAAAGACGATCCCCAAAAACTGGAAGGCATACGGGACGGCGCCAGCCGGTTGACCAAAGCGCTGCTGAGAGCGGATGAAGTTAATTTCATTGTAGGTCTGGCTATAAACCCGGTCGTGCATAACCCTGATTTTCCTGTAGCCTTTGCTTTAAAACACCAGACTGTCAGGGACGTTGCTGAAACTCTTGAGCGTATGGGTAAAAAGGTTATGGTGGAATATTACTAGGAGGCGCAGGCCTCCTTTTTTTATTTGCAGCTACTGCCGCCGTACAGTCGCTGCGCTTGCGCCGGCCACATAGCCGGATGACCAGGCCCACTGCAGGTTGTATCCCCCGCAGTCGCCGTCAATGTCAACAATTTCCCCCGCGAAGTAAAGACCGGGCAAGATCTTGGACTCCATGGTTTGCCCGTAGATCTCCTTTACCTCCACACCGCCGGCGGTTACCTGGGCTGCAGGCCAGGAGGTGGTTCCTGTAATTGCAAATCGCCAGTCCCGCAAAATATGCGAGATCTTGGCCCTTTCCCTGTCGCTGACCTGACCGGCCGGTTTTCTTATATCCTCCACACCAGCTTCCCTCAGCACCACCGGGATTAGCTTTTTATTGATAAAACCGACGAAACTGAAAGAGAGCTCCTTTTGCGGACCCCGTTGGAACCTTTCAATTAGAAGTTGTTCGAGCTGGGTGGCAGTCATATCTTTAAACAGCACCAGCTTAAGCCACACTCTGTCGCCCCTTTGCAGGTACTCCCCCGCTCTCCGGCTCAGGCTCAAAACCGGAGGGCCGGACGCGCCGTACTCAGTAAACAAAATTTCACCGGACGCCTTCTGGATCGTTTGATCGTTAAAAATTATCTCCGCGTCACCTTCAAACTTGACTCCCTCTATTTGTTTTAAAAATTTTGCGGCCAGCTTCAATTGCACCAGGGCGGGGAAAGGCTCCACAATGCTGTGGCCTAAATTTCGGGCGAGCTTATAGCCGCTTCCATTGGAGCCAAGGTTGGGCGCCGCTTTGCCGCCTGTGGCGAGGATCACCCGGTCGGCTTCAAACTTCCTGCCGTCCTCCAGCAATATGTCAAAGCCCCGCCTGCTGTTTTTAATTTCCCTTACCCCAGCCTCGCACAAGACCCTGACTCCGGTTTCCGCCAATTCATAGCGCAGGACATCCAATACGCTTGAAGCCTGGTTGGAAACGGGAAAGACCTTCCCCCCTTCTTCAACCTTGTGGGCTACACCAAGTCGCTCAAAAAAATCAATGGTTTTTTTAATGTCAAAACCGCTCAGGGCGGCACGGGCAAAGCCCGGGTTTTTTCCGTGGTAATAGGCCAGGCCAGTGTTCATATTGGTCAGGTTGCACCTGCCGTTGCCGGTGGCGAGGATTTTTTTGCCTACCCTCTGGTTTTTTTCCAGGATTATCACATCTGCGCCCTTATAGCTGGCGGCGATAGCGGCGACCATCCCCGCGGCGCCTCCGCCAATTACCGCTACTTTAACAGGAGAACCATCTGACATATTTAACTCCTCCAATGAAGGCTGTTGACCAGGGGTTACCCCCAGTTAATGACCTGTCCCCCAACCTTTAAAATGGGCTGTATCTGGCTGCGATGGCTTCGGCCACCTTGATGCCGTCCACCGCCGAAGAGATAATGCCGCCGGCATAACCGGCGCCTTCACCTGCCGGGTAAAGGCCTGCGACTGCGGCCTCAAAGTTTTCGTTCCTGACAATCCGCACCGGTGAAGAGGACCTGGTTTCAACCCCGGTCAGTACCGCGTCGGGCAGCGCAAAACCCCGCAGTTTGGTTTCCAGCTCAGGAATGGCTTCCTTTAAGGTTACAACAACATAATCAGGCAGGCATTCTTTGAGGTCAGCAGGCTGCACGCCTATTTGATAGGAGGGAAGCACCCCGCCCAATCCGGTTGAAGGCCTGTCTGCCAAAAAATCACCCAGCAGTTGAACCGGCGCCTTAAAACCACCGCCACCCAGAGCAAACGCTTTTCTTTCCCACTTCCGCTGGAACTCCACACCTGCCAGGGGGTGGTCACTACCAAAATCTGCCGGAGTTACCCCGACCAATAAAGCGCTGTTGGCATTCTGCGCGTCGCGGGCGTAGAAACTCATCCCGTTGGTAACCACACCACCATCTTCCGAGGAGGCCGGAACCACCATGCCGCCCGGACACATGCAGAAAGTATAGGCCGACCTGCCGTTCGAAGCGTGATAAGCCAGTTTGTAATCCGCCGGGCCCAATTTTTTATGACCTGCGAATTTTTTATACTGGGCTTGTTCGATCAGGTTTTGGGGGTGTTCCACCCTGACCCCGACCGAAAAAGGCTTGGGCGCCATTTTGACACCTCTGGCATGGAGCAGCTCAAAGGTATCACGGGCGCTGTGTCCGATAGCGAGCAAAAGAACATCAGCGTTTAGCCGCTCAGTATGGTTTATGACAACGCCTGCGACCTTATTTTCCTTAACTATTATATCTGTAACCCTGCTGTTAAATCTGACCTCTCCCCCAAGACGGATAATCTTCCGGCTGAGATTCCTGACCACGGCACGCAGGTTGTCTGTGCCCACGTGTGGTTTGTTAATGTACAGGATTTCCTCCGGCGCGCCGGCCAGGACCATTTCCTCAAGCACTTTACGGCAGCGCAGGTCACGGATAAGAGTGGTTAATTTTCCGTCAGAAAAAGTACCTGCACCTCCTTCGCCGAACTGGACATTGCATTCGGGATCAAGCTGGCCTTTATGCCAAAACTTCTGAACAGCCCGTGCCCGTGCCTCTACATCCGCGCCTCTTTCCAGCAGTAAAGGCTTATATCCCATGCCGGACAGGATGATAGCGGCAAAAAGACCCGCAGGCCCGCTGCCGACAATGATTGGCCTGTGTTTCATCCTGGCCGGACCCGGCCGGACATATTTATAATCCAGGTCAGGCGCAGCCGAAATATCTTTATCTCTTGTTTTTTTCAAAAATGACACTTCATCCTTCAATTCAATGTCTACCGTATAGATAAAGTAAATCTGGCCGCTCTTTCTGGCGTCAACCGACTTTTTGAATATTTTATATCCCAGCAGGTCTGCTCTTTTCACCCTGATTTTTTTCAGCAGAATATCGATCAGCCTTGAATCATCATCTTCTATAAACATTTTTAAGCCGGAAACCCTCAGCAGCATGATCACCTTCCAGTAATGTAGTCCAAAACCCTGATATTAATATATATAATGTTTATTACTTTTACTCAGTAAGGTTGCCTTGTAAGACTCTTATCAATTAATTTCTTATATCCTGTAAATCCTGTCTAATAGTTTTTGTCTAATCCTTTTCAAACCCTTTTATCTCCTATCTGAGCTAATTTTTATTTAATCACAAAAGTTATAGTGATTCTTGAAATTATTACGTGATTAAAATAAATTTTAAAGAGTAAAATAACGATATGGGGATTAAAAAAATAATTGCGGGGTTTTTATTAAGCCTCATGGTTTTTCTTGCTACACCAACTACATTAGAAGCGCTTGAGAAGGCACAAATAAAAGCACATTACAGTTCCCCATCCAGGGGTTTGACCCTTTCCCGCGAAGAATTTATCCTGCTGGCAAAATTAATTCACGCTGAGGCGAGGGGGGAATCATTAGCAGGTCAGATCGCTGTTGGCGCGGTGGTTTTCAACCGGCTGGAGGACCCACGTTTTCCCAAAACAATTATAAAGGTTATTTATGAAAAAGACCAGTTTTCCCCGGTTGCAGATGGTTCAATTGACTTCCCTCCCGGTGAAAGAGCGCTGTTGGCCGCAGAACTGGCCCTCAGCGGACTGGATCCGACCAATGGATGCTTGTTCTTTTACAATCCGGCAACCGCGCAGTCCAGGTGGCTTGATGGTGTGCCCCGGTTGATCAGGATAGGCAGTCATGTCTTTTTATTATAGACATGGCTTTATTTTTTAAAAAAACAGTCCTATCCGCATGGGTATGGCTGCCTGGCAGTAACCATTTTTTTTATTAGCTCATATTATGAGGTAGAAGCAAAACAATATTTCAATTATTTCCCCTGTTTCAATGATCATAGTTTTTCTGTCTTTCAACCCCGGCGTTGGCGGTTTTAAACTGCTAAGAAAATAATATTTAGGAGGTATGAAAATGGACGAAGTAAAAACTGAAGGTGTCGGCGGTGTCGGCAACTGGGCTTTTCTCCTCTTCCTGATCCTGATTCTGCTTATCTTAGGGATCGGCTTTATCTTTGTTTAAACAATCACTCCAACAACCTGGGAGGTAAAGAAAATGGATGAAGTACAAACTGAAGTGATGGGCGCCCCGGTTTTCGGGAACTGGGCTTTTCTCCTCTTCCTGATCCTGATTCTCCTTGTTTTGGGTATCGGCTTTATCTTCATTTAAGCAATTGACTGAAAAAGATGCCCGGGCAGGCAGATGGCCTTAAATTTAAGGTCATCTGCTCTTTTTTGCGCTTTTTTTTAACTCGATTGGTATTTATGTACAGGATGTGCTAGACTACTAATGATGTAAGTTAAACTGACCAGAGGTGTCTATTGATTTGGCGAATCCTAAAACAAAGCAGGCCAGAGATCGTCTTCTAAACCTATTAAAGGGACAGGAGCCTGTACCACTTGAATTAATATATTTCTGCTGCGATTCTGACTACGAAGCGCTGGCCGGGGCGCTCTCTTCGTTAATAGAAAAGGAAGAAGTGCTGATCGGTCGCCTAAAAACAAGAAACAGATGGCTTATCGGAGCAAGCGGCGCCAACCGGCCAGACGGTGTAATCACCTGGCACACCGGGCGCAACCAACTGCGCAACGCATTGCCCAAAGTTTTGAAAGAGCTGAAAAAACGTGCCCTGACAGATGGAACCTGTTTACCGGAAGGTGATTCGGGCGAAAACCTGAGGGTTATCACCGGCCTGCTCACCGACGGGCGACCGCGCTCCATGACCGAAATTGTGGCAGCCACCGGCTTGCAGGACTTGCCTTACTCTGTCTTGCGGCGCCTCAGCAAACTGCCTGACGGTCGCTTTACCCTGCCGGATAGTAAAGGCGCCTGGGAGTCCCTTTTAAATTATATCAGGGAGAGGCCTCGCAGCCTGGCTGACCTGCTCCGCCTTTACCACGGCCACAAGGACATAACCGCCAAACTTACTGCGGGAAACAGCCAGGAGCTATTTGTCAGGCTGCCTCGCAGGATGATCACAACCCCTGATTCAACAGCCGGCAGAAAAGAGCTGGAAAAGAACCAGCAGGTAAAGTTATGGCGCGATACACTGGAATCACTGCCCTATCCTTTTTTCATACCGGAACAACTAGCCTTGAACCTGGGAGAGTTTCCCGGCCTGGCTGACAGTTACGCCCTGAGAGTTGAGTATGAAGGGAAGAAATACTTTTGCCTGCGCCGCGACTTTCCTGGTGAGGCACTGGTAGACCAGCTGGGTGAAATTTTTGGCAGGTATTTTGCCCCGCCTCACGCCGCCGGCGCCCCGGCTTTTCTCAAAGAGCATTCCCTGGGTGAAAGAGAGTCCGCCAGAGTGCTTGGCCTGAACGAAGAGACCGTTAAGGAACTGGTGACTTCCGGGGAACTGGACCATTTTATGCTTGATGATACAATACGCTTATGGCGATCTGATATTGAGGAACTGAAAAGAAACAGGGACAAGCTGCGCGGATTGGTTGGAGAATATGAAAAGCTGCGGGTAAATG
>CAZJGV010000091.1:9745-12376 GCA_964545615.1 uncultured Pelotomaculum sp.
ACCACCGGCCAGGTACGGCGCTTGATTGGAGAGGGCAGCCTGATGCCCGCTGAAAACAATCAGCCGGCGGTCAGCCCTGATCATGATCTCCTTTTTAAAAGGTGTGACGTGGAAAAAATACGCGACCTGCTCCCGGCTGCCCGATCCCGCTGGGCCGCGTTAGATGGACAGGCACGCAGACAAAAGGAACCGGCGGCGGACGGGGAAACACGCTCCAAAAAAAGACCCGTGCGTAGAAAGGAAGCCTCACCTCCGGAACCAAAGCTGGTCCTGGATGATTTTCAAATTGAAGCATCGGATGCGCTGCGGGAAGGTCTTTCAGTCCTGGTATCCGCCCCGACCGGAAACGGGAAAACCCTGGTGGCGGAAATGCTGGCTAAAGACGTCATGACACAGGGGCTGGGCATGGTTTACACCTCTCCCTTAAAAGCCCTTTCCAATCAAAAATACAGAGATTTCAGGGAGCTGTTCGGAGAAGAATCGGTAGGCCTGGTAACCGGTGACATCAGCATCAATGCGGGGGCGCCGATGCTGATTATGACTACGGAAATATTCAGAAACTGGTGTCTGAGCGAGCCTGATCAACTGGCCAGGACATCCTACGTTGTTTTTGATGAAATCCACTACCTTGATGACGCGGAACGCGGCACAACATGGGAAGAGAGCATTTTGTTCGCCCCCCCTCACATGAAGATTCTGGGCCTTTCGGCCACCGTGCCCAATGTGGATGAAATGGCTGATTGGATCAGTTCAGTGCGCGGCGGGAATGTGGTTGTGATTCTGGAAAAAAGAAGAACCGTCCCCCTGGCAATCCGCTGGCTGCTGCCCAGCGGGCGGATCGTCTCTGAAAAGGAAGCCCGTGGTGAAATACTTGATCTGGCGGAATCTTGCAAGCGCGGCAAAAGGTACTGGGTTGAGTTTGATAAAACTCCTGAACTGCCCGAAATATCCTGCAGTGAAATAATAGGGCTGATCCAGGACAAGCTGCCCGCCCTGTTTTTTGTTTTCAGCCGCGGGCGCACTGAAATTCTGGCCCAGGAACTGAGCCGCGACTGGGACTTTCTTAACGCTAAAGAAAAAAGCGCTGTAAACGGGCAAATCAGGGAAGCCGAAGCACTGCACCCCGGCACTTTCAGCGGTCCCGGCTGGAGCAAACTGCGGCGCCTTCTGGCCCAGGGCATAGCTTACCACCATGCCGGGCTGCTGCCGCCCATAAAGTACCTGGTGGAAAAACTTTACTCCAGCCGTCTGCTCTGGGTGGTGTTTTGTACTGAGACCTTCGCGGCGGGGGTGAATTTCCCAGCCGCCAGCGCTATATTCGACTCTACCAGAAAGTGGGACGGGTACGACTTTCGAATACTGCAAAACAGGGAGTTTTTCCAGATAGCCGGGCGGGCGGGCAGGCGGGGCTTTGACCAGGTGGGCCACGTTTTTATCCGTATCGACAGCCGCTTTCCCGAGCAGACAGGCTTTTTTGAAGAGAAAGAGGTTGAGCCTGTTTCAGGCCGGCTGGCCATTTCGCCCAACACTGTGCTCAGCCTTTTGAGGTATAAAACTGATCAAGAAATTGAACGTTTTCTAAACGGCAACTTTAAAATGCACCAGCTTAAAAAGAAAAAGAACAACCTTGAACAGGAAATAAAAATAGTCTCTGAGCGTGTCCTGGAAATAGAAGCGACCCTGTGTCCCGAAAACCTGACTTTAGCCTGCCCGCTGGAGCGGGTCAAAGCCCGCAGGCAGTTGAAGCGCCTCCGCTGGAAGGGTAGAAACAAAGAAAAGGATACTCTCCAGAAGCAGTTGTCTTCTTTTGCACCCAAGCGCTGCCGTGAGCCCGAAAATTGCCGCCTGGCCTCCGACAGCCTGAAACAAGCCAGGAATTACCTGCAGCTTTTGAAGCAGGAATTCAGAGTGGTCTCTGAACAGGCAGACGCGGTTTTCAGGGAATTCAGGGAAGTCAGAGACCTGCTTGAAAAACTGGGCTATGTAAAGGACAGGGAATTTTACCCCCGTGGTATCTTCGCGCTGGAACTGCACGTGCAGGAAATTCTGGTTACCGAACTGGCTTTTTCAGGCTTAATCGAAGATGCCGAGCCGGCGGAAGTAGCCGCTTTCCTGGCCGGTGTGGAATTTGTCCCCGGTAAAAATACATTCACGGCCAAGCTGGATCTGCCGGCTTCTCATGAGACAACCGTCATTAAAAGAGAGCTCTCACGAATGGGTGTGCCGGAGAAGTTTTGCGTCTGGTCCAACATACCGGGATCGCTGGCTTACGCCTGGTACAACGGGGCGACTTTTGCCGAACTGCTGGAGATGTCATCTCTGCAGCCAGGCGACATCTTCTCGATCTTCAGAAGGGAAATCGACCTGCTCCGTCAGATTGAAAGGGCGGCGGCGGGGAATACTAATCTGGCGGAGAGAGTGCGGACCATCAGGAGTCGCCTTGACCGCGAAGAAATCGCGCTAAGCTTTTAATGAAGGGGCTACCCTTGATAGTCGTAGGGCATAAGCTGTAAGTCGTAAGTATATCCTGCATTCCTTTTTGGTCCTTGACCCATGAAGCTGACATGCATACCTACGCCTTGCGCCTTATGGCGTACAACATTTCTAAGGTGAGGTTTCCTGACCATGATA
>CAZJGV010000092.1:0-12328 GCA_964545615.1 uncultured Pelotomaculum sp.
ACTTTTTGGTGATCAATGGGTTAAAATTGGTACACTTTTAGTTTAGCAAATACAAAGACCGTGAGGTTTTACTTTTGGAAGCAAAAAGAACGTCCCCTTGCTTCCTTTGGTACTGGAAATTGTAAGGATGTTCAACGAATATGCGAAACAGACCGTTATTTGAATATCATGAAAACTAAAAGACTATTTTACAGGAGAATGCCCGTGTTTGTGGAAGTAAATGATCCATCAGGGCAGGAATTATGGTTGCGCCGGGTGCGTTTGTTTCGTCACTGACAATAGTTGTGGGCGCGACCGCGTTTTGTAAGGCACAAAGAGAGCAGGATATTTATAACAAAAAGAGAGCTTGTATTAAGATGGAAAAGGTTTCCGGTTTGCATCGCGTTTTAAAACGAAAAACGATCAGGGAGCAGCTTTGCCATGTATTTGAATATCCGCTGACGCTTGTGGTGGCGGCAATGGGTTATGGCAAGACTGTTGCGGTAAGGGATTATCTTGACGAGATAAAAGCAGATTATGTATGGCTGAATGTAGAGAGCGACGAAACATCAGCTCACATTATCTGGAACTCCCTTACCAGGCAATTTGCTGAAAAAGAGCAGGAAATCGGGGGCCGTTTAAACACTCTGGGTTTTCCCGCCAGCGCGGCGCACAGGGACAGAATATTTGACTTATTAGAAGAATGGACGTACCTGACAAGCAAAGTACTGGTAATTGACGACTACCATTTTGCCAGCTTGCCGGAGTTGGATATGCTGATTGAGAAGCTTGTGAGGAAGAGGATAACTGGCCTGCATCTTCTGGTCATGTCAAGGACAAGGCCGGCGATTAATATTGAAGAGCTAAAGCTAAAAGGGTATTGCTGCCAGCTGAAAAGCTTTCTCTTCGAACTGTCGCAGGATGAAATAAAGGATTATTTCCAGCTTTTTGGTCAGGAGATTTCTGATACTACGGCAAAACAGGCGCGGGAGATAACCGAGGGCTGGATTACGGCTGTTTACCTGGTTTGCCGGAGATACCTGGAAACCGGCAGGCTGGAGGCGGGGGTAGACCTGAATGAACTTATCAATACAACAATAATGGGGCGGTATACAAAAAACGAAAAAAGATTGCTGATGGCCCTTGCCACCCTCGACAGCTTCACACTGCCGCAGGCAGTATTCGTCACGGAAAACGGGGCGGCCCCGGGGATGATCCATAAGCTGAGCCGTGACAGTTCTTTTATCCGCTTTGACGAGCGGTCACAAAAGTACACGATGCACAACATTTTTGCCGGTTATTTAAGAGGGCTCCTAGAAGAACAGGCAGACCAAACGGAAGTCCTCAATTTATACAGGCGCTCCGGTGAGTGGAATATAGCCAATGGTTTTACTCTCACAGGAATGAAGTTGCTCCTGAAAGCTAAAGAATACGACCTCATTCTGAAAGAGTTTGAGAAACGGGGTATAGCCCGGGTGCTTGACACCGCCGCACAAGATATAGTGAAACTTTTTGAGCAAATCCCAGTTGATGTGAAATACCGCCATCCCATCGGTTACCTGACCTATGCCAATTTTTACCTACCCAAAGTTGATATGGCGGGCGGCGCCCAACTCCTTTCAGAAATAGAAGCATATTATCAAAACGACAGCCTCACCCCGCCCGTCCTGAAGAGGCGGATAGCAGGAGAGAGCGAACTGATGAGGAGCTTTCTTTTCTTTAATGATGTGCGCAAGATGAGCGCATCTCACGTAAAAGCCCATGCGCTGCTGGACGGAAGTTCCCGCATTGCCAACAAAGACATGATGATCAATTTCGGCTGCCCCAGCCAACTTTACCTTTACTACAGGGAAAAGGGAGATATGCTGGGAGTAGTGGAATTTGTGGAAAGCAACTTCCGTTACTATGAGGAATTATCAGGCGGCTGCGGCAAAGGCTTTGAATGCCTGCTCCGGGCTGAATACTGCCTGGAAAGGGGCGACCTTGACCTGGCCGAACTCAATGCCTACAAGGCTATTTACAGAGCAGAGACCATGGAGCAGGTGACTATTATCATTTGTGCCAGCTTCACCCTGGCCCGGCTTTACGCGGTAAGGGGCAAATTTCAGGAAGCAACAGACCTTCTTGACGAGTTGACTGTAAGAGTAGCTGAATATAATAACCCCATTTTCATAAATTGCCTGGATTTATGTTACGGCTACCTGGGTGGCATAACAGGCGAACCCCTGAGCTTTGCCGGGTGGCTCAAAAGCGGTGATATGAAGCACGAGGAAATGTTTTACCAGGGTCTGGCTTTTAATTTCCTCGTCCACGCCAGGTATTTACTGCTGGAGGGTAACTATCTGAAACTGGAAGTACTCTGTGAGGAAATGCACCAGCTTTTTTCCATCTTTAACAACTTGCTTGGCCATCTTCACGCCCATATACTTGACGCCATAGTAAAGTACCAATTATACGGCCCGGAAAAATCAAAAGTGGCCATGCGGCAGGCTCTGGCCATCGGCAGGGCCGACGGCGTCATACTTACTTTTGCCGAGTACGGTAAATATATTCTCGAGACCCTTGCCGCCCTGGCCAGGGAAAGCAAAAAGGATAAATACCTGGACAGGCTCATTGCCGAAGTGTTGCAATACAGTCGTAACCTGGAGTCTGCCGGCAAAAACAAAACACCTGCAAGCCAGCTGACAGAGCGGGAAAAGGAAATACTGAAACTGCTACTGGAAGGCCAACCCAACAAAGAAATAGCGGGCCGGCTTTTTATCGCCGAAATTACCGTGAAAAAAACCATTACAACCATTTACCGGAAGTTGGGGGTAAGCAGCCGCGTGGCAGCTGTAAGAAAAACCATGGAACTGAAACTAATTTAAAAAGAAAATTGCATATTGTATCTATGCTGTAAAGCGGCATTAAGAAGCTGTTTGCTTTTAACAGGCGGGACAAACTGGTTACCGCTTTTTTTGTCGTCCTGCCCGGACCTAAAAACCATTGATTTATATACGAACGTATAATTTTAAAATTTTAAGATTCTTGTTAGTATTTTTTTAAAGACTTGGTCAATCTTTCCGTAATAAATTTGGAAGGGGACAGGTATGGCGAGAATAATAAAAGTCGTTCCCCACAATAACCATACCCTGACAATAGAACTCAGCAACAGCCACCGTATTATCTACGATATGCGGCCCAGGCTGCAGACCACCCGTTTCTGCAATCTGGCGGATATAGAAAAATTCCTTGACGTCAGGGTGGAGCATGAAAACACGCTGGTATGGAACAACCTGTGCCAGATAACTATTGACGAGATTATGGATATGATTGACAGGTGATTGCTTCCTTTTAATATTAACTATTCAGTCAGTTTGGGCTGCTTTTGTGTCTAATGATTTTAACAAAAACGTTGGATTATGAACATTCTACAGTGATGGACAGGCCAAACTTTCAGCCCTGGAAAGTAGTATTAAGAAAAAATGATGTAAAATTATCGTTCAGCTAAATTACTAAACATATGATACGGGAGGGAATAATTATGTTCACAAGGTTATCGGGTTTCCCCCGCAGGACATTTTTGCTGGCGGTCCTGATGTTTCTGTTCCTGTTCGTAGGGGCGCAGGCGGCGCTGGCGGTTGCCCCGGAGTTTGAAAAGATGTCGTCGGACGTAGCCTTTCAAAGGCCACAAAGAGTGGTGGCGGCAGATGTAGATGAAGACGGTTATGAGGACCTGCTTACCACTAACGTTGCTATCGAAGCATCACCTTTTTCTTGCCTTGCTGTAAGCCTTAGTAATGGCGACGGCACTTTTCAGACTCCCGTTCTTTATAGCTTAGGTGGGTGGTTTGCTGCTCCCCTACAATTTACAGTGGCGGATTTGAACGGAGACTCTAATCTGGACGCGGCAGTAGCAATACAGAATGATAACTGCATCAGAGTGTTGCTGGGAAATGGCGATGGCACTTTCCAGGCGGCACAGACGTTTGGGGCAGGGATGAGTTTGCCGCAGGATGTCGCAGCCGGCGACTTCAACGGTGACGAAGTGATCGACCTGGCGGTGGCGAAATATGACGCCAACACGGTGGCTGTCCTGTTCGGCGCCGGCATCGGGAGCGCCTACAGCCTCGGGGCGCCAGTGTATTACAGCACGGGAGCAGGTTCGTACAGCATTACGGCTGGAGACTTTGATGGGGATAACTATCTTGACCTGGCAGTTTCCAATTATTCAGAGTACCATCTAAGCATCCTCCTTAACAATGGCGCCGGCGTTTTCGGTACTCCCAGCAACTATGCGGTACCCTGTATCACCGAGGTCATCTGCGACGACTTCAATGCCGACGGCAATCCCGACCTGGCCGCAGGAGGGCGGGATGGAGTTTATGTACTGACTGGAAACGGGGACGGTACCTTTGCTTCTCCTGTTTGCTATGGCTCCAATTCATATTATAAAAGTGTGACGGCTGGTGACTTCAACGGTGACAGCTTGATTGACCTAGCGGCACTTATCAATAGAAAGGAACCCAGTTTTATTGAACCCAAGTTGGGTGTCCTGACCGGCAACGGGGACGGCACCTTCCAGACTGAAGTGACCTGGTATATAACACCGACCGGTGTGTATAACCAATTTTTTGAGGGTACACTGGCCGCTGGTGACTTCAACAACGACGGCAAACCGGACCTCGCGGCAGCTAATTGGGATAGTATAAAAACCGTATCCATCCTGCTTAACACTACACCCGCTGCGGTGATGCATACGGTCAGCGTCTCGGCCAGTCCGGCTGAGGGAGGCACGGTTGATGGTGGTGGGCCCTACGAAGAAGGCGCCTCAGTGACGGTCACCGCCACTTCCAACGCCGGCTACAGCTTCGTCAACTGGACCGAGGGCGACGTGGAGGTAAGTACCAGCGCTGCGTACGGGTTTACCATGGGTGCGGCTGACCGCCCCCTGATGGCGAACTTCCAGGTCGCAACTCCCCCGGTTATGGTAAGCGCCGCCCGAACCGACAACACCCATATCACCGTTACCCTGAGTAAGAACTGCGTCAACCTCACCAAAGCCAACAACGGCGGGTTCACAGTTGAAGAAACAGGCTCCCCCGGCACCACTTACGCGGTATTCTCCATCGCCCAGGGCGTCGGCGCCGGCCACGTGGTGCTCACCGTGGCCGACATGGGTGTATCCGCCAGAGAAGGCGTCACCGTGAAATACACAGCGGGCGTCAACGGAGACGTGCAGGACACCCTGGGCAATGCCATGCTCACCGACGGCACAGGAGTAAACGCCGCCGCCTGGGACACCACCGCTCCCACCATTACATCAGGCACACTGGCCGCGACCAACGCCTACATTGACATCACTTTCAGTGAAGGTATATACGGCGCCGCTGACGGGACAACCGCCCTCACCGCCGCCAAACTGGCCTTAACCTTCACCCAGATCGGTGGCGCCGCCACCAACGTAACGATCAGCTCCGTTAAGCAAAACAACAACGCGGCCGAAGGATTAGCCTCAGCCCTGGCCGGCGGCGAGACAACCGTCAGAGTGTTTCTCACCATAACTGGTACGCCAAACGGTGTGGAAACCATCAAGATCAAGCCAGCCGGCGGCGCTTCAGTTTACGATAAAGCAGGCAACGCAGTGTTAGCAACGCAGACCACGGGCGCAAAGACGCTAAACGACAAGCTGGCGCCCACCGTAACATCAGTCACCGTTCCCGCCGGCGGCACCTACGGCGCCGGCGAGGATCTTGGCTTTACCGTCAACTTCAGTGAGGCGGTAACAGTAGACACCAGTGGAGGCACACCCTGCCTCCAGATGACAGTCGGCCCCGCAATCAGGAATGCTTTATATGTCAGCGGCTCAGGCACAGCCAGCCTCCTCTTCCGCTATACCATCCAGCCATCCGACATGGGCGGCGTAACCGCCGGCACACTCCAGGCCGGCGGGGGGACAGTTAAGGATGCAGGCGGGATAGACGCTGACTTGACCTTGAACAATATCGGCGACACTTCAAACATATTAGTGTCACAGGACATCGTCCTAACCTCCCCCGGCGGCGGAGAGACCTGGGCGGCGGGCAGCAGCCAGACCATCAACTGGAACTACACCGGCAACCCCGGGGGAGCCGTCAGGATCGAGCTTTTGCAAGGCGGCGTTTTAGACCGGGTCATCTCCTACGGCACATACACTGGCAGTGACTGCAGCGGCAGCTGCATCTGGCCTGTCCCGTACTGCCAGGCCCCCGGCAGCGACTACAGAGTAAGGGTTACCAGCATCCTCGACAATGCCTATACATTTACCAGCGGCGCCTTCACCATCACCTTACCGCTCGCCACCTCGATCACCGTGAGCTCGCCCAACGGCGGGGAGACCTGGGCCGCTGGCAGCAGCCAGACCATCAGCTGGAACTATAACGGCAGCCCCGGCGACCTGGTCAAAGTCGAGCTTCTGAAAAACTGGGACGTGGCCAAAGTTATCAATGCCAGAGCCTATATCGGACTAAACGGCGGCGGCAGCTGCCAGTGGACAGTGCCGTCTGGGCTGACAGCCGGAGGCGGCTACCAGGTCAGAGTCACCAGTAACCTGAGCAATGCTTACACAGATACCAGCGACGACACATTCACCGTCACCGTGCCTCAGGCAGCCGGAATAACCATTAGCTCGCCTAACGGAGGCGAGACCTGGGCCGCCGGCAGCAGCCAGACCATCCGCTGGAACTACAGCGGCAACATCGGGCAGACAGTCAAAGTGGATCTGCTGAAAAACGATGCCCTGGACAGGGTAATCAGCTACAGCACCTTTACCGGCAGTAGCGGCGGCGGCAGCTGCCAGTGGACGGTCCCGCAGGGGCTAACAGCCGGGAGTGACTACCAGGTCCGGGTCACCACCACAAGCGGCGCCTATACCGACACCGGCGATAATGCCTTTACCATCACCGGACCGGTGGCGCCCACCATAACCGTGACTTCTCCGGCAGGCGGCGAGAGCTGGGCAATCGGCAGCAGCCAGACCATCCGCTGGAGATACACCGGCAACCCCGGGTACCTGGTCAGGATCGAGCTTTTGAAAAACGATGCTTTAAACCGGGTTATCACCTACGGCGCCCCCATCGGCAGCGGCGGTAGAGGCGCCTACCAGTGGACGGTGCCACGGGGGCTGGCAGCCGGGAATGACTACAAGATCCGGGTCACCAGCTTCTCCGACAGCGCCTGCACGGACACCGGCGACGCTGCATACAGCATCACACCGTAACCATAAGCATATTTCGTAATTAATCCCAGAGTGAATCTTTAGTTTTCGGATGCTCCAGCCAACTGTTTGGTAAGCGTAAAACCTCACGGACTACCGTGATATTCAGACTGTAGACATACTATTGCGAACCTTGAGGTTAAAGGAAGCAAGCGAGTCAGCACTCAAGGGACACATCTCTGGTAGGTGCGGCTTTAACCGCACAATATGTCCGGATGAATCCGGACTACAATCTGAAGTGGCACCACGAAGGATAAAAACAAAGATGTAGGTTTGATTTCAATCGAACATTACGACTGAATTCGCACCTCAAATTGGGAACACTCCCTATCAATATAAGGAATACCAGAGATTGAGGTGTGTCCCCGTTCCTTAGCCGTTTACTAGACGCGAAGTAGCGGAGCCAAGCGTTTTCAACACCATGGACGACTTTGTCAATAACCTGACCTAACCTCACGGACTACCGTGGGGTTTTACTTTACCGGAGAGGAGGGTAAAAAAGGAAAAACACCCTTTTTGTTGAACTTAACAGGCCGGGATAAGAGACAAATTCGCATCCTTTTGGGCTGAAGAAGCGGGGATGGAGTTAAAGTGTCATGGCTGCAAGAGCGACACAGTGTTTGCCAACTGCGCCGGCTGCCAAATCAGAACCTGCGCCGCAGACAGAGGCGTGGAGCGCTGCCTGGACTGTAAGGACTTCCCGTGCGGACAGTTCAACGTGGAAAAATTTAAAAATGTTCTGGACAGCCTGCCGCACCTGAGTACCATCCAAAATAACATTGCGGCTATTATCAGCGGTGGCGTTGGCAGCTGGCATGAGCAGCAGGCAAAACAGTGGAAATGCCCCGGCTGCCAGGCGGATTTTCCGTGGTATGCTGATAGCTGCTCAAAATGCGGCAGGGATTTAAGAACACTAAAAGGTTTTAAAAGCGAGTTTGACAAGCGTATCTTTGAGTACCTGATCCTGAAATATTCCTAGTCTGCCTATTTCAGCAGGGCCAGTTTTTTCGCTAATTTTACCGCCTCGTAGGCATCCCTGGCGTAGCCGTCGGCGCCTATTTCAGTAGCGAACTTATCATCAACCACGGCCCCACCGACCATGAATTTGCAGTTCAGCCCTTCCTCCCGGGCTATTTTTATTACGTTTTTCATCTCTATCATGGTGGTAGTCATCAGCGCGGATAAGCCTATGATTGCAGCCCCTGTTTCTTTTGCCCTTGCGACTATGTCTTCTGACCTTACGTTTTTGCCCAGGTCGAGCACATTAAACCCGTAATTTCTGAGCATAAGTCCCACAATGTTTTTCCCTATGTCATGGATATCTCCCTTTACCGTGGCGAGCACTATGGAAATACCCGTTTTGGCGGAGGCGTCCTTGTCCTCAGCAAGGTAAGGCTCCAGGAAGTTAAAGGCATTCTGCATGGTCTCGGCGCTTTGAATAAGCTGTGGCAGGAAGTATTCTTTTTGATCGTATAGTTCACCGACCCTGGTAATGGCGGGAATAAGGTAATTATCCACCAGCTCTTTAGGGGCGATCCTTTCATTAATTGCTTCCAGGAGCAACGGGACTATTTCTTCCATTTCTCCCTGCAGCACAGAATTATATATTCTGTCGGCCGGCTTAAGGGGTTTCTTGCCGCCCGAGTGTTGTGCCTCCTCAGGATTGGTACCCGCAAACCGGCTTATATACCTTAAACTGTTTTTGTCCCGCCTGGTTAAAGCTTCAGAAGCCATTTTTATACTCATGATCATTTCGCTTGAAGGGTTGGCTATCACCGTGCAGAGCCCTTTGCTGACAGCCATGGCCAGAAAAGCGGCGTTGACAAAATCTCTCCGGGGCAATCCGAAAGAGACGTTGGACAGGCCTAAAGTCGTGGCGCACTCATTTTCAGCGCACCATTCTATCACCTGCAGGGCGGCTGAAGCAGCACGCTGGTCTGCGGATATGGTCATGACAAGACCGTCGACCACAGCATCTTGTTCTTTTATGCCGTATTCAGCCGCCCGGTCCAGGATATACCTGATAATCTCACACCGTTTTTCAGCCTCTTCGGGGACACCCTCGTCGCTTAGAGGCAGCAGTACAAACATAGCGCCGTATTTTTGCGCCAGCGGCAGGAGTTTTTCCAGTTTTATCTTTTCGGCGGAAATAGAATTAATCAGCGCCCTGCCGGGATAAATCCGCAGCGCGGCCGCCAAAACTTCAGGTGATGATGAGTCAAGGCACAGGGGGACATCAACAATATTGCTTAAAAGCTTGACGACCTCCACCATGGTTTCTCTTTCATCGATCCCGGGCATACCGACATTGACGTCCAACAGATCCGCGCCGTTTGCCAGCTGTTCCAGAGCCAGCCGCCGCACTTCAGAAAACTTGCCCTGCCTCAGTTCCTCACCCAGGATTTTTTTGCCTGTGGGATTGATCCTTTCACCAATCAGAGCGACCGGGCGATCAGGACCTATAAACACGGTTTTCCTGGAAGAGGTTACCGCGCTGTATGGTTTTGCATCTGGCTTGAGAGGCCCGCACCCTTCAATATTGCTTTTAAGGCTGGCAATATATAAAGGTGAAGTGCCGCAGCAGCCTCCCAGGAGGTTAACGCCCGCCCTGACAAATTCTTCGGCATAAGAGCCAAATTCCTCCGCTTCCATATCGAATATGGTGACGCCGTTAATCAGCCTCGGCAGACCGGCATTGGGTTTGGCCAGGAGAGGAATCCTGGCGTAAGGTTTCATCAGTGAGACAATCTCGATCATGTCTTTTGGACCGGTTGAACAGTTTACTCCCACAGCGTCGGCTCCAAGGCTCTGAAGGATTAACAGCACGGTAACGGGGTCGCTGTTGGTCAGTGTTCTTCCGTCATTCCCAAAGGTCATACTTACCAGTACCGGGAGATCGGAAGTTTCTTTGACGGCCAGCAGCGCGGCCCTTGCTTCCTGAATATCCAGCATGGTCTCGATGACAAATAAGTCCACGCCGCCTGCCAGCAGTCCCTGACACTGTTCTTTATAAACAGAGACAGCCTTTTCAAACGGCATGTCTCCAAAAGGCTCAATAAAATTACCCGTCGGCGCAAGATCACCCGCTACAAAACAGTTTGTACCGGCGGCAGCCCTCTTGGAAATCCTGGCCAGATCCCTGTTAAGCTCAATTACCCTATCACCCAACCCATACTCCGCCAGTTTGATCCTGTTACCGCCAAAGGTGCACGTATATACGATGTCGGAACCCGCATGTATATATTCACGTTGCAGTTCTTCCAGAACAGCCGGGTGTTCAATTACCCACTGTTCAGGACAAACGCCTGCAGGCATGCCTCTTTTCTGCAGCTCTGTACCGAAAGCTCCATCTAAAATTAACAGCCTGTTTTCAAGCAGTTTACTTAAGTATTCCCTTTTCATGTTAAAATTCTTCTCCTTTATTCCTGCAATCGCAGTAAAAAAGACTTTTCAAAAACCAGCATATATTTTTCCGTAACTGTGAAATCAGGTTTTACAAGTTTTAATATTTTATGTATTGATGATAGCTATTCTACCAGGATAATCATATTCTGTGATTTACAGATAAGGCTCAATCATTTGGACAAATACTGGCAGTGCGCGCGCGCCGGTAACTGACTTCAGGATTTTGCCCTCACTATCGACCAGCAGGGTCTGGGGAACCGCACGAATGCTTGGCCCGTAGCGGCCGTTGTCCAACAGGTGGGGGTAGGACGTGCCCAGTCTGGCGGTAAGGTCCCTCGCCGCGGCGACTCTTTGCGAGTCCAGTACAATGCCGATCAGGCCGAGGCCCTGATCTGAGTATTGCTGCCATAATTTTTCCAGTTCCGGCATTTCTCTGATACAGGGGCCGCAGTAAGTGCCCCAGAAGTTGATCAAGGTCACCTGGTTGCTGGAGAATAAATCAGCGGAACTAATTTTAGTGCCGTTTAAGTCACTGAGAGTGAACGGGGGAAAATAGTCTCCCACTTTCAGAGAGTAATTTTTGGGCGTATCTTTTTTGGACTCCTCAGTCGCTGTTGTTGCTTCAGAAGGCTGCTCGCCGGATGCCTGCTGCTGAGGATTAACCACTGAGGATGGTTCATTTTTGGGAGCCTCATTATCCTGAGTTTGTACCGCCGGCGTTTCTGGCATCTGAACGGGTTGTTCTACAGGGACGGAACTAACCTGCGGCGCCTGCTCAGGTTTATCTTTTACCCCGCAGCCGGATGACAGTAATCCTGCCAGGATCAAGCAAGCAACTATAAGAAGCATTTTATACACTGAAAAAATCCTCCTTTTTACCAGTCAATTGAATTTCCCAGATCATCGCCCCGTTAGGGCAGTTATTAACACATTTAAGGCAGCGAATACAGTCGGGGTGATTTGTCTGCTGAGAGCCGGGGAGCTTTAAGTAGCAAACCTCGGTGCAGCGTCCGCAATTGCTGCATTTATTCGTCTGCCGTCTTATACTAAAAAAGCTGATCCGGTTGAATAAGGAATAAATAGCTCCAAGTGGACAAAAAACAGAGCAGAAGCCGCGTTGCACTAGTATAACGAATACAATGATTGCGATCAGCCAGATCAGTCGCCAGGTGAAAAGCGGACCCAGGGCGCCCCGGATACCCTGGTCAGCTATAGCCAGTGGTATCGCGGCTTCTAAGGTACCCGCCGGGCAGAGCCACTTGCAGAAATAAGGCGTGCCAAGTCCAAAGAAATCAGTGGCAATAGCGGGCAGCAGCAAGACTAAAAAGGCCAGGACCAGGTATTTAAGGTAACGTGTCCAGGTTGGTAAAAGGAACTTGGGAGAAGGTATACGCGACAGGAGTTCCTGGATCAGGCCAAACGGGCAAAGCCAGCCACAGGCCAGCCTGCCTGTGGTAATTCCGATCAAGGCCAGGAAGCCTGCAACATAAAACGAGAATTGGTAGGACGCTCCGGTTGCCACCGCCTGCAGGGAACCTATCGGGCAGGAGCAGATGGCGCCAGGGCAGGAATAGCAGTTTAAAAACGGTACACATACCTGTTTTAGGTTTCCTCTGTAGATGTTGCCACTGGTGAACCCCGCCGTGTAGCTGTTAAATGTCGCTGTAGAGACCAATTGTACAATTTTGCGCACCAGTTCAGCCAATGCCT
>CAZJGV010000093.1:0-388 GCA_964545615.1 uncultured Pelotomaculum sp.
TTATCATTTTTAGCAGAACCTCATTTACTTCACCGCGCCAGATGCCAAATACCATGGACACTAAAGCAGCGCCGAGAACAGCTAACCTCAAGAAGGCTGAGTTCATATTAATTCACCACCTGGCAGTAATAAAAGGAAAAGGTCTATATGTTAATTAATTCTATAATACCGGTCCGGCTTCCTCCTTAACCCCTGGGTTCAAAGTCATAATTATGTGTATTTTTGTTTGAGACGAAAATTATCCGCGATTTATTTGCGCAGCGATAGTGCTTGACTTGAGAAAAAGATAGTAGTATATTATGGTGCGTGGGAGCAGAATTTAATAATAACCAACCGTCCGTTCCTCGATAGCTCAACGGTAGAGCAACCGGCTGTTAACCGGTAGGTT
>CAZJGV010000093.1:464-6438 GCA_964545615.1 uncultured Pelotomaculum sp.
CCTACTCGGGGAGCCAATTATTGTCAAAAGAGAACCGTGCCCTGGCGCGGTTCTCTCTTTTTTTAGTTTCCGATGAGTTTTCCGGGGCAAAATAGTAAGAAGGTATTGAAAAATCGGCTTGATATCAATATAATAAAGTTAAAGTCAGTTAAAGTCAGATAGGAAAATTTTTGGTGGTGATTTGATAATGTCAAACATTTCCGATTTAATAGAGCACTACTTAAAAAAACTTGTGGAGGAGAGCAGTAAAAATCTTATAGAGGTGCAGCGCAGTGATCTCGCTGTTCGCTTTAACTGTGTTCCCTCCCAAATAAACTATGTCCTGACCACGCGTTTTTCCGCCGGACACGGTTACTTTGTGGAAAGCAGAAGGGGTAGCGGCGGATATATCAGGATAGTAAAGATTCCCTTAGACCAGCGGGCGGACTTAATTCTGGACCTGTGTGGTTTAATTGGAGAGTCGATCGCCCAGGCCGATGCTGAAGGCTTGATCAAACAACTGCTGGACGAGGGGTATATCACAGTGCGGGAAGCCCGGGTCATGCGGGCGGCTGTTGACGGCAACATTTTGAGGATAGGCATGCCCGCGCGGGATCAACTGAGGGCTCTTTTGTTAAAGGCTATGGTGGTATCCATTTTACGCGAGTAAAATTTTGATAAATCACTTGTTGCAAGGGGAGGATGTTTATGCAGTGTGAGCGGTGCAATCAGAGGCCGGCGACGGTACATCTGACAGAGATCACCAATGGGCAAAAACGGGAAACCCACCTCTGCGAAGTATGTGGTAAAGAAATACAGCTGCAGGGATTTGGGTTTTTACCACAGATGAATTTGCATAATTTCCTGGCCGGTCTCTTAAATTACGATTTTAATGAGAACAATTTCGGACAACCGGAGGCTGGCGGCAAGACATGTGAAAAATGTGGAGTGGTCGAAGGGCAGTTTATCAAGAAAGGACTTCTGGGCTGTGGCGACTGCTACCCTTGTTTTGAAGAAAAGCTGCAGCCGCTTTTGCGGAGAATTCACGGCAACACCCGCCATACAGGAAAAGTACCGGAGCGCACCGGGGGGCAGGCCAGGCTGCTGAAGGAAATTGAAAAAATGAAAAGTCAGCTTGGGGATGCTGTCGGCCGGGAGGAGTTTGAGCTTGCCGCAGAACTGCGCGATACCATACGCCGGCTTGAAAAGAGCCTCGAAGAGGGAGGTGAGGCGTGATGTCGATTAAAGACAAGGTAGGCAGCGCCCGCAGCCTTTGGATGGATGCGGACGGGCCTGACGCGGATATTGTTGTCAGCAGCCGGGTCAGGGTGGCCAGAAATCTTACCGGTATTCCCTTCCCTCACCTGCTGGACCTGGATAAATCCAGGGAAGTAACCGGTAAAATAAAAAAGGCTATTGAAAACACAGAAGCCTCAGATCTAACGGGGATCCTGGAACTAAATGAATTGAGCGAATTAACACCATTGGAAAGGCAATTGCTGGTTGATAAACACTTAATCAGCCCTGATCTGTTAGATGATTTTCAATCTAAAGCTGTGGCCATCCGCCAGGATGAGGCTGTTAGTGTCATGGTAAATGAAGAGGACCACCTGCGCATTCAGGGCCTTTTGTCAGGCCTGCAGCTAAAAGAAGCCTGGGAGATAGTGAACAAAGTTGATGACGGGCTGGAGAAAACCCTGGACTATGCCTTTTCCGAAAAGCTTGGCTTTCTTACCTCCTGCCCGACCAATGTAGGTACCGGGATGCGGGCTTCGGTGATGCTTCACCTCACAGGTTTGAAAATTACCAATCAAATAGGCGGGGTTTTTCACGCTATAGGTAAGCTTGGCCTGACGGTACGTGGGCTTTACGGTGAGGGAACGGAAGCCGCTAGTGACCTTTTTCAAATATCCAACCAGATTACACTGGGGCAGTCTGAAGAGGAAATAGTAAACAACCTGACTTCCATAACCAGACAAATCCTGAACCAGGAAAGGGTGTCCCGTCTATCTTTATATAAAGACAGGCGGGAGTTCATTGAAGACAGGGTATACCGGGCCTACGGCATTTTAAAAAATGCCCGGATCTTGACCCTGGAAGAGGCCATGCGCCTTTTTTCAGATCTAAGATTGGGGATAGGATTAAAAATAATCTCAGATATACATGATAAACTTCTGAATGTGTTAATGGTAGAAGTAAGGCCGGCTTTTTTGATAAAAATGGCCGGACGGGAGTTGTCAAACCACCAGATGGATGTTTACCGGGCTGAAATGATCAGGAAAGAATTTGAGAAATCTGAGACGTGAGAAATGGGATGTGGGAAATGAGACGTGAGACGTGGGACTATAGGGATTGTCTCAAGAGTCAAAAAACCCAAGAGGGATGCTGGAATCTCACGACTCACGACCAATATTGGAGGTGCTGAATATGTTTGGAAGGTTCACTGAGCGGGCGCAAAAAGTGTTGATGTTCGCCCGTGAGGAGGCTAAAATCACTAGTTACCCATACATCGGCACAGAACACCTGCTGCTCGGCCTGATCAGGGAAGGAGAGAGTGTTGCGGCTAAAATCCTTTCTACAGTGGGTATGGACGCCGATAAAGTGCGGGAGGCCATAGCGCAAATGGTGGAAGCAGGTAAAGAACAGCCGGCGCAGGAGCCGGCCCTGACCTCCCGGGCCAAAAAAGTGCTGGAATTATCCGTGGATGAGGCCCGGGGAATGGGCCACAATTACGTTGGGCCGGAGCACCTGCTGCTGGGCTTGATCCGGGAAGGTGAAGGTGTGGCGGCTCAAATATTAACTGCCTACGGCGCGGATTACCGTAAGGTACGTACCATGGTTGCCCATCTGCAGGGAGGGCAGGCTCCCGCTGAAGGACAGGCGCAAGGCCAGGCTAAAGGCGGCGGAACACAGACTTTAGACCAGTTCGGCCGGGACCTGACTGTGATGGCCAGAGAGGACAAACTCGATCCTGTGGTTGGCAGGGATAAAGAGATTGAAAGAGTAATTCAGGTATTAAGCAGGCGCACCAAAAACAACCCGGTACTGATCGGGGAGCCTGGTGTGGGGAAAACTGCTGTCGCCGAGGGGCTGGCCCAACAAATTGCCGCCGGCAGTGTCCCCGAAACGCTGACCAATAAACGCGTGGTTACCCTTGATATGGGGTCACTGGTAGCCGGCACTAAATACCGGGGTGAGTTTGAAGAAAGACTGAAAAAGATCATTGAAGAAATTCGCCAGGCGGGCAACATTATCATGTTTATCGATGAACTTCACACACTGGTGGGAGCAGGCGCCGCAGAAGGAGCTATTGACGCTGCCAATATACTGAAGCCGGCCCTGGCCAGGGGAGAACTGCAGTGTATTGGTGCCACCACTCTGGATGAGTACCGTAAACATATTGAAAAGGACGCCGCCCTGGAGCGCCGTTTCCAACCGATTACTGTGATGGAGCCGACTGTCGAGGAAACCATCCAGATCTTAAAAGGTCTGAGGGATAAATATGAGGCGCACCACCGGGTGAGAATTACCGATACCGCCCTTGAAGCGGCAGCAAAGCTGTCAAGCCGGTACATTACAGACCGGTTTTTACCGGACAAGGCTATCGATCTGATGGACGAGGCAGGCTCCAGAATAAGGCTGCAGGCTTTTGTGCCGCCGCCCGAAATGAAAGAGCTTGAAAAGAAACTGGAAATATTACAGAAAGAAAAGGAGGCGGCTGTTAACGGGCAGGAATTTGAAAAAGCCGCCGAGCTAAGGGATCAGGAACAAAAACTCCGGGCTCAACTGGAGGAGCGCAGGGAGTCGTGGAAACAGCGCAAAAGCGGCGCGGAACTGGTTGTGGACGATGAGGCTATCGCCCAGATAGTATCCAGTTGGACCGGCGTTCCGGTGAAGAAACTGGCGGAAGAGGAGTCTGAAAGACTTCTGAGAATGGAAGATGTGCTCCACCAAAGAGTGGTCGGGCAGGAAGAGGCTATCGGGGCCATATCCAGGGCTGTACGCCGGGCCCGGGCCGGCCTGAAAAATCCCAAACGCCCGATAGGTTCCTTTATCTTTTTAGGTCCTACAGGAGTCGGCAAGACTGAATTGGCCAGAGCCCTGGCGGAGGTCCTGTTTGGCAGCGAGGACGCCATGGTCAGAATCGACATGTCAGAGTACATGGAAAAATTTGCTGTGTCACGCCTGGTAGGGGCGCCGCCAGGTTATGTCGGTTATGAAGAAGGTGGCCAGCTTACCGAGGCTGTGAGGCGAAGGCCATATACGGTGGTGCTGCTGGACGAGATTGAAAAGGCCCACCCCGATGTGTTTAACATCCTGCTGCAGGTGATGGAGGACGGCAGGCTGACAGATGCCAAAGGGCGTACAGTTGACTTTAGAAATACCGTGCTGATTATGACCTCAAATGTAGGCATACAGACTATTAAAAGAGAGATTACCCTGGGCTTCCACATGGGCGACCGGAAAGAGTCCGGCTATGAGGATATGAAAAAGAAAATTACCGAGGAACTGCGCCGGACCTTCCGCCCCGAGTTTTTAAACCGGGTCGACGAGACTATAGTGTTCCACGCTCTTACCGTTGAACACATCAAGGAAATAGTAAGTCTGATGCTGAAAGAAGTCGCCGACAGGATGAAGGAAAACGAAGTTGAAATTGAAGTGGCAGAACCAGTGAAGGACCTGCTGGTCAAGGAGGGCTTCGATGAAGCTTATGGCGCCAGGCCGCTGCGGCGCGCTATTTTACGCCTGGTGGAAGACCGCCTTTCAGAGGAGCTTTTAAAAGGAACTTTCCATCCCGGCGGAAAAGTGCTCCTGGATCTGGACGAGACGGGAGAAGGAGTTAAGATTGTTGCTGCAGTAAGTTCACCAAACAAACTATAGCCTGTGTAGCTTGGTGCCAGTTGTTGAATTGTTGAATAACTTGAAAGTTATTCAACAATTCAACAACTGGCACCAAAGCTTTCAATCACTTGTGGTATGTCGTTTCAAATGTTATAATTTAGAAATAACCAAAACTTGGAGACTTTATGTCGATGCGTGCAAAATCTAAATATCTCTGCCAGGAATGCGGTCAGCAGTCCACCCGCTGGTTGGGACGCTGCCCTGGCTGCGGCGCCTGGAACAGCTTTGTGGAAGAACTGGTTGGCCCCCGGGCGTCATCTGTCGAAGATGCAACTGGCAGCGAAGTGCCCCGTTCCATAACAGAGGTGCCTGTGCTGGATGTGGAACGATTCCAGACGGATCTTGGTGAGATGGACCGGGTCCTGGGCGGGGGCATAGTGCCGGGTTCTCTCATTTTAGTGGGGGGTGACCCGGGGATCGGCAAATCTACCCTGCTGCTGCAGATTGCCCATCTGCTAAGCAGAAGGATAAAAGTGCTTTATGTTTCAGGCGAAGAATCAGCCAGCCAGATTAAGATCAGGGCTGACCGCCTGGGCGCCCTGTCGCCCGGTCTGATGCTGCTGCCGGAGACAGATATTGACTCCGTGGAGCGTCATTTGAGAGAATTGGCGCCCCCTGTGGCTATTATCGATTCCATTCAGACCATGTTTAAGAATGGTGTGGCTTCCGCCCCGGGCAGTGTCGGTCAGGTGCGGGAATGTGCGGCGCAGTTGATGCGTTTGGCCAAAACCACCGGTATTTCAATCTTTCTGGTCGGGCACGTTACCAAGGAGGGATTGCTGGCGGGTCCCAGGGTGCTTGAGCATATGGTTGACACGGTGCTTTACCTTGAAGGTGAGCGGCACCAGTTCTTCCGGATTCTGCGGGGCGTGAAGAACAGATTTGGCTCTACTAACGAGATAGGCATCTTTGAGATGAAGGTCAATGGTTTGGTAGAGGTAGCTAATCCCGCCGCTTTGTTTTTGATCCAGCGCCCTCATGGCGATGTGACAGGTTCAGCTATAGCGGCGGGACTGGAAGGTACCAGGCCGCTCCTGCTGGAAATTCAGGCCCTGGTTACCCCGACCGCTTACGGTATGCCCCGCAGAATGAC
>CAZJGV010000093.1:6448-12174 GCA_964545615.1 uncultured Pelotomaculum sp.
CGGGGTGGACCATAACAGGGTTGCCCTGATTGCAGCCGTGCTGGAAAAGCGGGTTGGCTTAATCCTGGGCAGCCATGATATTTATGTCAACGCGGTAGGTGGGGTAAAACTTGACGAACCTGCGGTGGATCTGGCCATAGCCTGTGCTCTGGCTTCCAGTTTCAGGGATGTTCCAGTTGATTCAGGGATGGCACTGGCGGGTGAAATAGGGCTGACCGGCGAACTCCGCCCGGTGACCGGGGTGGAAAAGAGAGTAAGAGAGGCTTTTAAACTTGGCTTTAGCAGATTTTTGTTGTCTGCTCAAAACGCGGCCCATATAAAAGAAGAGAAAGGTGTCGTGGCGGTTGATACACTGGCTGAGGCGCTGGAACTGGCTTTAAAGGTGTGAGGTGGGCTATTTGAAAGAAGAAAAGATGGAAGACAAGTTTATTAAAGTCCTGCGTACAGTTGCGCCTGGTACCCCGTTGCGGGAAGGACTGGAAAACATCCTGAGGGGGAAAACCGGCGGGCTGATCGTCATGGGCGACACGCCCGAGGTTATTGAAATAACAGAAGGAGGTTTTCTGATCAACGCCGACTTCACCCCGGCCAGGCTTTATGAGCTGGCCAAGATGGACGGGGCGATCATATTAAGTAAGGATGCCAAAAAAATCCTGGCGGCCAACACGCAGCTGGTGCCCGATCAAAATATACCTTCGAGTGAAACAGGTATTCGCCATCGTACAGCTGAGCGGGTGGCCAAGCAAACTGACACGCTGGTTATATCAATATCTCAGCGCCGGGGAATAATCACAACCTATAAAGGGTTTTTTAAATATGCGTTAAAGGACCTGGGTGTTATCTTGACTAAAGCCAACCAGGCTATTCAAACCCTTGAGAAATACCGCTCGGTTCTGGATAAGGTGCTGCTGGGGCTCAGCGCGTTGGAATTCCGGGATACGGTCACCTTGTTTGACGTGGCCAAAGCCATCCAGCGGGTGGAAATGGTTTTAAGGGTAGTCAAGGAGATTGACCGCTATATCAGTGAGTTGGGGGTTGAAGGACGTCTGATTACCATGCAGTTGGAGGAACTGGTTACCAGTACCGAGGACGAAGGACTGCTGGTGATTCAGGACTACGCTACCACCTTCGGGGAAAAATCTCCTTCCAGCATTCTAAATGTTATTAGAAGTTGGCCGGCGGAGGATATCCTGGATCTGTCTCTGATCTCCAGGGCGCTTGGTTTCCCAGGGAGCGCCAGTATCTTAGACCAGCATGTGTCCCCGCGGGGCTACCGCATATTGGAGAAGATTCCAAGGTTGCCTCTGCCGGTGATAGATAATCTTGTTAAAACTTTTGGTACTCTCAGAAGTACCCTGGTGGCAACTATTGAGGAACTGGACGAAGTTGAAGGCATAGGAGAAGTCCGGGCGCGGTCTATTAAAGAAGGTTTAAACCGTTTCCGGGATCAGGTTTTACAGGAATGGCACAGGTAAATTATTGTAAGTAGTGTTAAAATAAGCTACCCAAAACAAAATTTAAATTATATGTTGACACTGCTAGGCAGCTATGCTAGAATTATAGTTTATTTGACATAGACGTACTTTCATGCTATACTTTATGCGGTGGTAATTTTTTAACTGTAAATAGATAAGGAGGGTACGGCCTTGTTTAAAATAGGAGACAAAGTGGTGTACCCGATGCATGGCGCCGGCATTATTGAGTCCATTGAAGAGAAGGAAGTTTTAGGGGAAAAGCGCCAGTATTATATCCTCCGTCTTCCCGTCGGTGACATGAAGGTGATGATTCCTATCAACAATGGCGATGGAGTTGGACTGAGGGAAGTAGTAGACTGGGAAGGCGTGGAAAAGGTGCTTAACATCCTGCGCCAACAGTGTTCCGCCATGTCTCCCAACTGGAACAGGAGATACCGCGCCAATCTGGAAAAAATAAAAAGCGGCGATATTTACGAAGTCGCAGAAGTTGTGCGCAACCTGATTAAACGTGACCGTGAAAAAGGGCTCTCTTCCGGTGAAAGAAAAATGCTGGAAAATGCCAGACAAATTCTCATCAGCGAACTGGTTCTGGCCACAGAACTGGAGGAAGAAAAAGCCCGATCACTTTTAGACGGAGCCTTTGCGTGATAGCGTCAGGTAAAACTGGCGTTTTTTATTTTCCAAAAAAACCTAAATTTTAAGTTGATGAAGTATTTATAAAACTTATATAATAGAGTTATAAATTTTTGTTTAAAATACTTTTAATTCCAAACAAGCAAAGAAAGGAGGTGAAAAACATGGTCAAGAAAATAGCTTTTATTGTCCTGGTTGCTTTGTTTACCGCTGCGGGCTCCGCAATCGGAATATTTTTGGTGAACAGTGATATGTTCGCTTTCTTTGCCAACCTGTCCCAACAGTTAAAATACGGCCTGATCGGGCTTTCCTCACTGCTTGCCCTGGCGGTCGGTATTTTACTGGCTCCGCTCATTATTCGCGGTGCTGTAAGGATTACGGTATTCATTGAGCAGTATCTTCAGAGAACGCCAATTCAAGATCTGGTAATGGGTTCGGTTGGTTTAATTATTGGACTTATAATAGCTAATTTAATGGGTTCCATACTTTCTTTTATGGGTATAGTCGGGAAAATTATCTGGATTGTAGTTACTCTTCTTCTGGCTTACCTGGGCCTCAGTATCGGCATTAAAAAAAGGGAGGATCTCCTTTCCCTTTTTGCGGGTTTTCCCAAGTTCGGTAAAGAGCGTGCTTTAAAAGCCGAAGCTCGCGCCGGTCAGTTTAAAATCCTTGACACCAGTGTTATTATTGACGGACGGATTGCTGAACTATGTGAAAGTGGTTTTATCGAAGGGATTCAGCTTGTACCTGCCTTTGTGCTTGAAGAGTTGCGACATATCGCGGATTCGCCCGATCTCCTCAAACGCAACCGTGGCCGGCGAGGACTGGATATTCTAAACAAAATGCGTAAGGATCCGGAAATAAAAGTACAGATTTATGATAATAACCGCGGGTTGGAAGATGTGGCGGAGGTTGACACCAAACTGGTTAAACTGGCCCAAAAACTCGGCGGCAAGATTATCACCAATGATTTTAACCTGAATAAAGTGGCTGAACTGCACGGCGTTAAGGTTCTCAACATTAATGAGCTGGCCAATGCTATTAAGCCGGTGGTGCTGCCAGGGGAAGAAATGGTGGTTCAGGTAGTCAAGGATGGTAAGGAGAGTGGCCAGGGAGTAGCTTATCTGGATGACGGCACAATGATTGTTGTGGACGGCGGCAGGCGTTATATGAGCCAGACCATCCCCGTGTTGGTAACCAGTGTCCTGCAAACGGCCGCCGGGCGGATGATCTTCGCCAAGCCCAAATACGAGAGGCGTATTGAAGGACAGTCCGGTTACGGCGAGGTGAATATTATTGGTTAAAGTGGCGGCTTTGGTACCCGCCGCCGGGATCGGCGTCCGGATGGGAACAGATACTAAGAAACAGTATCTCACTCTGGACGGCATCCCGGTGCTGGGTCATGTTCTGAAAAAGCTGGAAGCCAGTCCTGTTATTAATAGTGTTGTGGTTATCGTCAACCCAGGGGAGGAAGAATACTGCCGCACAGCCGTGGTTGACGCACTTGGCGTAAGCAAAGTAGCCTCGATTGTACCGGGAGGAAAAGAGCGCCAGGATTCCGTATATAACGGCCTTCTGGCGCTTTCTGCCGATACAGGCCTGGTAGTGGTCCATGATGGGGTCCGTCCTGTTATTGACCGCGGAATGCTCCAGGCCGTTGTGCAGGCAGCCGCAGCGCATGGCGCCGCCATATGCGCGGTGCCTGTCAAGGATACTGTCAAATTGTCCGGAGAAGATGGGTTTGTAGCCGGAACCCTGCCCAGGAGTCGTCTCTGGTTGATTCAGACCCCCCAGGCTTTTCGCTATGAAACAATAATGGAAGCTCACCGCAGGGCGCGGCTGGAGGGATTCTTTGCCACTGACGACGCCGGGCTGGTGGAGTTTTCAGGCCAACCGGTAAAGATTGTGCCTGGCTCTTATAAGAATATAAAGATCACGACTCAGGAGGATCTGGTCATGGTGTCAGTTTTCCTGCAAGAAGAGGCGGGTGGCTGCAGTTGAGAATCGGTTTAGGGTATGATGCGCACAGGTTGGCTGTCGGCAGGAAACTGGTGCTGGGCGGTGTAACCATTCCTTATAAAAGGGGACTGCTCGGGCACTCTGACGCGGATGTGCTGGCACATGCCGTTATGGACGCGCTTTTGGGCGCCGCCGGAGCAGGTGATATTGGCAGGCATTTTCCCGATAGTGACACTCAATATAAGGATATCAGCAGTATGATCCTGCTGGCCAGGGTGCAGGAACTTCTATCGGCGAAAGGCCTGAAGGTGGTAAATATTGATACGGTAATCGTGGCCCAGGAACCCAGGCTGGTGTCCTATATGGAGAATATGGCCGCAAATATAGCCGCGGCGCTGGAGATCGGTTCCGGTCAGGTGAATATCAAGGCCACAACAACGGAAGGCCTCGGTTTTACCGGCGCCGGGGATGGCATTGCTGCTTACGCGATAGCTATGGTTGAGTGATGAACAGGGCTAGGCCCTATTTTTTTTCGGGACTTTCCTGGATCACTTGCCGCCACTTTTCAATAACCTCCCTTTCTCTTTCTCCCGCCTTATTCGAGTCTGCGGCAAGTCTTAAGAGTATTTTCAAATCTTCGATATTTATTAGCTCATAAGCGGCTGACTTGCTTAATTGTCCTGTTATTCCCCTCAGTTTTTCAATACGACAGCTGGCGCAGTGCATACTGGTAAGCAGGCAGTTGTCGCAGCATCTTTCCAAAAGCCGATCGATTTCATGGAAGTCGTTATGGTCCATCATGCGGGGGCACCTCCTTAAAAATAAAAAAACCCTTGTGAATTTCAAGGACAGCATCGGCCTTGCGCCTGACTAAATTATATTAGATGGGGCTGACGGATACAAGTAATTTTTCCGCCTGGGCCAACAGCCTGTGGAAATGGCCGTTTAAAGACCTGCCTTTAGCTCATGCGGCTAAAAAGTTGCTTGCCTGTTAATATAGGTGTTATAATAAGCTGCGGTAAAAAACGGTATTTATGCAAAGTTTATTGACATTAACCGTAATTAATTGGTTGAGCGTGCACTATTTTATGACAACAAATAAGGGGGAACATGTTTTGTCGGTTCGGGTGAGATTTGCGCCAAGCCCCACAGGTCCCTTACATATTGGTGGAGCGAGATCGGCGCTGTTTAACTGGCTTTTTGCCCGCCGTTACGGCGGCACTTATATTGTTCGGATAGAAGATACCGACCTTGATCGTTCATCCAGGCAGTCAGAGGAAAACATTTTAAATTCACTGCGCTGGCTTGGCCTGGACTGGGACGAGGGTATTGATGTCGGAGGTCCTTACGGGCCGTACCGGCAGACTGAAAGGCTGGATATTTACAGCCGATACGCGGAAGTTCTCCTGAAAAACGGACTGGCCTACCACTGCTACTGCAGCGAGGAAGAACTTGCGGCAGAAAGAGAAGCGTTGCTGGCCAGGGGCGAACTGCCCAGGTACCTGGGTCGCTGCCGGGCTCTTACAGCAGAGGACTGCCGGCGGCATGAGGCGGCAGGTCGCCGGCCGGTGGTACGCTTCCGGGTGCCTGCCGGTGAGGTGGTTGTGGTCAAAGACCTCGTCCGGGGGGATGTTTCTTTTGAATGCAGGGATATCGGCG
>CAZJGV010000094.1:0-491 GCA_964545615.1 uncultured Pelotomaculum sp.
CTTAATGTTTCCCGCCATGTTCAATCACTCCTTCTTCCATTGCGGACCAGTATATAAACCCCCAGGGTTATAATCAAAACAGCTGGAATTACTCTGCTTAGGTAGTAATGATAAGCAAAAAAGTGAGGGAGAAGGTTGTTGAGCAGGGCGATAGCTCCAATAACAATAAGCCCGCCTCCGATCATACCCTTTCTTTCTTCCAGACAACCTGTTTCAAAAAGAAGTTTATCTTCCACTGACTGCCCTTCGTTAATTTGTTTCAGGAGCTGAAGAGTATCGAAAACAGTGTAAAACATGATTACTGGCAGCACCAGTGCGGTAATCGCTTCAAAGTTTAGCGCTACTGCTAAAAAAATAGTACCGTAAAAAACAACCATTGTTTGCAGGCCTCGCCGCATCAAACCCAGGTAAAGGTAGCCTACTCCGGGGAACAAAGACAGGATAAAGGCCAGAAAGGAACCTTTACCTCTCAGCCCTACAGTAGCTTTATT
>CAZJGV010000094.1:501-12100 GCA_964545615.1 uncultured Pelotomaculum sp.
TCACCACTTGTTTCTCCAAACACGTACTGCAGTACTGCTTACCGCCCAGCTCAATCAGACACGACTCACAAACCGGTTGGTGACAGGTTAAGCAAACAGCCACAGCCTCCTGTTCTTTATGATGCACGCATTTCATTTTACTTCACTCCTTTGTTAAAAGACCCGCCCAGGTTGTCCAGAGTGTCATAGGCCCTGTTGAAGGCTCCTTCAGATGTTCTCATATATACTTGCACAGCGCTGTTTAGTTTCTGCCCTGCCAGGCTTACGTTTTTATGTTCAAAAATACTGCCGCCTGTCCAGAAAAAAGCCAGGGTAACTGCGGCAGCCGCGACAAGATCGCGTATAAAACTCCATCTTACGGTCAGTCTTCGCCTTACCGGCGCCGGTTCTGCCTGTTCAAAGCCGCTGATAGCATCAATAATTCCGGCGGTGAAATCCGGTGGTGCTGCCGCATCGGGCAATCCGGCCAGAAACCTGTTCAATTCTTTTTGATCGGCTAGTTCTTTCTGACAGGCGGGACAGGCAAAAAGGTGTTTTTCAAATTCACGCAGATTAAATAAGTGATATTCCCCTGCCAGGTAACTGACCAGGTTTATTTTTACCTGCCTGCATTTCACCGGATTCACCCCCTGTTAGTTTTTCCTTTAGAATCAGCCGGGCCCGGTACAACCTTGTGGCCACTGTTTTCACCGGCAGATCGAGTATTTTTGCGATTTCCTTATAACTTAACAACTGGTAGTGGTGAAGCACCAGCACTATCCGGTAGTTCCTGGGGAGGCTTGCCAGAGCCTTGCGTACCATATATGCCTCCTCTTCCTTAATCAGCTGTTCTTCCGGCCCGGCGCGGCTGTCAGCTATAAGCTCGTCCTTTTCAAAAGGATGGCACACTTGCTCAGGTCTCTTTCGCCGCAGAAAGTCCAGGCACTTGTTGGACGCCACCCGGTACAGCCAGGTGCCGAAACTGCAATCTCCCCTGAAGTGCGGGAGGGACTTATAGATTTGGATAAAAGTTTCCTGGGCCAGGTCACGCGCATCTTCCCTGTTATTGATCATTCTGGCGGCAAGGTTATAGACTTTGTCCTGGTAACGCTGGATAAGAATTTCGTACGCCTTCAGATCCCCGTCTCTTGCCCTGTACACCAGAAGCTCATCTCTAATCATGATCATATCCTCTCCGGCGCTTCTACCTGCCTAGACGAAAGAAACAAAAGTATTACTTCAACTTTACCTTATAAAGCTTATCTCTTAAAATAATCAGGCGCTGGTTTACAGCGCCCTACAGGATGAGACAGCTACACCCGCACCGTCAATTATTTGGATTCATTTACCATTATCTCCTCCCACGCCGCTTCAAACTCTCGCAGCACCTGGTCGCTAAAAAGAATAAAACGCACCTCTTCAAACACAGGCTGGCTGGTTACAAAATCACGTACTTCACGCAGAGCAATCCTGGCCGCCCGGTCAACAGGGAAATGATATACACCGGTACTGACCGACGGGAAGGCAATGGCACGGATCCCCTGCTCCCTGGCCAGGGACAGGCAGCTGTGGTAGGCGCTGCGCAGAAGCTCATCTTCGCCTCTGCCGCCGCCGGACCATACCGGACCGACCGTATGAATTACGTAGCGCGCCTTGAGGCGGCCTCCACCGGTGATGACAGCCTTGCCGGCGGGCAGCTGGCCCTGCCTGGCGCGAATTTCCCTGCACTCAGCCAGGATCTGGGGACCTCCGGCGCGGTGGATGGCGCCATCCACCCCTCCGCCGCCCATCAGCCCGGAGTTGGCCGCGTTTACAATAGCCTCGGTTTCCTGTAAGGTAATATCTCCTTTAATAAGCTTTATTACAGTTTTACCAAGCAGCGCTTCCACAAACAAAACCTCCTTTTGTCCTTTAAGGCTTAAAGAATGCTTTTAACTTAAATCCAACCTTTTTTAAGGATTAAACATAAAAATTTCAGATCCTTTTTTACAAAAACTACTGTAATAGACAGCAGGCCGTACGGAAAAACTAGCCCATATTATGTGACCACAAGTTGTGTCTTATAGCAGTGTGATAAAGACAGAGGGAGCGTATAAAAGAAAAGAGCCCGTGGCTCTTAATAGGCTGCTGATTAAAAAGTTGCTGGAACCGCTCTTCCAAATACTTCGCTTTGGGCAAACAAATGCCTGTTTAGCTTAAACTGGTTACTTTATCTTTTTTGAATACCCATAATATCCCAACTTTTTAGTAATCAGCCTGTATTCACCGGAGCAATAGCCATATGGTTCAATTATTTCAAAATCCGGCCGGCCTTTCTCATCCAGAATATCCTTATTATAGTGAACCGCCAGCACATCGGAGATAAACACATCGTGGCTGCCGAGGGGAATGGTTTGTTTAACCCGGCACTCGACATTGACGGGACATTCGGCGATTAAAGGCGCTTTAACCTGTGATGCCGGCATTGGGGTCAGCCCAGTTTCCTTAAATTTATCCACATCCCTGCCGGAAACCGTACCACAGTAATCAACCACCCTGGCCTGACCGGCTGAAGGAATATTAATCACAAATTCCCCTGATTCCTTGATCAGCTGGTAAGAATACCTGCCCACAGGGCGAACGCTGATGTAAACTACCGGTGGTTCGGAACTCATGATCCCTGTCCAGGCGATAGTGACAATATCCGGATTGCCACCTTCCAGGCAAGTTGTTACAAGAACTACCGGTACAGGAAAAAGTACCGTGGAAGGTCCTTTAGTTATTTTATTGATGTCAACCAACTCCCCGTATTTGATCTCACTTCAAAATAATTATATACCAAAGTCTGCAAAACTAACCTTACAAAAGCTTTATTTTTTGAAATTACAGACAAAAAATCAGCAAGGTCTCTTTACTATTCAGATGTTTTTGTAAATATTTTCAATATCTTGTATACTATCATATAGGCAAAAAGATTCTTGTATTTTGCGAGGTGCATAATATAATGTGCAAAATTACCGTATCCACTAAAAAAGCTCCAGCGGCGATCGGCCCATACTGTCAAGCCGTGAAATATGCCGACTTTGTCTTTACATCCGGGCAGATCCCCATTGATCCGGCCAGTGGGGGCATTGTGCCCGGGGGAGTCGAAGCTCAAACCCGACAGGCCTTGCGCAATCTGGAGGAGGTACTGAATGCCGCCGGGGGGTCTTTAGCAACCGTTTTGAAAACAACTCTGTTCATTAAAAACATGAACGACTTCGCCCCAATAAACAGTATCTACGCCAGTTTTTTCGGCGCTGAGCCGCCGGCCCGCTCCTGCGTGGAAGTGGCCAGGCTGCCTAAAGATGTACTGGTTGAAATTGAAGCTATCGCTTTTATCCCCCGTTCTTAACCGCTTCCTCCTCAATTTGCCCCAGCAGGTTAACAGCCTCCGCCGCCGGCAATTCTTGTACGGTTTTTAACTTTCTTTCAATGGTGCGGGATTTCCTGGCGGCATTATCAATAGTGTTGCTTGCCTCCTGAAGCTTTTTATGCGTTTTTTCAAGTATGTCGCTGAATTTGCCAAACTCGCTTTTCACTGCCCCGAGCAGCGCCCATACCTCGCTTGACCGTTTCTCTATGGCCAGGGTTTGAAAACCTACCTGCAGGCTGTTTAATAACGCCGACAGGGTAGTGGGCCCGGTTACTATAACCCGGTGCTCTCTTAAGAGGATATCACACAGGCCAGGCCTCCGGATAACTTCTGCGAACAGCCCTTCCGTCGGCAGGAACATGATGCCGAAATCGGTGGTATGGGGCGGGTCCAGGTACTTGTCCTTGATATTCTTAGCTTCCGTTTTGATCCTTGCTTCCAACTGCTTCAAAGCCTGGTCGGCCAGCACGGAACTGGCTTGTTCCTGTGCTTCCACCAGCCTTTGATAATCCTCTTGCGGGAATTTGGCATCGATCGGCAGCCAGACAATTCTTTGCTCGGAATCCCGGCCCGGCAGCCTTATAGCAAATTCCACCCTTTCACTGCTTCCCTTTTTAGTGGCCACGTTTTGATCATACTGCTCCCTGGTAAATACCTGCTCCAGCAAAGCGGCAAGAGAAATCTCCCCCCATACGCCCCGTGTCTTTACGTTGGTCAGGACCTTTTTCAGATCACCCACGCCGGCGGCTAAAGTGCGCATTTCTCCCAGGCCTTTATGAACCAGTTCCAGCCTTTCACTAACCTGCTTGAATGATTCTCCCAGGCGCTTTTCCAGGGTGTCATGGAGTTTCTCATCCACAGTCGCCCTCATCTGCTCCAGCTTCTGATTGTTGTCTTTTTGGAGCAAATTTAATTTCTCTTCAACGGTGTCTCTCATCCTGTCCAGCCTATGCTCGCTGCTCCTGGTCAGAGTCGTAATCTGGCTGGCAAAGGTGTCCAACTGGCTCTTTTGCAGCGTGGCATTTTCTGTAAGGCGGCTCAGCAAGGAGTCCCCCAGTTTAGATAAGGAGTTGTTGACTTCCTCCCTCAGCAACCCCGCGTTTTTAGCCGCCTCCTCCCTGTTCCTGGCGATCTCTTCCCGCATAGTTCTTTCAACTTTTTCCTGGCTTTTCTCCAGCAGCGCAAAACCTGACTCCGACTCCAGAGGCTTGGTACGTTTATTTTGAAAATATATAAGCGCCAAAAAGGCCATAATTATGATTTCACCAACTATTGACAAAACCAACAGGGACTCTGGCATAAGTCAACCTCATCTCTCTTTAGAAATCTATGTTTTCGGCTTTTTCCCCAGAATTTTGAGCAGCATTTCCTCGGTTATCCGGTAGACGATATAAAAAGGCTGCAGGGCTGGGTTTACACCCTTGCCGCCAGGACTTCTCCAGTGCGTCACCGCATTCTGATTAAAAAGCAGATAGGTAAGGGTTTTCCATTTATCCGCTGTTTTTTCCGGAAGAAACAGGAAGCAGAGATAAGTGCCGGTGTGGGTTCTCCTGGAAAAAAGATGCCTCCTGTAGAAGCGGTATTCTCCCGGCAGACCGTCCCCGGACCAGAACTCTTGCCATTTTTCGGCCATCCCGCCGCAGCTTCCAACCACTTCTGAGATTAACCTGATGGTTATTCCGAATATCCTTTTGTTGTTATGGTCATTAAGCGTTTTGCAAATAAAAGCCCAGTCCAACTCATTGCCAAAAACAGCGGCAAACTGGCATAAATCAACAAACCATTTAAGACCTCTGAACTGATGATTCAAAGCAAAGTGGTAAACCAGGTGGATGAACTGCATATTCAAATTCAGACGCCTGGTGGTGGCGGCGCCAAAACAGAAAAGCTCGGTGTGACTGAGCCAGTCATAATGATTTACGGGGTAAAGCGATTTCATCGGCGAGCCGTCCCTCAGCCCTCCCACGTCCCAATGGACGTCCAGGTACAGCGGCAGGTTGTTGAAATATTTTACAAACCCCACTTCATTGTGAAATGACTCACTGATGGCGAGGTATTCCTCGGGCGTGCCCCTGAAAAGCTCGCTGGAGTGATGGGAAAAACCGCTTTTTAGCAGGTATTCCTTAAGCGGCGGGTAATCGCTGCGGTCAATCAGAAGATCAAGGTCACTGATGGTCCTGACCCAGTTATTGCCGTAAAGGCTTTCCATAAAAGCCATGCCTTTCAGTAAAACACAATTGATTCCCAGCTCAGAAAGCGACTTAATCACATTGCCGCCCTCCAGCTCATAATGCATATTGCGCAGGGCGGTCTGGCCAGCCAAATACTGGAGCTCTTTTGCTGTCTCTGCCGGCAGTTTTAAGGGGACCTTGCCGCCGGCAAGCGCATAATAGAAAAATGAGACTATTTCATGCTGTTTCAGTATCTCAGCTATTTTCTCAAAACTTAATTTGGTCAGATATAACTTTAATAGCTTTTCACTCCCGTTTCCGTAAAGCACTTTAAGAAATTCATATATAAATCGCTCCTCATTTGACCATCTGCTCATCGCAAGATCCTTTCTCATCCCATAACAGCTTTTTCAATAATCCTGGCAAACTCATCCATATCGGTTCCGAAACTCACCCGCCAGCAGCTTATATTCTCTAAAAACTCCATCAGGTAAATAAATTTTTTTTCGATGTTGTAAGGATCCCAGGTGCTTAAAGTAACTGGAAACAGCTCGCCTACTACCCGGGCGGGGTTTATTCCGGCCAGGCTGCTTTGGGGTTGTCCTGTGCGATCTAAAATAAACAGGTGGTGAATGGGAACTGAAGTCTTATAACCGGGCCATTTTCTCAAAGCGTTGACCTTAAAGTAGATTTCTCCGTCCAATTCATGCAGCAGGCTGCCGGCGGCCAGATCCGGGAAAAACTCCAGGGCAGCCTGTCTGCGCAGCTTTATCACATCACTGATCGCAACACCAAGGTACTCCTCCCTCTTTGTAATCAGGACCCTGTCGTCAGACAGGGCGGGATGGCCTTTGCGCATTAAGGCAAAGGCGGCGGTTGATTTCCCTTTGCCGCTGTTGCCGGTAAAAAGCACGCCTTTCCCCCCGATGTTGATACATGAGGCGTGAATCGAATAAAAACCTGCCTTTATTAACAGGCCTGTAAGCAGGTTATAACTGAAAAGGATATCTGAATAAAAGGGGTCAAAGCCGTTGTCCCTGAAGCGGATAGCTGTGGCCGCGCCCCTGGCGTAATCAAGCCAAACCCTGCCGTAATTCTCGTAATCTATCCAGCGCTGAAACTCCCTGGTATAATACCTGGTTTGCACCGGTCTGCTCAGCTGCATTACGGTTTCATCCTGTTTGCAGGTTTCATCGGGCAAAACCACCAGTTGGTCTGCCTCACAGGCAGCTGCTTCCAGTAAATTCAGCTGAATACCGGCAGGCAGCGCCGGGCTTTGGCAATCTGTCATTGACAGATACTCTGCCGTTGACGCCAGCCACGACCTGGTATTGAAGCCAAGTTCAACAGTTGTTCCCAAAAGGTCATAGTGTTTTTTAATTAAATCTCTCTCCGGCATGATTCTATCCTTCCAGTACCGTAATGTATTTTTTTAACTGTTCCGTGTCTTCATTAAAAGGTACCCCGTCTAAAAGAAGCCAGCTGTGACCTTTTAATTCCCTGCCTTCCTTGTAAAAACCGACTATCAATTTGGCCTCTACCCCGTGTCTGCGGCACCAGTGATATAAAACCATGGTTCTGCGCAGACAGGGTTTATTGGAGCAAAAAATCCTTTTTAAAAAATAGTTACAAGCCCTCCACGCTTTTTGCAACACTACTCTGTCCTGATCGGAAGCAGAGTGTTTGTCCGTCATAACTTTAACAAAACAGCCTATAATGCGGGGCGCCGGCAAAAAGATTAACAAAATGGAATAATAGAGAGTTAGAAAAAAAAGGCCTGTTAATAGACCCATATCCTGAGGAAGTTGATAATTTTTATAAATCAATTGCCGCACGACACTCACCTTTATTTGATGAAAAGTAACTCCTTATTCTTTAAAACCTCGATCAAATCCGCGATATCGCTGACCAGGATACTCCGGTCAATATCATATTCTTCAATCAGCAGATTGATTATCTCACCCAGAGTTCTCTTACCGTCCATATGTTGCCAAAAAGAACAACCAACCGGGTTAAGCCCGAAATACCTGCCGTTTCTGGAATCCAGCAGAACAGCCTCTTCCTGAACGGTTTTCCAGATGATTTTTTCATTTCTCTCGGGGATTCTATTCAATAAACCCGCCTCCCTTAGTTTTCATTATAGGAATAAACTCATCTATGTACAAGCAAAATATGCTTTTATAAAAAACTGGTAAAATATAATACCTTGAGTTTCTATATTTTACCAGCAGCCTGGTTAGGCAACTTAAACGCATTTATAAAAGTTCAAGCAGTTCCCCTAAGTCCGTGACCGGCTCCCGGCAGGTGCAGTTCTCACATACATAGGCAGTGGCTTTCTCGTTGACCGGCAGCTGTTCCTTTACAAAAGGAGCAGCTTTTTCGATCTTTTCCCCGTCATCACCTGCCGGGTGAAAAACCACCGTCGTTTCGGGCCTGAAGACGCGCTGGACCGCGCTTAACATCGCCTCTGTGTCAGCGCCCCCCGCTTTGCCGGCAATCACAATCTCACGCGAGGGCCCCAGCATGAAGTCGATCCCGGTTAAAAACTGAGTATAAGCCCAGGGGTATTCGCCAACTCTGCCGGCAAAGGCTTTAATCTGCTTATCCGCCGCTTCAGACAGATCCGCTTCCCCAGTTAGCCTGGCCAGGCGCAGCAGGCTGTGCAGAGCCACAGAATTACCGGACGGCAGAGCTCCGTCGTAAATTTCCTTGGGACGGGAAATAAGCTGCTCGGCATCCTCCCCGTTAAAGAAAAAACCTCCGTTTTCTTTGTCCCAAAACAGATTTATCATCTGGCCAGCCAGCTCCAGAGCCCTTTCCAGGTTAGTAATTTCGAAAGTAGCCTGGTACAGTTCTAACAGCCCCCAGGTTAAAAAAGCATAATCGTCGAGATAGGCCGGGTAAGCTGACTCACCGTCACGATAACGGGCCAGCAACCTTCCGTCCTCCCTCCTCAATTTTCTAAAGATAAATTCCACAGCCCGTACGGCAGCCTCTTTATAAACAACTTCGCCGAAAACAGCCGCACCTCTGGCCAGAGCAGCGATCATCAGGCCGTTCCAGGAGGTGAGGATTTTATCGTCCTTGTAGGGATGCGCCCTTTTTGCACGGACTTCAAAAAGCTTCCGCCGCTGCAATTCAATTGATCCGGCCATCTCTTCAGGTTCGAGGTTTACCTCTCCGGACGCATTAAAAGGGGGAGCATAGATCAGGTTCGGGATGTTCCGACCCTCAAAATTGCCCTTTGAGGTTATGTCAAACAACCGGCAGTAGAAGTCCCCATCCCGCTCACCTAGAATGTCCTTAATTTCATCCTGGGACCAGACGTAGAATTTTCCCTCCTCACCTTCGGAGTCAGCGTCTTCTGCTGAATAAAACCCCCCTTCGGGTGAGGTCATATCTCTCAACACATATGTAAGAATTTCTTTGGCCGCTCTGGCGTAAAGATTGCGGCCTGTAGCCTGGAAGCCTTCAATGTAAGCCAGCGCCAGCAAAGCGTTGTCGTACAGCATTTTTTCAAAATGGGGTACTAACCACTTTTCGTCCGTTGAATAGCGGGCAAATCCATAGCCAATGTGGTCATAGATACCCCCTCTGTACATGGATTCAAGTGTTTTCTCAACCATGGCCAGAGCTTCCGGATTATTGTTTCTCTTCCAGTAACGCAAGAGAAAGGCCAGGTTGTGCGGTGTCGGAAACTTGGGCGCCGTACCGAACCCGCCGTGCTGTTTGTCAAAAAGGCGTCTGGCCTCTCTAAAAGCATTCTCCAATATCTTTCCGGTAATTTTATCAGCGGAGGTTTCATCCCGGGCTTGTACCGCTTGTGTTACCTTTTCACTGGTCCGCACCAATAAATCCTGGTCCTGTCGCCACTTTTCACTTACCTGTGTAAGTATTTCCACCAGGCCAACCCTGCCCCACTTTTCATGCTTGGGAAAATAAGTTCCCGCGTAAAAAGGTTTTTTGTCAGGAGTCATCAATATGGTAAGCGGCCACCCCCCCTGGCCGGTCATGGCCTGGCACACCGACATATAGATATGGTCTATGTCCGGACGTTCTTCCCGGTCTACTTTTATGGACACATAGTTATTATTGAGAAGGGTAGCTACGATCTCGTCTTCGAACGACTCTCTTTCCATAACATGGCACCAATGACATGTACATAAACGACACTAAAATCAGCTGTACCCAATAGATAAGAAAACAGGTTTATTTTCTGTTTTCGCTTTCTGAAAAGCCTCATCTCCCCAAGGAAACCAATCCACAGGATTGTTTTTATGCTGAAGTAAATAGGGAGACTTTTCATTGGCTAATCTATTGGGTATTTTTTGATTTATGGTCATTGGGCAATCACCTCCTTAAGACTCCTGGTAGCTAAGTTTATCTTAATTCTACCACAGAGACATAAATTCATGCAGTGGAACCATAACCAAATAAACCCAACCTAATTACGCCAAATAAAAACCAAGGTTGCTATAATTACTGTGGTTACCATTCCCCCAGCGAGAAGCACATGTCTTTTTTACAGAATTATAATACATGTCCTTACAATGAAAAATGTTTTTGGTTTTCCATAGTAGTAGCAAGTTAAAAATGATGTCATATTCATGGTTAACTGGAGAACTATTGAGAGATCAAGTCAGAAATACAAGGGCAACAGTTCTTTACTTTAAAATAAATAATATATATAATAATGTTAATAGAAAAAAAATACCCGTTACTTTTTGGGTTAGCCTTATAAATAAAACATTTAGATCGGCGGTTAAAAAAGATTAGTCGCCGAATGTTTTTTTAAGCTGGAGAGTTTATGAAAGGGGTATGAGCATTGGCCAGGCAAATATTTATTACTGAAAAAGACAAAGAAAGGTTGCAGAAACTTATAAATGAAGCTAAAGAGTTTAATCAAGGTAGCGAAGAATACCTGAAAAAACTTGAGCAGGAGTTAAGCCGGGCGCAATTAGTAGCGTCAAAAAAAATTCCGCATAATGTAATTACCATGAATTCAAAGGTATTATTAAAGGATTTGGATTCTGGGGAAGAAATGATTTACACCCTGGTTTACCCCTCTGAGGCTAATTTAATGGAAGATAAAATCTCTGTACTGGCCCCGGTGGGGACGGCAATTATAGGTTTGCGTGAAAAAGATGTAATCGACTGGAAAATACCTGATGGTTTAGTCAGGTTAGAAGTAGAGAAGATTCTTTATCAGCCGGAAGCAGCAGGTGATTTTGACTTATAGAAGAAATTTATCGTTTAATAATTGACAATATTTAATAATTTACTATAATTGTTGTAGCTAAGTTATAAATGAGTATTTCACTTCAGTGGAGTACTCATTTGTATATCAGCGCTTTTTTACCATTAACTGTTATATATTTGGCAGGTCAATATGGGTAATTATGATATTTCTATACAGGCATTTGAGAGCATCATAAAAAATTTAGTAAAGTTGGAAGAGGAACAGGATATTGTTATTGAATATTTTGCCAAATCAGCTGTTGAGCGGACTGAAATAATCCAGATTATTGAAAAATACATAAAAACAATTGACCAGTTTATAATCGTTGCCAATAAGAAATTTCATTCGGATATAAATTTGCCGTTTACAACTATTGGCTGTGAGATTGAAGTTGAAGATATTTTCAACCAAATTCGTTACACCTATAGATTAATAGGTGCTTTAGAAGAAAGTTTGACCTATGGAGATGTATCATTTTTATCACCATTAGGAAAAGCTTTACTATTAAAAAAAACTGGTAATATTGTTGAATTAAACCTACCTACTGGTAAAACGCAATGCAAAATTATGAGTATTAATGCCATCATCTGAGTTATCCAGAATAAGGAGACATTACTAATAAGAAAAAGGAAAGCCCCTAAAAGGGGCTCCTGTCTTCTTACGATTCCATTTGTTTGGCCAGAAAGCCAGCCGCCGTTTCAGCAAGTTTGGTTTCCAGGTTGCCCATTTGAACTCCGGCCTCTTTAGCAGCGATGATTACCGCTCCCAGCGTGTCACCCTCGGCGATAATAGGAGCTATCACCGCAGAATTGAAAC
>CAZJGV010000095.1:0-9091 GCA_964545615.1 uncultured Pelotomaculum sp.
TCTGGTCTGCCTCAGCATAAAATCCCGCAGAGGTTTAGACCCTAATTCCTGGGCTTGCTGTTGGTTAATCTCACTGTTTAAATATGGTTGAACGGCTTGCTCATTAATCTGTTTATACGTGGGAGCCATAATAAACAGTGTCAGGAAGAGAGTCAACCCTATCAGAATTTGGTTGGCCGGCGCCCCCTGAACACCAAGTGCGGTTCGCAGAACAATGATGATTCGCGTAAAGGAAGTCATCATAATCAGGATAGCCGGCGCCATGGACAATACTGTTAACAGCAACAGCAACCTAACAGTATCCACCACCTGCTCGGGACTGTCGGAAGGGGTTATGTTTAAATCAACCGCAGGCAGGGGCGCCGCGACTGTTTCCCGGGTCAGCAGAAATAATAGTGTTATTGCCAACAGCAAGATTACCGGGAATTTAAACTTCAACCTTTTTTTCACCCTTTTCGCCGTCACCCATCCTGTTAGTCACTCTGGTCATTACTTTTCCTCTGGCTTGAGCAGACTGCCGGGTAAGCAATTTGATACCGGTCCTGAACTTTTCAAGTAAAATTACGGGTATTGTTTTGGTCTCACCCTCACTTCCCGCTTCTTGCAGCAGGTCATATTCTTCAATTGTATGCGGTTTTAATTCCACAACACTGGCTATTTTTATATCCTCAAGCTCAGGCAGTTCCCCAAGTTCCTTGACTAAAGTTATTGAGCCGTCCTGATGAGCCAGGAGGAAATACGCTTCTCCAAGAGTAACAAGGCTCAGGGTGGTCTTGGGTCCCAGGGGAAGCTGTTCAACTAGTCTCATCCTGCGGTTTCCGGTAGTTATGACATAACGGCGGGCAATCCCATACTTTAAAACCAGGTAAGCCAGGCCCAGGACAAGGGGCAGGGCCACCAGTACGCGTACAATCGCCCAGACCAGGTCACTGCTCATGCCAGTCCCTCAGTTAGTTTTAGATGATAGGAATGGTTGACAGAAACAATCCTTACTCCAAAATAATCGTTGATGACCACCACTTCGCCCTTGGCGAAACGCTGTTGATTCATAATGATCATCACTTCATCACCCACAGCCTTATCCACTTTGATCACGGAACCCTCCGCCAGGCCCAGCAACTCTCTGACCTTAAGCCAGGCCTGGCCGAGTTCCACACTGATTTCAATCTGGACATCCTCAAGGTGGGACAGACTGGTCTTAATCCTCTCAGTGCCTTCTACAGCTTCAAGGGAGGGAAACTTTACTTTTTTAATGCCGGCCTCACCGGTGTTTGCGCCGGCCAGAAAGTTTCTGATTTCCTCTTCAGTCAACACAGCCTGTTCCCCCTAATTTCGGTAGTGGGTTGTCATCTCTTATCCTTACTGGACAAGAAAATCTGTAAAATATATGCCTGTTATCTCGCCTGAATCGAGGTTATTATTGATCTCTTCGATAAGGCTGTTTTTCAATCCCTGAAGAGCATTGGCGTTACTCACCTCTGCCAGTGTCTTGCCGCGCAGGGTTGCAATAATTGCGTCTGAAACTATATGCTTCTTTTTATCCAACTCTTCTTTCAGCTTTTTATTTTTGGGGTGATCGATGGTAACCTTGACCCTGAGGTAGTGGGAACCGCTTCCGCTGAGGTTCACCACCATCTCGCCCATTTCCAGGCTTTCCTTTTCCTCTGTTTTGGTTTTTTTAACCTCGCCAGCCTGCGCGGCAGGCTTGAGGAAGAATATATAGGCGCCGGCAGATGAACCAGCCAGTAGTACCAGGACTACCAAAATAATTAAAATCATCTTTTTCTTCTTTGGCTTCGCGTTTTTTCCTGCTTTTTCTTCATTATTCTCAGAAATTTTTGTCTTGGCCAAGGTATCACCCGCTTTTACAGTAATTTTTAATCAAAAAATTACTGTTTGATGTTCAGCAATTCCTGCAGCATCTGGTCAGAAGTGGTTATGGTCCTGGCATTGGCCTGGTAGCCACGCTGGGTGGTAATCAGGCTGGTAAATTCATCAGTCAGGTCAACGTTGGACATTTCCCGGTAGCCCGAGTTGATTGTTGAAGATGTTCCCACAGTACCAATCATGGTAGCCGCACCGCTGACCGGAGTCACTTCCTTGAATAAGTTCTGACCACATTTTTCCAGGCCTTCCTGGTTGGCGAAGGAACACAACCCGATGTTGGCGCTGACTTCCATCGTTACGCCTTCGGTGTCAGTGGCAGTAATACTACCGTCCCTGCCTATAATTATTGTTCCCACTATATCATTGCCACCGGTAATCTGGATCACGTTTCCATCACCGTCAGTTAACTGATAACCGTTTGAATCTACGACACTGCCGTTTACATCAACGTTAAAAACACCATTCCGGGTGTACAAAAGGTTTGTACCGTCAGTCACCTGGAAAAACCCGTTGCCCTGGATAGCCAGGTCCAGGGTGCGGCCGGTGTTCTCCATGCCGCCCTGGGTCATGTTAATCCCGATATTGGTTACAATACCGCCGGTACCGATTTGAGCAGGGTTAACTGAACCAGCTTCACCCGCTTCAACGCCAACGGGATTTCGAAGCATCTGGTAAAACATATCCTGAAAATTAGCCCTGTTTGATTTAAAACCAACCGTATTCACATTGGCAATGTTGTTGCCTATTACATCCATCCGAATCTGGTGGTATTTCATGCCCGAAACACCGGAGTATAAAGATCTCAGCATTATTATTATCCTCCTTTTTTTGTCGGCTGCCTCAGTCGTTCGGCAGCCACGCAGCCTCCTTTCGGGCCGGCTGCAGATTTTTTATTTCACAATTACTGCGCTGTCGATATTGGTGAAGACATGGTCTTCGGAAGAACTGCCATCCATGGCCGTCACCACCGTTTTATTACGTACGCTGGTAATCAGCGCCAGATCACCGTAAATTATCAGTGACTCTCTGGCCCCTTTGGCCTCGGCCTGTTTTACCGCTTTGTCAATTTTGACCAGATCCTCGCTGGCAAGAACTATATTCCGCTCTTTGAGCCGCTTTTCCGCGTGCGCCGAAAATTTCAGCGCCTGACTTTTTTCAAGCTCTTTTTCCAGTGTTCTTTCAAAGGCAAAATCATTTACTTTTAAACTGGCTGACTTTCCTTTGGGAGCAGCGCCTGGAAGTGGCCTTACCGGTAAAATTTTTCTTATGTCGCGGTCCATATCTCACCACCTCTGAAGAGAGTTTACCAGACAATTGTTATTCATCCTGCAGTTGTTCTAAAAGATTCAGCGCCTTATCCATCGACCTGTCCAGCTGCGATATTTTACTGCTTATTTGAGAGAGCTGCTGTGCGTTTTCGTCAACAGAGTCGTCCTCTGCAATTTCAGTCACATTTTCCAAGTCGTAGCCGGCGCCGTTGACATAAACTATAATCCCGCTTTCGCTAAAGGTCACTTTTTCTACCGCACCGCTGACGGTCTCGTCGTCAACAGCTATGTTTACCTGGCGCCCGAGCAGTCCCGTCGCCTCCATCACCTTCTGGGACAATACTAACTCGCTCATATTGTCGTTCAGGTTGGTAAGCTGTTCAATAATGCTGAACTGAGACATTTGGGCAATAAACTCGCTTGAGTCCTGCGGGTTCAACGGATCCTGGTTTTTGAGCTGTTCGACGAGCAACCTGAGAAAGGCGTCTTTATCAAGAGTACTCGAAGTCTCTCTGGCTGTGATACTTGACTCAGTGCTGTTATTGCTGACTGAATTAACCTGCATGATTTCACCTCCTTATCAGATTAAGTAATTCACCTTCTTGTAGGAATGCCCAGACGGTTCATATACAGCCGGCTCCGGGGCAATATCACCGTAAGTATGTCCACTATAAGCGCCTGAGTAACGCGCCGGCTGCCTGCCGCCGCTTTCTGATTGGCCGGTACCGTTGCGCCCGTCATCGCCAACGAACACGAAAGCCTGATTAAGTTTCAGGTCCTGCTGGTCGAGAGTCTGCCTCAGCTGTTGAATGGACCCTTCCAGAACATCTTTCACATAGTCATTTCCGGCATAAAAATGGGCATTTAGCTCTCCCCCGTTAAAAAAGAGCTTTATCGTGAGCTTGCCCAGATGCTCCGGTTCCAGTTTCAGATCAACCTGTGTCAATGGTTCGGATTTTTGCTGATAGTAGGCACGTTTGATTTCTTGCACCAGAGTGTCACGCATGTCCGCTAATTTTACAGTTTTCTGATTGTCTACATAATTAGACATAGAGGAAACGGAATCATATTGCGATACATTGTTGGGTGTAGTATTCTCAACCGCGCCGCCAGCTCCTTTACCGCCTGTTATGACTGCCTCTGTGTCTGCTGCCGGGTTTTCCACTTTTGCGGTAAAAACCACACCCTCCTTAACAGTTGACTTTACCGCCTCGCCGCTGGTCCTGGCTTCTCCTGCCGGGATGGTTGCGGGCTCTTGACCGGCCACAACCCGGCCAGCTGCCTTTGGACTATCTGGTGGAACCGCTTTTAACACTTGGTCCGGTGCGGCTGCCGCCGTCTCCGCCCTGGTTGTGGTTAGTGACCTGCTGCCGTCGTCAAACGCTGGTGTGGTTCCAACTGCCGGCGCCGCTTCAAATACAGTGGGGTCTTTCCGTTGTGCCATAACCGGTTTACCCAATCTGGCAAACGAAGTGTATTCAGGCAGGGTAGTTACTTGCGCTGCCGTGCCTGCGTTATAACCCTGACCTGGTGCAAAAGCCGTTTCTCTGACCGCCTTAGCATACACGGGAGCGCTTTCTGGAACGTCAACATCAGGTTTTGCTGTCCCGGCGGGTAAGGCTACTTCCTGCCCTGTGGTTGTCAACGTCTTGGGAGCTGACCCGGTTATCTTTACTCCGGAAGTGACAACTGTTTCTCTGTCCGCCTTAGCATACACGGGAGCGCTTTCTGGAACGTCAACATCAGGTTTTGCTGTCCCGGCGGGTAAGGCTACTTCCTGCCCTGTGGTTGTCAACGTCTTGGGGGCTGACCCGGTTGCCGCGGAATTTTTTACCGTCCCTGCAACAGACACAGTTTGGTTGGACAAAGCGCCGCTGCCGGGCTCCCCAACTATTTCGCTCTTCGGACCACTGGCCGGAACCTGGTTCTGTTCCGCTCTCAGCGGGGGTGTTTCTGTTTCCCTGGTGACGGTTGCCGCCTTCGTCCAGTCTGCCGCCTCTGTCGGCCTGCTATTTACCACTTTGGAGCCTGACTCAACGCCAGTTTTGTCTGCCTCATTCTCAACTGCCGCGGCGGCTGCCGTGGATTCCCCTTTTCCGGCTAGGGCGCCGGCGTGCTCATTTCCGGCTGACTTTACCGCCGCCTCACTGCTGGTCCGGGTTTCTCCCGCCGGGACGTCTGCGGACTCCTGGCTGGTTACAACCCGTCCGGTAACCGGTAGGCTATCTGGCAGGACTGCCTCTAGCAACTGGTCCGGTGCGGCTGCCGCCGTCTCCGCCCTGGCTGTGGGCGCAGCCGTTCTACCGGCTTCAAAACCTGGCGCGTCTCCAACCGCCGGAGCCGCTTCAAATACAGCGGCCCCGGTAACAGTGGTGTTTACAGGTCCGGTAGTTTCCGCCGCCGTACCCGCATTATAGACCTGGCCCGGTGCGACGCCTGTTTCTCTAACCCCATGGTCAAACAAGGGGGTTTGATTGTTAGACGCGGTTGCTTGATTTTCTGTCCCGGCATATAAGGAAACTTCCTGCCCGCCAGGTTTCACCGGCCCTCTGGCTGACGCTAATGCCACCACCCCGGGATCGAGAACTGTTTCTTTGGTTGATTGAGGAACTAAAGGAATGGAAAACTCCCCAACTATGCCGCTCTTCGGACCACTGGCCGGAACCTGGTTCTGTTCCGCTCTCAGCGGGGGTGTTTCTGTTTCCCTGGTGACGGTTGCCGCCTTCGTCCAGTCTGCCGCCTCTGTCGGCCTGCTATTTACCACTTTGGAGCCTGACTCAACGCCAGTTTTGTCTGCCTCATTCTCAACTGCCGCGGCGGCTGCCGTGGATTCCCCTTTTCCGGCTAGGGCGCCGGCGTGCTCATTTCCGGCTGACTTTACCGCCGCCTCACTGCTGGTCCGGGTTTCTCCCGCCGGGACGTCTGCGGACTCCTGGCTGGTTACAACCCGTCCGGTAACCGGTAGGCTATCTGGCAGGACTGCCTCTAGCAACTGGTCCGGTGCGGCTGCCGCCGTCTCCGCCCTGGCTGTGGGCGCAGCCGTTCTACCGGCTTCAAAACCTGGCGCGTCTCCAACCGCCGGAGCCGCTTCAAATACAGCGGCCCCGGTAACAGTGGTGTTTACAGGTCCGGTAGTTTCCGCCGCCGTACCCGCATTATAGACCTGGCCCGGTGCGATGTCCGGTTCTCTGTTCGACTGCGAAAATATGGCATTTAGACTGTTGGCTGCGGTTGCCGAATTTACTGTTTTGTCTGCTGACGCAAATGCCGCCACCTGGTTTAACATTGCTTCGCTGTAGGGTTCCCCTTCAGTTCCGCTCTTCGGGCCGATTTCCGGAACCTGTTTTTGTTCCGCTGTCATCAGGGGTGCGTTTGTTTCCCTGGCGTTTGTTAAATCATTCACGCGGGGACTTGTCAGCGCCGGTACGACCTGCGGCTGAGTCGGCTCATAGTCATTTTCAAGCGGAAGACTTTCAGTAAACGCCGATGAATTTACCCTGGATTCCTGCATACTTACGATGATATTGGACTGAACAGGACTGGTTTCCAATTGGACTGCATGAACTTCAGGTTCGGCTGCCACTACCCTGGCTGGGGCCTGGACTTGTCCCGGCAAATATTTTGACCAATCGGTATCCACAGTTAGCTTATACGCGCTTCCAACCGGACCGGCAGTTACTTCATCGTCAAGCTGTTCCAGTTCTTGCGGGCGTACGGCTCGTTTTTCTGAGACAGTTGCCTCAGGACCAATCACCGGTAATGGCACACGCTTAAAACCACCCCTGGCAAACTCTGTGCTGTTGTTATTGTTAACAGGCGCAGCGTTGGGCAAGGGGGTTTTGAGCAAAGCCAGGACCGCGGTCATGGCCTGGTTAAATTCCTCTGGATTTGACTGGCTTGCCGTAACTTGCCCGCTTTCTATGAATGCAGGCGCCGCCTCACCTATAAAAGCTAATTTCAATTTTTCACCTCCTTTCGAAATATTTTATGGAATGGAGGTCTCCCTCCGGTTTCCCGTCACAACGGTTTCCAGTGCCTGGTGAATCCGGCTTTGTTTTATTCAGAGAAGCGAAAATGTGCGTAAAGGGCCATTTCATCGACCAGTTTCTGCTCTCTTGTTTCTTCTTCACGTTTATGTCTTTGCAAGTGTTTTTCTTTTAGTTTCTCTATAGCCTGGCGTTCCTGCCTGGCCTGAACAGCCGCCTGGCGGCTGTGTTCCACAGTATTGGCGGCGTCATTTACATCTTCCTCCTGGGATATAATCTTCTCCCTGAGAGATTCCTGGTAGAAGTTCAAATGCATGTATTCAAAGACATCTATTTTTTCTTCATCCCTGGTGAGAGCTTGTTCCAGGCGCCTTATTGAATTATTAAGTACAGAGCAGCAGTTGTTATATTCGTTGTTGGCCAGGGCCAGAGCCTGTTCCGCCGCTTCTTCCCTCGCCGCACGCTGTAATAAAACGGGTTCCAGTTGGAATTTAAATCTGGCCATCAGTTATTCACCCTATTATGTACAATTGTTGTCAGCCGTGCCAGTGTTTCATCGTATCCTGTATGTTCAAGCAAGTTCTGGCGCAAGAAATCCATCATCTGCCGGTAAGAGGCGATGGCCTCATCAACGCGGGGGTTAGAGCCGGCCACATAAGCTCCGATACTAATCAAGTCTTCAGCCTGCTTATAAGAGGCCAGCATGTCGCGAAACTTTCCGGCCAGAGAGCGGTGCTTTTCTGTGGTTATATCAGGCATCAGACGGCTGACGCTGCTTAACACATCCACCGCCGGGAAATGGTTGGCTGCGGCAAGAGCACGGGATAGTACAATATGACCGTCCAGGATGCCGCGCACCGCGTCGGATATCGGCTCGTTAAAATCGTCCCCATCCACCAATACAGTAAAGAAAGCGGTAATTGAACCATTATGGGACATGCCCGGCCGTTCAAGCAGCCGGGGCAACAGCGCGAACACGGACGGCGTATACCCCTTCGTAGCCGGCGGCTCCCCGATGGCCAGCCCTACCTCGCGCTGGGCCATGGCAAACCTGGTTACCGAGTCCATCATCAAAAGCACATCCTGGCCCTGGTCACGAAAGTATTCAGCAATGGCACAAGCCACAAATGCACCCTTTAAACGCACCAGAGCCGGTTGTTCGGATGTCGCCACAACCACGACGGAGCGGGCCAACCCCTCAGGCCCGAGGTCCGTCTCAATAAAACTAAGAACCTCACGGCCACGCTCCCCGATCAGGGCAATTACGTTTACATCGGCGTTGCTATAACGTGAAATCATACCGAGGAGAGTACTTTTCCCCACCCCACTGCCGGCAAAAATACCAATCCGCTGACCCTTGCCGCAGGTCAGTAAAGCATCCACAGCTCGCACCCCGGTCGACATAACTTCGGAAATCCGTCTTCTTAACAGGGGGTTGGGCGGGCGGTTGTTCACCTGGCATTCCATACAGTCAATACCAAGCGACCCGTTACTATCCATCGGCTCGCCAAGCCCGTTTAAGACCCTGCCCAGTAACTGCTCCCCAACTTTGACGTTAAACGATTTACCCGTGGGAACAACATCACAGCCCTGGTAGATGCCACGGAGTTCGCCCAGAGGCATCAAGAGCGAGCTACCGTCGCGAAAACCAACTACCTCGGCCCGAACCGGGTCTGGTTCACCAGGAATCATAATTTCGCAGACCTCACCAATCGGGGCGTTTATCCCCTGCACCTCCACGGTAAGGCCAATTACCCGTGTCACCTGACCGGTAACCTTGATTAACCTGGCTCCCTTCAGGCGGGAACGCCATTGGGCCAAGTTGATGGGAGCATTCTCCATGGTGATCACCTTTATACTTACAAATTCGTTAAATTCGGTGACATAATTAAGCTGTAAAAAAAAATATTTTTATTTAACTTGTACGTTCCACGGCGTAAAGCGCTTTTT